>JALFSW010000010.1 GCA_022779305.1 Prevotella sp. | reverse complement strand
ACTTTGTCATGAATTTTATTTGTATACCACAAAGATACATAATTTTTGTGATATGGCAAAGCCCCGGCTTGGGAAAGTCGAGGCTTTGTTTGCATAAATAATAAGAAATAGAGGATGCATCAGAATTTTGATACACCCTCTTTTTTTGCTGGGTTATTCATAAGATAGAAATTCTTTTTTAGATGACAAAATTTTTCTTTTGGGTTTACAGTTATTTAACCAAAAAAAATTTTTGATTGAACATATTTTGCACACTTGCTTTTTATCTTTGCAGCACTCTCAGGAGGTCTGATGACTGATTTGGTTAAACTCAAGCGTCTTGATTGATGAGAGGCGGAGAAAATAATATTTACCTTAAATAAAGTATAAAGAGATGACAAACAAGAAAGAAGACATGCAGAGAATGACAAAAATGGTGGTGGAGAACTTTAAAGAATTGATGCGTCATTCGTCCGATGAGGGATTGAAGTGGCGTGCATCGAAACGCGACTTGGTGGAACTATCGCACCTTGTTTGGGAAACCAATCTGATGAGAGACGAGCGAGGGATGCCCTTGTCGTTTTCGGTGATAGTCGATCGTATTTTTAAGGTGTTGAACACATCAGTCCCTAAATCTCCTACGGCGGTTTATGCTAATCTGTTGAAACGGAAGAACATTCGTTCGTGTAGCGTGACAGAGCGCTATATGTATTTATTGCAGGAGAATGCAGTGAAAGATCCAATGCGTTTAGACATTAAACGGATGAAGCGGGGGGGAGTAATCGGGATGTGAAAGTGGTGTGTTCTTCTATGTGGTCTACTGTTGAAATGCTTTGAAATTCAATGGGTTGCGATTTGCTTTCAGTCTTGCTTATCACATAGCATACGTAGGATTTTTGGAAACGATAGATTTTGATAGTACCTTTGCATTGCAAAACAGATAAAAACGTAAATATATAAAAATGTATAAACCTTTTAATATAATAATATGTGTGATACAAAGATATTTTCTTCTGTTCCTTGTGATGTTTCTGCTCTTCATCTGAGTGAGAAAGTTGGAGACAAAAAGCGGAAAAAGCGTGAAGAGCCGCTCGATATGGAGAAGCGGCTGACGGCACATTTCACATTGGGAGAACTGATGCGTTCGGGTGAGGCAATAAGGCGAGGCATTGAGAATGTGCCAGCTGCACATCCAGAAGATGGGCTGCGAAATGTCGATGTGGAACGCAATCTGCGGCAGCTTTGCGAGTGTGTTTTGGAACCTTTGCGGCAGCACGTGGGTCGTGTGATTGTGACGAGTGGTTATCGTTGTGGTGTGTTGAATGCAGCAGTGGGTGGTTCGCCACGTTCCTATCATTTGCAAGGCAGGGCAGCCGATGTGTTTGTTTCTGGCGAAGAGATGTGTAGGAAGTATGAGCGGGTGTTGCGCTCGTTGGGGTGTTGCAAGGAGCTGATCTTAGAACCCGTGGGTAAGAAGGAAAAGCGATGGATTCATGTAAGCATTTAGGGGTACATGGAGTAGGTCGCGTAAGTGAGTAAGGATAAATAAAATCAGTGTTTAATAAATTCATTTTTAGGCAGGTTCTGTGAAACAAAGTGACATTAGGATAAAAGAAAATGTAGCGTTTTTAGAACATGTCTTTCACTTTTTAAATCATTAAAAATTATGGCAATTAAGTATCGTATGTATCAAAGCAACCGCAAAAACAGTAAGACAAAGGGCAAATGGTATGCTCGTGCGGTGGTGAACAATCAAGTGCGCATCAAGGATTTGGCAGAGCGCATCAGTGAGAAATGTACAGTGACAGAGGCTGACATCTTGGCAGTTATCAGTGCGCTGGTTCGTGAGATGTCTTACGAATTGAAAAACGGCAGTCGTGTAACGTTGGAGGGTTTTGGTTCGTTTAAGGTAGGTATTCATTCTCAAGGTGTTACGGATTTGAAGGAGTTTGTGGCTGCGAAACACATCTATAATCCTCATGTGATTTTCCAACCCGAAACGCATGTGGGTGCCGACAAGATGCGTGTGAAACAACTCATCAGTGGTGTGAAGGTGTCGGAGCTTGAGGTTTATTCGACCGCTGGTGATCAGAAGGGCAGTGGTGCTGAGGAAGAAAGCGGACAGCCATAAGCCGTATTGGGTGCGGTTTCTAGGTTTTCCTAGGGTTCCCTAGGAATCCTAGTTTTTCTAGGAATTTCTAGTTTTTCTAGGATTTCTAGTTTTTCCTAGGAATTTCTGGTTTTTCTAGGAATTTCTAGTTTTTTTGTTGTTTTGAATGTTGGATTTTTTTAAATTGAGATGATTATGAAAAAAGAAGGTTGGAAGGTTTTACTTCAGATTTTGCTGTCTGTTTTGACGGCTATTGGAACAACGTTGGGTGTGGTTTCTTGTGTTTAGGGAATTCTAGGGAACTCTAGGGAACTCTAGGGAAGCCCTAGGAAATCCTAGGAACCCTAGGCAACCCTAGGCAGTCTAGTTTCTCTAGGCAACCTAGGAAGTCTTAGAAACATAGTTCCCATAGGAAAACCTAGAGACTCTAGGAAAAACCTAGAACTCCCTAGTTTTCTTTAGCGATCAAAAAAAATCGTCCACTCAGAAGCGAGTGGACGATAGTCTTTTAATTCGTTCTTGCTGAAAGATTATTCAGCTTTTGCTGAGTCAACTGCTGTAGTATCAGCTACTGTTGAGTCAGCTGCTGTTGTGTCAACTGCTGTTGTGTCAACAGTTGTTGAATCTGCTTTAGCTTCAGTTTTTGCTTTGTCACCGCAAGATGCGATAGTAAGCGCAGCAACAGCTACGAATGCGAATACTAATTTTTTCATTTTTCTGCTTTTTAAATCTGTAAAACAATCAATGTTTATAAATACGATGCAAAGGTAAGGAAAGTTTGCGTATGGCACAAATATTTTTTGATTTTTTTTCTATTTTTTGTGTAACTTTTTTGTAAGATATTGATTATCAGTGGTTTTTGTTTTCGGATTTTTCTTTGGAGGGGGTAGGGCTATTGGGTGTTCTTATCTATGAAATGCAAAATTTCATGGATTTCTTCGGGATGAAACCACTGTGTTTGTGGGTCTTTTTTGAACCACGTGATTTGTTTTCGGGCGTATTTTCGGGTGTTGTTTTGTATGCGTGTAATGGTTTCTTGGAGCGTTGCCAGTCCGTCAAGATAGTCGAAAGTTTCTTTGTAGCCCACGGTGTTGAGTGCATTTAGAGTACGATACGGATAGATTTTGAGTGCTTCTTGGATGAGTCCGTTATCGATCATTTCTTCCACACGGCGGTTGATACGCGTATAGAGTTCTTCGCGTGGGCGGTTAAGTCCTATTTTAATAAGATCGAAAGGGCGTTCTTTCTTGGTATTGGTTCGGAAAGAAGTATAGGTCTTGCCCGTTTGGTGGCAGATTTCAAGTGCATGTACCACTCGTCGTGGGTTTTGTTTATCTACGATTTGCCAGTGTTCTGGGTCTAGCGTTTTGAGTTCTTCGGTGAGTGCAGCAAGTCCTTCGTTGGCAAGGCGTTGCATGATGAGGTTGCGGATGTCTTCTCGGATAGTGGGCATAGGGTCGATGCCTTTGCAGAGCGCATCGACATAGAGCATTGAACCACCAGAAAGGAGGTGGAGTGGGCGAGGGTTTTCGAGAATGAGTTGCAGGGCTTCTTCTTCGAAGGTGCTTGCCGAGAAGTAGTCGGTGATGTGGTGAGTGGCAACGAAATAATGTGTTGCGATGGCTTGTTGCTCGATGGTGGGTGCTGCCGTTC
This sequence comes from Prevotella sp., assembly GCA_022779305.1. GTDB lineage: Bacteria > Bacteroidota > Bacteroidia > Bacteroidales > Bacteroidaceae > Prevotella. Next base: position 3,822 of record JALFSW010000010.1, on the reverse strand, counting down.
CGATGGGAAGTTCTTTGAAAATTTGTCGGGAGTCGGCATTGATGACAGGAATTTGGTAGCGCTCAGCAATTTTGAGCGTTACCTCTGTTTTTCCAACGGCCGTTGGACCGATGACGACAATGAGTTTTGATTTTTTTCCCATGTGGGGTAGAGGTTTCTAGAAGATCTAGGGGTTCCTAGGGTTTCTAGGAAATCTAGGGATGCCTAGAGCTATCTAGGTTTTCTAGGCTTTCATAGGGTTTTCTAGGGATTCCTAGGAGAATTTAGGCGGTCTGGGATTTTTAGAAATCCATAGGGGGGAGATTAATGAATGATGCCCCTTTCAGAATTTTCCACGAAGGTGATGATGTGCTGAACTTCGGGCGTTATGGGAAGTGAATCCTTGATTTTTTTGAGGTTTTCCTCCTTTGTTCCAGGGCTATAGAGCAAGCGATAAGCCTCGTGGATGGCGTCGATTTGTTCGTTGGTATACCCTCGGCGGCGTAGTCCGATGACGTTTAGTCCCATGTATTTCACAGGGTGTTTGCCTGCTGTGATATAAGGTGGGATATCTTGCGAAAAACGACTTCCCCCCTGAATCATCACATGACCGCCAATTTTGCAGAACTGATGGCACAGAATGGCAGCCGAGATGATGGCGTGGTCTTCGATGATGACCTCCCCTGCGAGTTTTGTGGAATTGCCGATGATGATGTTTGAGCCGATGATGCAATCGTGGGCAATGTGCATATTTTCCATGAGGAGGTTGTTGTTGCCAACGGTGGTTTTTCCTCTTGATGCTGTTCCCCGCGAGATGGTTACGTTTTCGCGAATGGAGTTGTTGTTACCGATTTCGCAAGTGGTTTTTTCGCCTTGGAATTTGAGGTCTTGCGGTTTAGTAGAGATACTTGCTCCAGGGAAAAACTCGTTTCCATCGCCGATGCGTGCGCCCTGATGAATGGTTACGCTATTGAGGAAATGATTATTGTTGCCGATGATTGTATCTTCGTCGATGTAGCAAAACGGACCGATGATATTGCCGTCGCCCAGCTTTGCGTTGGGGTGGACATAGGCCATTGGACTGATTTGGTTCATATTGTGTGTAATGTTACGTCTATATATTATAGTGTGTAAGCCCGTTCTCTGCAAGCAGAGTAGCGGGCGTTTTTGATGCTTGGGTTATTTGTTTTTAATGATTTGTGCGGTGAAAGATGCTTCTGCCACCACTTGTTCGCCTACGAAGATGTAGCCCTTCATAGAGCTGATGCCATGGCGGAGTGGTCCGAGGAGTTCTACGCGGAAGAGGAGTGTGTCGCCTGGCACCACCTTCTTGCGGAATTTCACATTGTCGATCTTCAGAAAGTAGGTAGACCATCGTTCGGGTTCTTCGAGTTGTGAAAGCACAAGGATGCCTCCACACTGTGCCATTGCTTCAATTTGGAGCACTCCTGGCATGACAGGTTCCGTAGGGAAATGGCCTTGGAAGAAAGGTTCGTTGGCAGTGATGTTTTTCACACCCACAATGCTCGTTGCGCCCATTGCCGTGATTTTGTCGATGAGTTGCATTGGGTAGCGATGGGGGAGAAGTTCGCGAATGCGGATGTTGTCGAAGAGCGGTTCTTCGTTCGGATCGTAGCTGGGTGCTTGGATGTCGTGCTTGCGAATTTCCTTGCGGAGCATGCGTGCAAACTTGTTATTGACAGCATGTCCGGGGCGTGTTGCAACGATACGCCCTTTGAGTGGTTTGCCGATGAGTGCCACGTCGCCAATGATGTCGAGAAGTTTGTGGCGTGTGCATTCGTTATCCCAAATGAGTGGTTTGTGTTGGATGTAGCCAATGTTGTTGGCATCCATGCGTGGCACTTTCAAGAGGTCTGCGAGTTGGTCGAGTGCGTCCTGGGTAATTTGTCGCTCATAAATAACGATGGCGTTATCGAGGTCGCCTCCCTTGATGAGGTTTGCTTTGAGCAGTGGGATGATGTCGCGCACGAAAACGAAGGTGCGTGCCGAAGCGATTTCTTTTTCAAAGCGGTCAATGTGGTCGAGTGTTGCAAACTGACTACTGATGAATTTTGATTGAAAGTCGCACATGGCGGTTATTGAGAAATCGTCATCGGGGAGGATGGTGATGACAGAGCCATTACCATCTCTGAATTCCATCTTTTTGCGGATGATGTAATAATCTTTTGGTGCGCTTTGTTCGATGATGCCCACTTCCTTGATTTTCTCCACATAGAGGATGGCAGAGCCATCGAGGATGGGAAATTCTGGACCATTTACCTGAATGAGACAGTTGTCGATGCCCATTGCATAGAGTGCTGCCATTCCGTGTTCGATGGTGCTGACACGTGCGTCGCCTTTTGCGAGCACTGTGCCTCGTTGTGTGTCCACAACATTTTCTGCAATTGCATCGATGATGGGTTGTCCTTCGAGGTCGATGCGTTGTATTTTGTATCCTGTGTTATCGGGTGCTGGATTGAACGTGACGGTGAGGTTGAGTCCCGTGTGGAGGCCTTTTCCGAAAAGGGAGAAACTTCCTTTGAGGGTTTTTTGTTTGGTTGTCTCCATAATGTTTTAATCTCGATTTTTTTTGAGTTCTTCGATTTCTTTTTGTAGGGCATTGAGCTGTCTGTACATATCCGGTAAGCGTTGGAAGATGGCTTGCGAACGGAAGTAGGGACGTTGTTCCATGGGCGGTGTGCCGATGAGTTGCTGATTGCTTTCAAGACTACTGGGTACGCCCGATTGTGCGCCAAGCCAAACGTGGTCGCCAATGGTGATGTGTCCCGAGATGCCCACTTGTCCGCCAAACATACACCAGCTACCCACTTTCGTAGATCCGGCGATGCCCACTTGTGCACTCATCACCGTGTGTTCGCCGATGTCATTGTTGTGGGCGATTTGCACGAGGTTATCCAGTTTGACACCTTTTCTTATATAGGTGCTGCCCATGGTCGAACGGTCGATACAAGTATTGGCACCCACTTCTACGTTGTCTTCGATGGTTACGATACCGATTTGTGGTATTTTGTCGTATTCGTGGGTTTCTTCGTTGGGTGCAAATCCAAATCCGTCGGCTCCGATGACGCACCCCGCATGCAGAATGACGTTGTTACCGATGCGGCAGTTGTGATAGACTGTGGCGTTGGGATAGACGATGGCATTCTGGCCGATGTGGGTGTTGTTCATGATCGTTGCGTGGGGATGGATTTGTGTGCCGTCTCCGATTTCCACACCATCGCCGATGTAGGCGAAAGCTCCGATATAAACATTTTGTCCGATTTTTGCTTTTGGAGAAACGAAAGCCAAGGTGTCAATGCCTTGTGGTTTGGGTTTCATGCTTTCGTAGAGTTGTAGCAATCGTGCCACGCAATCGCGTGCGTTTTTTACGCGTATGAAAGTGGTTTCTGCAGGGCGGTCGGCTGTTATGTTTTCATCGATGAGCACGATGGATGCCGCTGTGGTTTGCAGGTGGTGGGCATATTTTTCGCTTGCAAGGAACGAGATAGCTCCTTTGGGTGCTTCTTCTATTCTTGCAAACGTATTGATGGTTTCGTTTTCGTTGCCCTCAATGCTTCCTTGCACAAATTGTGCGATTTGTTTTGCTGTAAATTCCATTCGCTTTGCGTGGTAGTTATTTATATTCTGCAAAGATAAGAAAGTTTTACGATATTTACAGAAACCGAATGATAAATTTAAGTTTTTTTTGTGTAGGGGTAATCGCTTGTAACTATTCAGCGATAATCGGTAGGTACAGAATATGCCAATTCATCAAGCCTCAAATAAGGCTTGAATCGCATGATAAGAAGTTTTGTTGTGCTTCTTGGCTGTTTCAACGACCGA
>JALFSW010000072.1 GCA_022779305.1 Prevotella sp. | reverse complement strand
AACGATACTCGCAGGATTGGCATACATAGGCACTGCAAGGATAACAGCCAAAGGTACACCCCACCAATTTTCTGATGAAAGGTATTGTTCAAAAAATCCTTCGGGAATATAACCATGCATCGCAGCACCTATGCCAATACCGATGATAATGTAGGGCAACACGCTCCGAACAATACCCCAAGACTCTTTTGTGATAGCAGGTAAACGCTTCAAGAAAGAATTCTTCTCCACTTCCCATTGGCCGCTTTGTGCATTAAATTGCATTTGTACATTCTTTACCCAATCACTCAAATAAGGTTCAAGTTGCATTTTACCCAAGAAATATCCTGCAATCATTGCCAATACAGTACCACTAAGCACATAGATTAGCGTTACCTTTACTCCAAATGAGCCGAGAAACATTGCTATCGCAATTTCGCTAACCAATGGTGAGGCGATAAGGAATGTGAATGTGATACCCAACGGAATACCTCCTTTTACAAAACCTATAAACAATGGCACTGACGAGCAGGAGCAGAATGGTGTAATGCCACCGAACAATGCAGCCATGAAGTAGTCCAAACCATAAAATTTATGGGTTGTGAGGTATTGCCGTAGTCGCTCAACAGGAAAATATGCATTGATTATCCCCATCACAAAACTTATTGAGAAGAGCAATATTATAATCTTTATCGTGTCGTAAAAGAAGAAATTGACTGCTATTCCAAGCGATGTTGTAACATCTATACCAAAGATTTCATAGACGAGCCAATCTGCAAATTGCCGTATCATAAACCTAATAGTTCTTTTATCTCATCTTCACTTGGTACACGCCCTTTGATTTTCACTTCGCCATCTACTACAATGGCAGGAGTAGAGAGAATGTCGTAACTCAATATCTCTGCAATATCATCAACCTTTGTAAGCTTTACATCAAGGTTATTTTTCTTGATTATTTTCTCCACTACATTGTAGGTTGCCTTACATTTAGCACAACCTGGACCTAAAACTTTAACTTCCATAATTCTTAAAAATAAATGGTTACACAATAATAAATTCCTATCAATATAGACAAAATGCCGACTGCTATATTTAGCCACCGCTGAATAGTCTGCATCCGTCCATAAACTTTACCTATCTGCCTTACACTGAAAGTCAATACCCATGCTACTATCAACACAGGCAAGGCTGTAGCAATGGCAAAAATTATAGGTAATAAATACCCCATTACTGAGGTAGCCGACATTGGTATAAGTATTCCGAAATAAAACACTCCGCTTGTGGGACAAAATACCAATGCGAATAACACTCCCAAGAGAAATGCTCCCCAACCTCCGTGTTTTATAAGCCCCTCTCCGTTGCAATTAAACCCAAACGAAGGTAGTTGTAGTTTGCTTCCAAAGAGTGTATACAAACCGATGATCAACAACGCAGGGGGAAAGAATAACTCGCCATATTTTCCGATAAATTTCTGAATACCAAATAAGCTTGAACCACCTTTTAGCATAGCAATAAGCACTACGCCAAGTAATGTATATGCCACTACTCGCCCCAACGTGTAGAGTAATCCGTTGCAAAATATTCGTTTTCGGTCATCAATGCTTTTGCCGATGTAACCTATCGCTGCAATATTAGTTGCCAATGGGCAGGGTGAAAGAGTTGTAAGCAAACCCAATAGAAACGCTGTAAAAATAGGTATTGAACGACTCTCCAATAATGATTGTAACCAGTTCATCATTTTAGTTGTTTAACATTGTATTGATTTGCTCAGCAACCCTCCTTTTGAAGTTATTGGAATTAGCCCGAGCATTACTAAAGGCAAATTCTGTCATATTAACGGCTTTCTCTTTACCGCTCTTGTCATAATCAACGATAATAAGTGAAGACCAACTCACTTCATACTTGTCGGCAAGTTTTTCTTCTTCGGTTATATCTATCGACTTGAACACTAACTCCCCATTCTTTAGTTTTTCTGCAAAAGTTGATTCCATTAAGTGCTTGGTGTTTTTCTCAATAGCCATACAAGTTGCACAACGCTGCTTGCCATGAAAGTACAACACCTCCACTACATCTTTCTTCACTTGCTTTTCAACTTTTGACTCATTCTTTACATTGCCATTGCCGCAAGCTACCAAACCCAAGCAAAGAACAATTGTTAAAAATACATTTTTCATACGCTAAATTATTAAATTATATATTTGTAATTCGCAAAACAACGAATATTATTTCTAAAAAAGAGACTGTTTACCCACAGCAACTCTCTTTCTTGCAAGCACACTGATTGAAGAATTCACCAAAGAGTTCATGTGCTAACTGCCAATTTTCACGATTGATGCAATACTTGACCTTTGGAGTTTCAACTTCACCCTGTATCAGTCCAGCCTCTTTTAATTCTTTCAGATGTTGTGAAACAGTTGCTTTTGCTATTGGCAATTCTTCATGAATATCGCCAAAGTAACATTGAGTTTGCTTCACAAGGAATTGGAGTATTGCTACTCGAGTAGGGTGCCCCATAGCCTTTGCAAAGCGTGCAACTTGTTCTTGCTTAATACTATAATCTTTATTCACCATAATCACACATTATCTATTATTCGCAAAAGTACGAACAATATTTGAAACAACAAAGAAATTCTCGATTATATTCTCAACTTAGATTTTTTACGCCTGTTTAGTATCAAAGGTTGTCACATTGTGAAAAAGCAATGAAAAACAAATCACCTTAGGCATATCCCGGCAAAAATGTCAGAATATGTCTAAGGTATTTTGCTTTCTTCTTGACTTCATGCTAAAATATGCCCTATATTTTGTTAATCTCAGAAAAATGTAGTATTTTTGCAGCGTAAATATTTATAGAATAACGTTATTGACGGAAGTGGACAATATGAAAAAAATATTTTTAATGCTCATCATTTGTGTTATGGGTATGTTGATGATAGGCTGTGGCTCGAGTAAGAAGGTTGCTTATTTCCAAAACATCGACTCTATTAGTCTTGCTGCATCACGCGGTTTATATGATGCAAGGATAATGCCTAAAGACGAACTTACGATTAATGTACAAACTAGTGATCCCTTGGCAGCGACACCTTTTAATTTGCAAAGAACAAATAGTGGTCAAAACCAAGTTCAAGGTTACCTTGTTGGAAATGACGGGTGTATCAGTTTCCCAATTATTGGTAAGATACATGTAAGCGGATTAACGAAAGAAGAATGCGAAGAGGTTATAAA
>JALFSW010000061.1 GCA_022779305.1 Prevotella sp. | reverse complement strand
TCTGTATTTTATTGCTCTGTCATACCCATTTATAAGGCTTTTAAGGGCAAATTCGTTAAGGCGTGGACAATCCTCCGCCTTGTATATTATCGCATCTCCCTGTCGGTCTCCGAAGTTACGCAAGGGTTTCCATATTCTGTTCCTTTGTCAGTTTTGGTTTAGGAGTTGGTTTTGTTTTCTGTTCCACAATTACTTCATATTTTAAATTCTTTCGTTGGTAGCTCTGGTATCTCCATCCAATGAATTACATTAAAATCATTATTTTTGGAACGACTGAACCAGTCGTGTTTCTTCCAATCATAATAATCTAAACGCATTTCTTCATCTTCGTTTAATATTATCACTAAGTTTGAATATTGTCCCGTTGCTCTGGGTGGCAAATCTCCGTCAGCAACAGAGTGCCAAGGGCTTGCGGGGTGGCTGTCAGCCCACTCTGCGCCTTTCGTAAAAGCACATTCTAACAAATCTGTAGCTCTTGGGCTAAATTCATAGTTAGGCGTAGATAACAATGTTTCTGTTATTGATGTTGATGTTGCTTCATCTATTTGTTTTTGTCGTATTTCTTCTCGTGTCATAATATAATCAGAACATGAGTTTTAATCTTTTAAATAGTATGGTGTCGTGTAACCTGCACCCTTTAGGGGCAAATCTCTGCACCACGGTATAGGCTCGCTAAACAAAGCCTCAACGTCTGATAGTTTTTGGTCGGGTGTTGCTTCCACTACGATTTCATCATGTACGTGGAATACCACGTTTAGCCCTCGCTGCTCGGCTCTAAGTATCACACAACCCAATATGTCGCGTGCCGTAGCCTGTACGATGTTCTCGGTTAGCTTGCCGCCGTATGTTCTTAGCTTTTCCCACTTCTTCGTAGTTTGGTTCAAACCCTCATACTCGATAATTTCGTGGTCGCCTCGCCAACCGTCGTTTGTCTCAATTCCAACCTCTGCACGTGGGTAACAAATAGTTCTGCCACTTGGTAGGGTAATTAGCAACATACCCCAACGATAACCGATTACGATACCTTGTTGTATTGTTATGCTTCGCCCTGTCTTAATGGCTGTGATAGCTGCTTTCTCAACTGTACGCCACAACTTAACGATATGTGGGTTACTGCCTCGCCACTTGTTTACGATGTCCTTTTCCTCGGATTCTGTTAAACCTAACTTCTTGCCGCCCATAGCTTCCAAAGCTGCCACACCACCGCCATATCCCAAACCTAAAACCGCCACTTTGCCTTTTGGTCTTAAATCTCCGTTGGGGCCGTGTTTTTGCACTGGTACACCAAACATCTTGCTCGCTGTCTCACAATAGATGTCGTGCCCTGCTCTGAAAGCGTCCAATACCCATGTTTCCCCGGCTATCCATGCTATCACACGTGCCTCGATCGCTGAAAAGTCGCATACGTGGAACGTGCAACCGGGCTTGGCTATGAAAGCAGTACGTATCAACTCACTAAGTACTTGGGTAACGTTTCCGTAGTTCATTTCAAACTCTTCCAAATCACCCTGCTTAACCAAATAGCGTGCATCGTCTAAGCTCTCCAAATGATTTTGTGGTAGGTTCTGCAACTGCACCAAACGCCCTGCCCATCTGCCTGTACGTGCTGCACCGCAAAACTGCAACAAACCATGTACTCGGCTATCCTTGCAGACACATTTTTGCATAGCTGTGTACTTCTTGTTAGAAGTCTTACCCATTTCCCTACGCAAAGCCAAAACTTTCTGCACCTTGGGCCAATACTTAAATTGTACCTCGTAGTCGTCCAAATTCTTCTTGTTGAGACTGTCAATAGTGAAGCCTGTCGAAGCTGCCACAAACTCTTTAATTTGGCTTGGGCTGTTGGGGTTTTCCATTCCTGTAAGCTGCCGCGCCTCGGCTAATAACTGCGCCTTATATTCTTCGTCAAAGCGGGCGGCGTTGTTTACCAATACTTGGTCTATCATCACGCCACGGTCGTTAATGCGCTGATCGGCTACGTACAAATCTTCGTCAAACTTTGGTGCTTCCAATCTCCTGACCTTTTTTAAGATGGCTTGCTCCACCTCAACGTCTCGGATATTGTAGGCTTTGAACGTTGCCCACTTTTCGGGCGCATCGCTCGGCTTGTGTCGGATCATCTTTGTTATGCCCCGCTTTGTCTGCTTGTTTGGAACACTAAAGTATCTTATCAGGGCTTTGCCCTCACTCATCTTTCTGTCTTCCAATTTTAACACCTCGCCACATTGTGCCAACGAAAGCGGCAAACCCATTCGGGCGGCTCTTACCATCGTACACCGCCATTGTCTCGGGTCTAATCGCCCTTGGATGCCCAAATACACGCCGATACAAATACGCTCAAAAGCTGCATTGAAAGCGGTCTTTACTACCTCGGGGTCGGTTAGGGCTGCTTCGATGTCGGGCGGTAAAGTCTCACCGCTTGCAAAGTCCACGCATTGCACCGGGCCGCCGTCCACGCTGTACGCAAAAAGCAATATGGTAAAGTCTTCGGCTTCCACGTACTTATATACGCCACACTCGGTTAGGTCGTTGCTACTATACGTTTCGATGTCTATGCCTAATTCTTTCATACGCCTTGTTGTTTGATTACCCCGGCGGCTTCCTCTTTCCACCGCCGGGGGCTACTACATTAACATTTTATCGTAGAGAAAAAAGCACTTTACAAATCGTCGTCGTCCTCATCGTCGATGCCGTCCAAATCTCCAAAGTCGCTTTCGGCTGATACTCTGCCGCCCAAATGGTCGTCGTCCTTGAACTTCATAATGTTGTTGAGGCCGCACGCTACTCCCTTGTTACCGCTCACGTCATAACCATAGAAAGTTACCGACACAATCGCCCAAACTCCGCTGTAAACTTCTTCCTCGTCCACGATAGGCACTTTCTTGCGATCAACTACGCCCGGGCGTGTGTTGCTCTTGGCGTTCAAATAGTAGTGGTCTTCGTAAACCTCATCGTCCCTTTCGTCACCATCACGCAAAGCCAAATCAAGTTTCTTAGGCTCTTTGCCTCCCCACTTTGCTACGATAGCGGCTTTCTTAGCTGCCTCAATCGCCTTTTTGATGGCTTCGACAGTCTTCTTTTCAGACTTCGGGATCAAAACGTTAGTCATAAACTTGCCCTCTCCGTCTCCGTCAGGGCTGAATTTGTTAAATACGTGGGTGTAACTAAGGCGGCATGGACCAAAGATTACCTTAGTTTCATTAACTACTTTAGGGTCTATCATAATTGTATGAATTTAAAATGTTAAACTTAAATGTCTTTAAAATCGTCTGCTGCCTGATTAAATGCCGGGCGTTTATCTGATTCAGGCACTAACGTTGGTTTGCCTTGTGGCTTATTGATGTACTCGGAACAAAGCGCACCAAAGCGTTTCTTACCTATCAGTTTTTCCAAATCGGTAATACTTCTTAGTTCGGTCGGCTTCAAATAGCTTTCTTCCGCAAAGCCCTCTTTGCCTAAAAGTTCCATCACAGCGGTTGGGTCGGTAATCTTACGTACACTGCGCCCCTCCACGATTTTGAAACCTTGGTACTGAACACCTGCTAACGCCTGCTCCAAACTAAACTCTTCAACTCCAGATAACCACGTTTTGATAGTCGAAAGCAAAGGTAAAACGGTACGTTCCATATCTTCTTTGCTAATTAGTCGTGGGTCTGGGTTGGCTTGCTGTGCTTCGATGCACATAGACGATAGGGCTTTGCAGCTTGCCTTAACCTTGCAGAACTGACACCAATTGCCGGGCTTTTGCTTACCTCCGGCATAGGCTTCGTTGGCTTTTGGTTGCAGCTCATCGACTGCCCAATTAATGAGGTCGGTGGCATCTAACTCAAACTCCGAAAGATTATCAATACGGGGTTGTACGATAGTCATGCGTACCTTACGTATGTCGTACTCGAAGTTAAATAAGTCCCATGCGCCCAAAGCGTAAATCATCATTTGTGGATTTTCCACGGCTGACACCTTTACACCTTTGCCATATTTAAAGTCGATAACCTCCATCACACCATCGGCGATAATGATAGCGTCCGACGTGCCGAAAGCATCAGGCACGTAGTGACTAAAGTCTAATTTGACCTCAACCAACAATTGTGCGTCCTTGGTCTTAGCTCGGGCGGCGTTGAACTTCTCCAGTACGATAGTTTTGTACGTATCGGTGTACTCATCCATTTCGCCACAATGGTACTTCTCGCCTAACTGCGCTATCTCGGCTTTTTCCTCATCTACCGACAAACCCAAAAACTCTTTCAGTTTCTTGGCGCAATAGGCGTGGGCTAACGTTCCCTCCTCTGCAAAGGTGCTGCCCTTATCCTCCACGTCTTTTTCTAGCAAAGGGGCGGCAGTACAATTCATCCAACGATGTGCCGCACTTGGTGATAAAATAGCATGTTGTGCCATATTGTTTACTGTTTTAGGTGTTGTTACTAAAATGGGCAATCTGAACCGATCGTGCCATCTTGCATTATCTGCAAATGGTTGCACTGCTTAATGAAATCTGCAATCTTGTCACTTGGCAAAGCACTTGGTTTTTCTGCCCCTAAAAAAGCGGCTATGGTCTTGAATTGTACCGTTAATGGCTTGTGGTACTTTTTGTATGACTCGCTGTCGGTGTTCTCCTTATAGTCTTCCCCCTCGATACGCTGACGTGTGGCGTGCATAGCTGCCCTAACGTCTTCCGCGGTTAATATATTCGGCTCTGTCAGGGCTTGACCCTCATCTTGTGGGACTATTTCCTCCTGCTCCTGCTGTTGTGGTGCCTGGTCTTTCTTCTTTCTACCTCGCTCGGTCGTAGTGGTCTGGGATGATGTCGCCTCTTCTTTTGGTGACAGTGGTTGCTGCTCTTCTGGGGCGATTTTCAACTGCGTCCCTTGGGTTACGAGTGCCGCCTCTAACTTTTGTGGTCGATGTGCCAAAATTGCACTTACCATCGCTGCCAATTCGGATGTTAGCCCCAAATTGACCTGTACGTTAATACTAAAATCTGTTTTCATCCTTGTATATAATAAATGTTGTTACTTATCTTCGTTGATATATTCTAGTAGCTCATCTATCTTTCTGTGCTTTGCAAACCACGCAAATAGACGCATGTCAAAGTATGCCAATACCACAGCGGTAAACTTGGAGTACACCGCCAACAGCCAATAGTTACTGCTGCTTGGCTGTGGCACTGCTACGAGGTTAAGCAAAGAGACTACGGCGATAAAAACCATCAGCCAATAACGCCAATTCTTCATTACCTTTTTCATATTACAAATACATTGATTTCCAACACTTGATTATTTCCGCCCCCGTTGTGATCATCGCCTTACCTGCCTTTCTCACCTTAAACTTAATAAGTCCATTGGCGGCATATCGAGCAATCGTATGGCGGTCTATGTGCAACGCTTTGGCAGCTTGCCCTTGGTTATACAAACCGTCTGGCTCTACTTCGGGTTTGGTGATAATCATATAGCGTTACGTGTGATAGTTAGAGTACTGGCTACATAGTCCGTTTTAACGCTGAACTTGCAGCCCATCAAATTTTGTGTCTGATACGTCAAAGACTTGCCGTTGTCGCACGCCCTAGCATCAGGTAGGGCAAACGTCTTTGTCTTGCCCATTTCGATTGACCGTAAGTCGTCACGTGTCAATTTGTTGATCCTTGCTCTTTTGTCTGTCATAAAGTTTAAATAATTATAAAATACTTACTTGCTTATTTGCACCCTTTGGAGAAAAAGAAAAACTGCCGTATATTTGCAGTTGGGTTTATGGTATGTTGGGCAAAATGTCCGACAGCCTTTCTTGTACTCGTAAGGTTATATGCTTACTTATTTCGAGTGCAAAGATAAGATATTATCTTAATATTTGCAAGGGAAATAAAGAGATTATCTTACTATTAACATTAATTAATTATTAAGAATGGATACAAGTAGTAGAATTAAGGCGATATTAGATTTTTACAATCTATCTGTAAATCAATTTGTTAATATGACAAAAATAAAAACAAAGCAAGCTGTTTATGACTTGTTGAGCGGGAAAACAAAATCGATCTCTCCAGCCATGCAAAATAAGATTTTATCTTGTTTTGTGGAGATTAATAAGGCTTGGCTTCTCACAGGTGAGGGTTCTATGCTTCAATCTTCTCTGCCTTCATCAGAACCTCGCATCGTTGCAACCGATGAATTTGGTAGGTTTAAAGAGGAAAACGACGTAAGACGCAGAATTTCAGCGATTTTCAACGAAATTGGCGAAACGCAAAACAAATTAGCTGGTGGCGACCCAGCTACCCAAAAACGTCTAAATCGCCAACTTGGAAATAGTGAAGCGGCAATAACGGTAGATACCTTGCTGCTTATCTTGAATAAACATAGCAACGTATCGGCTGAATGGCTGTTGCGTGGCAAAGGTGATATGTTCTTAGACGAAAAAGATACCATCCTATATAATAGTGGTATCAATGGAGATAACAACGCTAACAACACGGTTAATGATAGCGATATGTTAAGCCGCCTTGTCGGTTTGGTTGAAGCCAAAGACAAACAGATAGCACATTTACTTAAAATCATTGAAAGCAAATGAAATGGTATCTTATAACGCTGGCGTGTTTGGTGTGTATGGTCGCCAACGCCCAAAACTACATTACAGATTTAGACGATGTGGCTTTGCTCGGCACTTGGAATGTTACCGGCTTTGTTGGCGATTTCAAATTTGATTATGACTACCGGGGCAAAGAAGTAAAAGCAATCCAATTCAGCGACGGTAATTATACAAAGATAGTTAAGTAATATGGCAAATCAAAACAACGAAAATTCGGGTTTAGGCTGTGGGGTGTTTGCTATAATAATGGGCGGTATCTTTGCGGCAATCGGCAAAGGTTGGGGTTTTGTCTTATTGCTTTTGGGTGTAGCCGTTGTTATTGCATCTGTCTATCTTGCACATCAGGATAAAGCGGCAAAGGAAAAAGAACGAAAGTATAAAGAACGGCACGACCAAAACACAAGCCGATTATTTGAACTGCAAGAAAAGCGGGCGGGCAAATCGTCTATTAGTGTTACGGTAACAACTGGCGATAACGCTGATTACCGATATAATATAAAAGGTATTAACTACTGCGGCATAGATGATTCTATGTTAGGCGATTTCATAGGCACGGCGCGGGCGTTAAAATCAAACTCCCACGACCCCTACGCGATTGGTATTTATCGCGGTAATAAGCGCGTCGGTTTCTTGCCGGGCGGCAATAAGGAATTACACACTAAAATAATGTCGGTTGGCGGCTCTGTTAATACTGACGGCTATATAGCAAAATCTAACGATGGCGAGCGTACATTCTATTACGGAAAAGTCAATTTGCTAGGTATATAAACGTGCAAATTTTCAGCAAATGAATTTTGACACATTGTAACTTATTGAAAATCAAACAGATATGAACAAAACAGGATTACTATCAGGAAAGACAGCACTCGTAACTGGTGCTGCACGCGGAATTGGTAAGGCTATTGCCTTGAAATTTGCTCAAGAAGGTGCAAACGTTGCCTTTACCGACCTTGCTATCAATGAGGAAGGAAAAGCTACGGAAGCAGAAATAGCTGCCTTTGGCGTGAAATGTAAGGCGTATGCAAGTAACGCAGCCGACTTTGCACAATCTGCAGAGGTTGTTAAGCAAGTGAAAGAAGAATTTGGCACTATCGACATACTTGTGAACAACGCTGGAATTACAAAAGATGGTCTTATGCTCCGCATGACTGAGGCACAATGGGATGCTGTTATTGGTGTTAACCTTAAGAGTGCATTCAACTTCATTCACGCCTGCGTACCAGTTATGATGCGTCAGCGAGGCGGTAGCATCATCAATATGGCGAGCGTTGTAGGCGTTCATGGCAATGCTGGTCAGGCAAATTATGCCGCTTCTAAGGCTGGTATGATTGCTTTGGCAAAGAGTGTGGCACAGGAAATGGGTCCTAAAGGCATTCGCGCCAACGCCATTGCCCCGGGCTTTATCGACACAGCTATGACTCAAGAATTACCAGAAGAAGTGCGTAAAGAATGGGCTTCAAAGATTCCACTTCGCCGCGGTGGAACGACAGAAGACATAGCCAACACAGCCCTTTATCTTGCATCCGATTTGTCGAGCTATGTTTCTGGACAAGTATTGCAGGTTGATGGCGGTATGAATATGTAATTATAACTTTTCGTTATATAGAATTGTGCGTCTTTCGCACTTTGTTTTCCTCTTTTAGGCAAAGCAAAGTGAGAAAGACGTTTTTTATTGATCTTAACGATTTATAAGATAATGATTATCAAATTCTTATCTTGTGATTTCTGAATGAGCCTTAGTTACGAAGCAAATGAGCCTCAGTTGTTCGGCAACTGAGGCTCATTTTGTCCGCAAGTGGAGTTAAACCCAAATCGGTCATTAGACCGTAAAGCGTTCTCTTTATTTTCTTTATTTACTTCCCAATTGTTTGCATCCACTGCGGCATCTTGTTCAGCATTTTCTCTTGAAGTAGCCCGCTACATCTGCGATAAAATCACTGAACAACCTGCACTGACAATTAGATACAATCCCTTTGGTCTCTAACGACCGAATTGGGTTAAAACTGCTCAAAGTAGTTTTGTAGGGCTTTTTCAGCAGCTCCGTTTTCATTAGAAAGGTCTTGCAGAACAATGCCTTTTTCCATCAAGACAATGCGATTGGAAATTTCGGATACAAAATTCAGATTGTGGCTCGATAGCAAAACAAGTGTTCCACGCTCTTCGTTAAGTCGCTTAATGAGGCGTGCAATGGTGATTTGTGAAGAAGGGTCGAGATAGTTGAAGGGTTCATCGAGGATAAGCACATCGGGCTGAATGAGCATTGCAGCGATAATGCCCACCTTCTGTCGATTGCCTTCCGAAAAGTCGCGCAGGTATTTTCCCGTTCCGAGAATTTCGTTGCGCATAAGCGATTCGTAGTCATGCAGGCGGGTTTCGATGGTTGTTTTGTCAATGTCGTAGCATCCACCCACAAAATCGAAAAACTCTTCGGGTGTGTAAAAATCGATGAGGAAACTCTTGTCAACAAACGACCCTGTGAATTTTTTCCACTCGAAATCCTCGTTCACAGGGCGTTCGCTACCATTAAAAACACGTCCTTCGTCTGCCTTGATGAGATCAAGAATGAGGCGCATTAAGGTAGTCTTTCCTGCACCATTGTTGCCCACAAGGCTTACGAGTTCCCCTTTTTTCAATTCAAGATGGGGAATGTCTACGGCTACAGTGTCATTGTATATTTTTTTGATGTTTTCTATTTTGATATTCATTGTCGTTTGATTTTAAAGATTTGATGAATGTAATGCTTTATTGCGTCATGAACGATAGCGTTCAAAATGTTTGTAGCGGTTGTTGAGATATTGGGTGGCAATGCGCTGAATGATAAATTTGTGGAACACAAATCCAGAAAAACCAATGGCGAAGAGCGAACCGATGATGACCGCTGGTGGGCAAAAGCCAATGATGAGATAGGGCAGCCCCATGCAAACTGAAACTGCGGCAAAGGCTTGCACCGAGAAATTGGCACCCTGCATGTTCATCATCCCTTTTTCAAAAATGTCGATGCGTTTTGAAGTGAAGCAATAGCAAAGCATTATCAGATTGCCACAACCCATCGTAAAGACGCCACAACTCAAGATGAAAAACACATCAACATCACCCAAAAAGCCAATGGGAAGGACAATCGCCAAACTCACCAATGAGAGCAAAAGACTGCAACGATACTTTCGGAGCAAGATAGCACCAATGTCTACAGGACGCGTCCATAGTCCATCAAAGAAGTTGCCTTCAATGGCAAAGACATATTGCAAATAGATTGCCGAGAGATACATCGTACTGAGCGGAATATAGAAGAGTTTTGTGAATGCCCAACTGTTTTCCTTTGGTGAGGTCAATGATAAATAGGCATAGAAGCTAAAGAGAAAGGCAAAAATGAACATATTCCTTAGGCGTTTGCCCCGAAGAAACGGACGATATTCCAAGGCATAAAGCGAACGTCCTTTGCCTTCCTTTTCGAGCTTTGCTTTGTTTTTCACCTCCACATAGACATTGAGCTTGGTCATATAATATATGGTGAGAACAATTGCGCCAATGGCAAAAATGACAAACAGCGAAAGGTGCAGCCAGGCAGACAAACCGACGAGGTTATAGGCATACAGATTGGCAAAGATGAGCCATGCGAGCCATCCTGTGATAAGTGCCATGCGCCATTCCCACCCTCTGGCAGTGTGGAAAGCTGTTGCTGCCAGACCGTTTGCCAAGGCGATGAGCAAGATGAGTAAACCAGAAACAAGTGCTTGCCCAAAGGGCATGAAGAAGAAAAAGCCAATCGCCAGCGGAAGTGTCCAAGCGATATTGAAAAGATCGAAACTCGTTGTTATGAAAACAAACTGATACCATGTTCGTTTCCTCACTGGACGGGTACTGAGAAAGGCATCCATCAAGGCTCTTTCACGACTAAAAATGAGCTTGACTATGAAGTCGAACCCGATGAACGATGCGCCCAAAATAGGCACAATACGCATCCACGCCCCACCATTGATTGCACCAAGGTCAATATCGGCACCAAAGATAAAACCAACGATCATTGAAAGGAAAAGTATATAGAAATAAAGATTTAAAAGGAATGTTGCCCAACGGAAGTTGCGTATTTTCTTCTTAATCCAAATGTTTAGTAATTGTTTTAGCATACTTATATTGTGAAAAGTTTCTACAAAGGTAATTATTTTTCCATAATAATTCTGTCTTTTAGCCGCTTTTTTTGTATAAGTTCATAGGAAGGAGCATAAAAAATCCCTCTACACATCTGTTCCCAAATGTGAGAGGGATAATATTGGAGATTGATATTTACTTCATCCATTTTAATCTCAAGCTGTTCAGCACAATACTTACACTCGAAAAAGCCATCAATGCGCTGGCTATCGAAGGTGTTATTTGCCATTGCTGACCGAATAGATGAGGGATGCCCGCTGCTAAAGGAATGCACACCAAGTTATAGATGAAAGCCCAAAAGAGGTTTTGCCATATCATCTTTACGGTTTGTTTGCTCAGGCGGAATGCGTCGGAAAGGGCTTGAAGGTCGTCGCCCATGAGTGTGATTTGGGCAATATCCATCGCCACATCTGTGCCTTTTCCGATAGCAATACCCACATCTGCCAAAGCGAGTGCTTGTGTGTCGTTGATACCATCGCCCATCATTGCCACGCACCTACCCGATGCTTGCAGACGGCGCACAAGGTTTTCTTTGTCTTGTGGAAGAACTTTACTCTTGTAATGCTTGATGCCTGCCTTTTCTGCCCAATAGCGTGCGGCTTCTTCCTTGTCGCCACTCATCATATAAATTTCGATGCCTCGCTGTTGCAATGCGGTCATTACTTCGGTCACATGGGGCTTTAACTGTTCACGTTCTTCCAATGCGAGATGGTCGGATTGGGTGAAATCTACGTCTTTGTTGGGAAGGGTTATCGTACCCGTTTTATCGGTCACAAGGGTATCTATCTTACGCATTTGTTCCAAGGCAGCAGCGTCTTTAATGAGAACGTGGTGTTGAGCTGCTTTACCAATGCCCACCATGAGTGCCGTGGGGGTGGCAAGCCCCATCGCACAAGGACACGCAATGATCAACACCGAGACGGCTGAAATGATGGCTTGTGGCAGATAGGTGTTGCCACCAATGCCCCACCATGCAAAGAACGTAATGAGGGCTATCAATGAAACCAACGGCACGAAGACCAAAGCGGCACGATCGACCACACGTTGCACAGGGGCTTTCGATCCTTGTGCTTCTTGTACCATGCGGATAATGTTTGCCAATGCGGTTGCTTCGCCCACTTGACGGGCTTTCATGCGAAAACTGCCTTGACTCAAAACCGTTCCCGCCAATACCTTACTGCCTTTTTGCTTTTCGGCAGGTGTAGGCTCGCCGGTTATCATACTTTCGTCTACGTAGGCTGCATTGGCTTTCATAAAACTTTCTGCCGAGATGACTTCAC
The DNA here is from genome assembly GCA_022779305.1 of Prevotella sp. Classification (GTDB taxonomy): domain Bacteria; phylum Bacteroidota; class Bacteroidia; order Bacteroidales; family Bacteroidaceae; genus Prevotella. The sequence goes on along the minus strand of JALFSW010000061.1, from coordinate 13,564 downwards.
CATCTACGGGTATTTTTTCGCCTGCCCGAACTTCCAATGTGTCGCCTATTTCGATGGTGGAAATCGGTACTTCGCTTATGTTTTCGCCTTCAACGATGCGTGCCGTTTTGGGCGCAAGTCCCATCAATTGGCGAATAGACGATGCCATACTATCGCGTGCTTTTTCTTCTAACAGTCTGCCCGTGAGGACGAAAGCCGTGATCATTGTTGTGGCATCGTAATACGTATGCCACACAATACCTCTACTGCCCCACGCTTCTTCGCCCCAAAAGGTGTTGAACGCACTGAAGAGGAAGGCAATGATTGTGGAAAGGGCAACAAGTGAATCCATATTGGCTGTGCGGTGTAGGAGTTGTTTGTAGGCACTGCGATAAAAACCATTGCCGCAAACAAACATTGAAACGAGGGTAAGAAGGAATGCCAACTGATTATGAACAAGATCATTACCAAAATTCACCCAATGCATCGACACAGCCATAACAACCAGCGTGAACATCCATGCCAAGAGGGTTTTCTGCTTCAATTGTCGATAGGCTTGCTTTTCTATCTTTTCCACGGATTGTTGCTCATCGATGATCAAATCATAACCTATTTGGTTTACTTGCTGCTTCAATTCTTCGAGTGTGATGGTGTTTTCATCAAAATCTATAACCGTTGAACGTGTGGGAAGCGAAACCGAGACTTCCGCAACGCCCGACAGGCTATTGAGATGGCGTTCGATATGAGCTGCACACGATGCACAAGCCATACCAACAACGGGGATTGTTTTCTTCATTGTGTTATTCTTTCTTTTTAAAGGTAGGTTGAATGCGAATGAACGATAGCTTAAATGTTCATCGGCAAAAACTTAAACGCTAATTGTCGACGGTTTAAATGCTAAGTTCGTAGCGTCCGTTGCTTTCTATGTGGGCTTTGATAGCTTCAGGAGTGATGATTGAAGGATCGTAAACTAAAGTCACTTCGCTATTGGGGAGCGATACATCGAAATGATTAATACCATCAAGTTCGCTCAATGCTGTTTCTATTTTTGCTTTGCAGTGTGGACATTTCATCCCACTGATTTTAAATGTCTTGGTTTCCATAATTTTGTTTTTATTGATGATTTATGGATGCAAAGGTAGGGAAAGAAACTGATGTGTGTTTTATGAAATTATGGAATAGATTTATAACCTGCCCTAAAGTTTATCCAAACTCTGTCTGTTAGGTGATTTCAATGCTTTGAATTTTGAGGGCGTCATGCCTGTAATGGACTTGAATTGGCTTGAGAGATAGGCGACTGATGAATAATTCATCTTCAGCGCAATCTCTGTAAGCGAAAGTTCGTCATAGCGAATGAGTTCCTTTACTCTTTCAATGCGATGCTCAATGTAAAAATGTTCAATCGTCTTTCCTTCATATTCCGAAAAGAGCTTTGAAAGCGTGCTGTAGTCTTGGTGGAGTTCAGATGAGAGATAATGACTCAACTTCTGATTGACAGCCGTACTCGGTCGGTGCACCAGCTGGATGATGAGGCGTTTTATTGACGCAATGGTTTGCAGACGGCGGTCATCGAGCAACGCAAATCCCAATGTCGAAAGGCGACTGTTGAGTGCAGTGGCAGTGGTGATATCAATATTTTCTTCCACCTCTACTTCGCCTAATTCAATACGTATTGGATGCAGATTTAGCTCCCTAAGCACCTGCTCAACTGCCATTTTGCAGCGGTCGCAAACCATATTCTTGATGTAAAGACTCGACATAACGAAAGTATATAAAAATTTAGAATTGCGTATATATGAAAGGTTGTACTTCGTTTTGACTGAAATTGATGATCAACTGCAACACGGCAATGAAAATCAAGCATTTCACGAAGGCTGGAAGGGCTATGAATTTTTGTAGCATCCAGTCGTAATCATGCTTACGAATAGAGTGTAATTCCAATCCGATACCAAAGAGAATGAGCCATTCTGGACGTGTCATGAGGAACGGGTAGAAGTCTGCCAACGAGAAATCACTGCCTATCTGTGCGAAAATGGCGAGGGCAGTAGACAGATTGGGCGAACGGAAAAACACCCATGCAAGAGAAACGAAACCAAAAGTGAGTAACCACGAAACCACCCTAATGATGAGCGTATTAGGAATTTTATTCAAGCCCATGCGACAAGCGATTTTATGCACTACCAGCCCTGCCCCATGCAAACAGCCCCATAGCACGAACATTACAGATGCCCCATGCCACAATCCCGCTACAACCATCGTCAGAAAACTATTCAGACAAGTTCGAAAGACGCCTTTTCGGCTGCCCCCCAGCGGAATATAAACATAATCTCTGAACCACGTAGAAAGCGATATGTGCCATCGATGCCAAAACTCTGTGAGATTGAGGCTTTGATAGGGAAAGGAAAAATTGTCTAAAAGTTCGATGCCCATCAATGCCGCAAGTCCGATAGCGATGTCGCTGTAGCCCGAGAAATCGCAATAGATTTGCAGCGTGTAGCCTAGTGTTGCCATTAGGTTTTCAAAGCCAGTGAAAGCCGTAGGATCAGCAAAGACCCAATCATTGAATTGCACCAAATAATCGGCAATGAGCGATTTCTTCAAGAGTCCGCAGATGATGAGCCACAATCCCTTATTGATCAATTGTTTGTCGGTTGTGCGCGGTTGATTGATTTGTGGAATGAAATGTTTTGCCCTCGCAATCGGCCCTGCAAAGAGGAGCGGAAAGAACGTGAGGTAGGCTGTGTATTCCATCAAAGAAGCTCGCCTATCGAGCGTTTTTCGATAAACATCTACTGTATAGGAAATCGCTTGAAAAGTGTAGAATGATATACCGATGGGTAAGAATAACTTACTGAAAGACAGATTGCTACCAAAAATATCATTGATAATCCAAAGTCCAAAGTTCGTGTATTTGTAATGAATGAGTGGCAAGAGTTCGATAGCAATAAGGAGGACAAGTCCCATTTGCCGAGGACGCCCTTTCCGGAGGCGCATCATCTTCTCTGTGAGATACCACGACGTAATGATTGTCAAGGGCAAGAGCAACATCAATGTCCCATTGGCTTTAAACGCAAAAAACAAGCCAAAAGCGATGAGATAGGCTTGCATTGCCTGCTGCCTTTGTTTGCAAAGTAGGATGTAAATAGCAAAAAAAGCAACGAACGTTGCAAAAAACGGCACAGACAACAACGACCATTCCTCGCTGCGATGTGTGAGGAATGAAAAGAAAAGCGATGTGATTTGTCCGAGTGCTTCCATCTTTGTTTAACCAAATCGGTCATTAGACCGTTCGAGTTTCCTTCTTATTTCTTTATTAACTTCTCAACAGCTTGTATCCGCTTCTCAGAAGCTTCTTCAACGTTTTCTCTTGAAGTAGCCCGCTACATCTGTGAGAAAACACTGAAGAATCTGCACAGACTATCAGATACTATCCCTTTGGTCTCTAATTGACTAAATTGGGTTTAATAGCCTTCAAAATGGGGTTGCAAGAGTGTGGTGAGCGTCGCTTTGTGGCTGGCTTTAGGGCGTTTGAGGTTCAGTGGTTCGGCGGCTTTGGGACTGTTGAGATACGCCACAGCCTTGTCCATCCATAGCGCAGCCGCTGCCCATGTGGGGTGATAATGATCCGATCCACGTTCCAATTTCAAATTGCGACTGTTGAAGAAATGCCCCGCTCCCGCATGGCGTTCTATGAGTGAGATGATGCCCTTGTCGTCATTCCACGCCGCAGGTCCGATCCACACGTAAGGATGGTTTTTGCATTTCTCTATGATGGTTCGGATGAATGTCTCACGTGCTTCTAAATCTTTGAGAAACAGTTCGTTGCTACCCAAACAAATGAACAAATACGTGGGGCGGTACTTCCGGATGAAATGTTCCAAAGTGTGTGTCGATGCCCATTTCTCTGTCGTCGAGCTATACCAAATGACAGTGTAGAGTTTGTGTCCGTTTTCTTGTGCGTAATCTGCCAAACGTCTTGAAAGTCCTTCCACCATTGAATCGCCAATGAAGAGAAACGTGTGATGTTTCACCGTGGCTTTCGTCTTCGGCTGTTTTGGTGTGTCTGCTGGTTTTTCGGTTTTGGGAAAGAGTTGGGCAAGACTGATGGGTTTGAGCACAAAGTCGCCTATCGCTACCTCGTAGGGGAGAAGCGCATAGACCACGATGACCACCAAAGCAGCCACCATGATGAGGAGACTTTTTGCTTGCTCTTTCATACGATTAAAAATCCACGTCTACCTCCACAGGGCAATGGTCACTACCGAAAACATTCGTATGGATTTTGGCTTCTTGAAGTTGTGGACGCAAGCGTTCAGAAAGGAGAAAATAGTCAATGCGCCAGCCTGCATTCTTTTCGCGTGCCTTGAAACGATACGACCACCATGAATACGTAACCTCTTCAGGATAAAGCGTTCGGAAACTGTCAAGAAATCCTTTGCCTAAGAATTGCGTCATTTTGGCTCTTTCCTCATCGGTAAATCCAGCATTCTTGCGATTACTCTTCGGATTTTTGAGGTCGATTTCTGCGTGGGCAACATTGAGGTCGCCACAAACAAGTACTGGTTTTTGGCGGTCTAATTTGGCAATGTAGGCTTGGAAATCATCTTCCCATGTCATGCGATAGTCTAATCTTCGCAAGCCATCCTGCGAATTGGGCGTATAGACTGTAACGAGGAAAAAATTCTCCATTTCCAGCGTGATGACCCGCCCCTCCTTGTCGTGGGCGTCAATGCCCAATCCGTAAGTGACATTCAAGGGCTTATGCTTGGTGAAAATAGCCGTACCCGAATAGCCTTTCTTTTCAGCGTAATTCCAATAGGAGTCGTAGCCTGGGAAACTGATATCGAGTTGTCCTGCCTGCATCTTTGTTTCTTGCAGGCAGAAAAAGTCGGCATCAATGGCAGCAAAGAAATCTTTAAACCCTTTGCCCACACAGGCACGCAGCCCATTGACATTCCAAGATATGAATTTCATTTTTCTTCTTTTTTATTGCTTTTTTGTTTATTCAGAAAGCCGTTTTTTTCGGCTTTTCAAGTGAGGCTTAGTTGTGTTCTAACTGAGCCTCACTTGTTACCCAACTGAGCCTCAGAAAAGTTCTCTGTAAACATTGTTCTTTGGATGATTTTTGGTCGCACCGATCAAATATCCCTATATCCGTGTTTTGACCAAAAAATTATTCACTCCTTTTTTTTAAATTCTCTTCGATTCCGTACGCAGAAGGTTCATAAACTCTTCACGCGTCTTTGCCTGATTAAACGCTCCACTGAAAGCACTCGTGGTGGTGATAGAGTTTTGTTTCTCCACTCCGCGCATCTGCATACACATGTGCTTCGCCTCCACGATGACCATCGTTCCCAAAGGATGGAGGGTATCTTGGATGCAGTCCTTGATTTGTTCGGTGAGACGTTCCTGCACCTGCAAACGATGACTGAAGATGTCGATCACCCGCGCCACCTTACTCAAGCCCGTGATGTAACCATTAGGGATATACGCTACATGGACTTTTCCATAGAATGGTAGGATGTGGTGTTCACACATCGAAAAGAAATCAATGTCTTTAACGATGACCATCTGATTATATTTTTCTTCAAACAATGCGTCGGTCAAAACCTTCTGTGGGTCTTGCGTGTAGCCACGTGTGAGCACCTGCATGGCTTTTGCCACTCGCATAGGCGTTTTTTCTAACCCCTCTCTCGTAGGGTCTTCACCGAGGAGCGTGAGAATTTCTTTGTAGTGTTCGGCTAAGTTTTCAAGTCCGTCACGATATTCTGGATTTGGTGTCATATATAGTATTGTGTGATATTCAATTTCATTGATTGGATGCCCAAGTTGATGTTAATAAATTTCTTCATAGTCATCGCCCCTCGACACATCGGTCATGGTTTCAACCGTTACCATTGTGCGCATGATGATTGCAGTCTTGAATCCTTCCTTTTTCAGTTTTCGAAGCGCCCGCTGCGCCTTTTTCGGGTCGGTGAAATTACCTACTTGGCACATCCATCTTGGCGAATAGAAATGCACATAAACAGGTTCTTCTGGGCAAATGATTTTGGCAGATTGTCCGCTCTTTTCCGCCTCTTGTCGTGCGATACGTGTATTACCGCCCGAATAGATCAAGACACGATAGCCACGGACTTTCTTTACCCCTTTGAGTACACGTTTCTTGACGATTTTTGTGCGTTCCGTCAGTCCGTCTTCTGCATTTGTCGACCGTTTCACCCGTCTTCGCACCCATTTTGTACCTGTGGTTGTGGAAGGTGTGTGGTTGTTGGCTGAAGGCGGTGCGATTTCGATTTTGGTTTGCGACTGATTAGCCGATGGCGGAAGATTAATGTTGCGAGGGTCTACCTGTGAGTTGCCATTGCCCGATGGATTCGTCTTTTCCGCCTTCTCCTTCGGTTCGACAGTGGTAGCTTTCTCGGTTTTTGCCTTGCTTTTGTTGGGATTTGTACGGCTGGCTTCAGCGTTTTTGGGTGCACCTGCATTTATCTGCGCAAGGGTGAAAAGCGAAGGTAGACAGACGAGGATGAGTGAAACAAGGCTTTTTTTCATTTTTGTTTATTGTTTTTTGTTTTGGATGTGCGGGCGCACCCATATGTGCGCCCGCTTTTCCGATGGGAAAAACTTACTATGTTACCAGTAAATACCAGTAGTACTAGTTTGTCAAGATAAATTCATCAGACACTCAGCCGCACGTCTCTACATTGAGGATGTAATTTAATTGATGTCCTAAAACAATGTATGGAGCACGGCTATTTTATAAATGTGTTCAATGCTTATTTCTTCCACGCATCAATGATGCCCTTGAAATCGGCAGCTTTCAATGATGCACCACCGATCAAACCACCATCAATGTTGGGTTTTGCGAAGAGTTCTGGCGCATTTTTCGCGTTGCAACTACCACCATAAAGAATGCTGGTTTCGTCGGCAATTGCTTCGCCATATTTTTCAGCCACAATCGAACGGATGTATGCCAACATTTCTTCTGCTTGATCTGAAGTTGCTGTGCGACCTGTACCAATTGCCCAAATGGGTTCATAAGCGAGGATGATGTTCTTCCATTCTTCTGCACTGAGGTGGAACACCGACCCCTCGAGTTCAGCTTTCACCACTTCGTTTTGCTTTTCGGCTTCTCTTTCTTCCAAAGATTCGCCACAGCAAAAAATCACTTTCAAACCATTAGCAAGCGCCAAGCCCACCTTTTCTTTCAAGATTTCAGCCGTTTCACCATAATACTGACGGCGTTCAGAGTGTCCGAGGATAACATATTCAGCACCTGTACTCTTCACCATTGCGGCAGAAACCTCACCTGTATAAGCACCTTTTTCTTTGTCGGCACAGTTTTCGGCACCCAAACCCACCAAGTTTTTATCTAACACGTTTGCAACACTCGCCAAATGGATAAATGGCGTGCAGATTACTACATCGCAGTTTGGCTTGTCAGCCGTAAGTGCGTCATTGATTTCTGTTGCTAAAGCGATACCTTCTTGCAGGGTTTCGTTCATTTTCCAGTTACCTGCTACAATTTTCTTTCTCATTGTCTTACTTTTTAAAAAATATTAAATATGTTATGTTCTAAACTTTTATGCGTTTAAATTCTCCTCCTCTTCCATCGCTCTCGCCTCGTTGGCAGCCCTTAGCTGGTTTCTTCGCCTCATCCATTTTGTCCATGCCCACGTGCGGTCGGCAAGGATCAAGAGACTTAGTGGTAGGATGTAGCAAAGCAAAATGAATCCTATGCGACTCCACACACTGTTGGCTGGTATTTGTCCCAAGGGCAATTCGGCAATCGGTGCGGTGAGTTCCTCTTGTTTGGGCAAATCGTTGTGGCTCCATTTGTTGATAATGCGACCGCCACGGAGCAAGATCAGCCCAGGATTGCTTCGGATGATGGTTTTCAAGAGCGTGGCGTCGGCTGCATAGATGGGATATTCCGCCCCTGTGATATTGCGCCAATGCGACACACCCGCTTCACCACTTGCCGACACACCAATGAATGGGTAGCCATATTCCTTGGCATATTCATAAACCACGTCAATATCACCAAAACTCGCATCTGCTGCTGTTTCAAAGTGGGGCGAAATGAGGAGGAAAGTGTACGCCGTATCGTTGAGCAATGCCTGTGTGATGTCGTCGCCCGTTTCTGGGTCGGTGATAAGGAAATCCTTGATCGGTGGTTCGTAGCCCTGCTTCAGAATTTCCTGATGCGTATCAATGAAGACCCACGTGCTATCGTTATAAGGATAGTTATTTTCATCGAATTCTTTGCGCACACCATTCTTTTCACAAATAAACGTGGTTTTGTATTGCGTTGGTTCAGCCCCTTTCGGTACTTCCATCGCCTTTTTAATGTTCTGCCCTATATAATAGGGTCGGAAATCGAAGACGGGAAGGCGATACAAACTCCAAATTGATGCAATGAAGATAAAAAGGAACGTGAAGTAGGTAGCAATCCATTGGTTTGTCTTTGAGATGAAACGCACCTGTAAAAGTGGGTTTCTCACCACCACGCAAGCCGCCACGAGCAAGACTACGTTCTTTGCAAACGTCTCCATGTTCGACAGATGGATTACATCACCAAAACAGCCGCAGTCTTGTATTGGGTTGCTCACAGATAGCCATGCTGTGATGGCGGTCATGAAGACCAAAAGAAGGGTGGTTAGTTTGCTCACAAAACGGCGACGAATTGCTAAAAGCAACAGCACACCGAGCGTAAATTCAGTTGCCGAAAGTCCTATCGATGCAAACAATTGCAACCAATCGGGCACATGTTCGCCCACGCCCATCGCTTCCAAATAGTCAGCAATCTTGTATTGCGTTCCCAATGGGTCGATGCTTTTCACAAACCCAGAGAAAATGAATGTAATAGCCAGCAAGGCTCTACACACATTGACAATGACTGCTTTCGTTTTGTTCATTTTGTTTTTATCGCCCCAAACACCGCATAATTGATGATGTCCATGTAGTTAGCATCCACCCCCTCGCTCACAAGTGTCGCTCCATTGAGATTTTCTATTTCCTTGATGCGTTCTATTTTTGTGAGAATGAAGTCCGTGTAGCTACTCACTCGCATATCGCGCCATGCCTCACCATAGTCGTGATTTTTCTTAAGCATCAGCTCATAAGTGAGCTTGGCGTATTTATCATACAATGCTGCCGCTTCTTCTGGTGTAATGTCGATGCTATCGGCAAATGGTTTTTCGAGTTGAATGAGCCCAATCAGTCCATAATTGATGAGGGCGATAAACTCACCACGTATGCCATCGCCCACCAAACTTTTCCCTTTCACCTCAATCGAACGGATGCGCTTTGCTTTGATGAAAAGTTGGTCGGTGAGGGAAGACGGCCGCAGAATGCGCCAAGAAGCCCCATAATCGTGGAGCTTTTGGGTAAAAAGTTTTTTGCTTTCATCGAGAACTTTTTGAAACTCCTTTGTTGTTTTTGTCGCTTGTTCTGCCATTGCGGATTGCGTTTCGTTGTGTTGTTGCTTGTTTGTCGGACAAGCTCAACCTTCATTTTGCTTGCAAAAATAAGGCTTTTTATTTAATTGTACAAATGAATTAGAATATATAAAAGGTGAATGATGGAAAATGTTGAGCTGTCTTATAAGAAAAAAATATGAATGAAATAGAATAGAAATATTGTCAAAGAGAATATTTTAAGTTATCTTTGCAAAAGCATTTAAACCGAAGATATTACAAGCGTAATATTTTATTATTTTTCAAACTAAACAGAAATGAACATGAAGAGAAAAAAACTCATTACACTGGCTTGTGCATCTTGTCTTGCAATTGTTGTACAGGCACAGACAGATTTGAGAAAACTAAAGGCCGATCAACTTGAGAATTTGCGAAGATTGGAGCTTTCTCAAGCAACACGAGCGCCGAGAGAATCGGATGGTTTTTCGGTGGGTAGCAAGGAAGAGAAACGTTTGCAACTGAAAAATCCGATGAAGTTTGGTGTGAAACCAACGACTTCTATTCGCTCAAAGCACAAAGTACGGAAAGCGACGAGCGAAATTTTCGATGCAGGATGGAGCAACACGTTGCGCAGCCAAGATGAATTTGAACAATTCACAGTGATTGATGCCAATGCAGACGGCAAGACGTGGGATTACAGAGCCTATGATGTAGGTGGAGAAACGCAGTATAGTTATAACAAGGAAAAGCAAGCCGACGACTGGCTTATCACACCAGGCATACGTTTAAAAGGTGGGAAAACCTATTACGTTACGTTCAAATCGCGCTGCGTTCAACCCACATATAATGAACGCATAGAAGTGAAATATGGCATTGCGGCTACGGCAGAAGGTATGACTACAGAAGTGCTTCCGCCTACTGACATTAAGGACAATAACTACATTTCTTTCAAGCAAGCCATCAACCCGGCGCAAGATGGTGTTTACTACATCGGATTTCATGCCATTAGTGACGCATTTAAGTATGCTTTGTTTCTTGCCGATGTTTCAGTGGTGGCAGCTCCAGAGCCTCAGTCGCCTGCAAGCGTAACTGAATTGAGCGTTGTTGCTAATCAGGATGCTGCACTGAAAGCTACAGTGAGTTTCAAGACACCTTCACTGGCATTTGATGGAAGCAATCTCATGCAGCTAAGTGGCGTACGCATACTTTGCAATGGAGAGGAGAAAGCCAATATTGCTACCACAGAAATGGGCAAGCAAATTACGTTCACTGACGAAAACGTTCCAACGGCAGGACTTACACACTTCACCGTCATTCCTTACAATGCACATGGAGAAGGACTTTCGGCTGTAGCCTCTGCCTATGTGGGCTTGGATTTTCCAGATGCCCCAACAGAAGTGCGTTTGAGCAATGACCCAACCAACATGGAACTCACGTGGAAAGCACCTGCGGCTGCGCATGGTGGTGTGATAAAAGAAGAGAACATCATCTACCATGTTTATACAGTTGCATATGACAATTATGGCACAGCACTTTTGAAAGACCAAATAGAGGAAGTGGATGCAGGCACGACTATCTATCAACTTGGTAAAGGTGCTGATGAGGGAACCCCTGCAATGCTCGAATTAGCGGTTCAAGCAGAAAATGGAGCAGGTGTGAGCGATGCTTTTTCGGTTTCAAACGCCGTGCTTCTCGGTTCGCCTTTTGTTGCACCCTTTGTTGAAACGTTTGCCAATGCAGAACCCAAACGCTTGCTCATTCCTTTTGCCGAGGGAACGGGTGTTACCTATGGCGCAGCTGGTGCAGGTTTTACGGTTGATGAAGACGCCAATGGCGATGGCGGATGTTCTTATCTACAAACGCTCTCGAATGACTCTGTGGGCTACAAAACATTCAAAATTGATCTAAAAACAACAACTCACCCACAACTTGTTTTTAGCAAAAAGACCCGTTCGCAGCTCGGTAAATTCGCAGCCTTCGTTGAAAAACCGAATGGAGAAATCGTTTATCTTCTTGAGGAAGACTTTGAAACACGCACACCTTCTACAGATTGGGAAGTTTATAAATTCGACTTATCGGCATTCAAATCAGAACGCTACGTTTTGATAGGATTTAATTATAAAGAACAATCTGGAGGCTTTGAACAACAGAATGTTTATATAGACGATTTGCACATAGGCGACATTGCAACACATGATGTGCAAGCTTTCCTCACTGTTCCAAAGAAAATGAAGCGTGGCGAAAGTGCAACCGCCTTGGTGCGCATTAATAATGTGGGCAACGAAACGGTAGAAAGTTATAAAATAACGGCAAGTATCAGGGAAAAAATCGTCTTTAAAAAAAACATTGAAGAACCACTTGCATCGTTTAAAAATAAAGTAATTGAAGTTCCTTTCACGGCCAATGTGCTCTTGGATGGTAGTTATTTCAGCTTGAAAGTAGACGTTGTGGCAATGAATGACGCTGACTTGAGCAACAATACAACTTCGGAAACTATCGACATCATTGAAGCAAGCATTTCACCTGTGGAAGATTTGGCTGCAAAACACCAAATGGAAAGCAATAAAAACAGGGTTACGCTGAGTTGGAAAAAGCCTTCTCCACTTGTAAAAAAGACAGAAAGTTTTGAAGACTATGCTGATTGGAGCATCAGCGACATCGCACCTTGGAAACTGGTAGACAAAGATTTCGCTGAAACCGGTGGAAACTTTGTTTACAATGGCAACACGGAGGTGGAATATGAACACAAAGGCGAACGCTTTGCTTATATTGTTTTCACGGACAGAAACTTTGGAGGCTATGATTTGCAAAGCAAAGGAATCATGAAATTTGCGGCAAACACGGGTAACAAATGTTTGGCATCAATGTGGGGCGCAAGCTATGATTTCGGTACCAACGAATATCAAAATACCGACAATAATGATTGGCTCATATCGCCCGAAATCTCAGGAACAAACATTTCGTTCTTTGTAAAAAATCTCATTGCACAAACAGCCGATGGCGAAGCCCATGATTTGCGCCAGACGGTGGAGGTGCTTTGTTCCATGACCGACCAAGAAACGGAAAGTTTCCAACCTGTAGACACTTGTTATGCAGAGGGTGGCGTGTGGAAAGCCTACAATGTAACCCTACCCGAAGGAACAAAATATTTTGCTTTGCGCAACATAACAAAGGCTGCCGATGCCTTTCTCTTAATGCTTGACGATGTCACTTATAGCGTTTATGGAGGGGAAGCACAAAGCTATAATGTTTACAGAAATGGTGAACGCATAGGCAACACGTCAGCATTGAGTTTTGTTGATGAGGCTGTTGCAGATGGCACACAAATTTATCAAGTTACAGCCGTATATGGCGATGGCACAGAGTCGGCTCCTCAAACGATTTCCATCATCACAAGCGGCGTTTCTACAATCGAAAACAATACGGCAAAGGTTTTCGATGTCTACACTACCAGCGGAACACTTTACCGCAAAAACGCACGTAATATCAATGATTTGCCAAAGGGAATTTACATTGTTGATGGTCGAAAGATAGTGGTTCGTTAATTGCGAATATGAATTTATATTGATTATTAAGGCTTCCTCCGAAAAGAGAAAGCCTTAATTTTAACCCAAATCAGTCTTTGATTCGTCCTTAGGACACTTGCCAAAGCAAGAATGACCGATTTGGGTTTAAAACAGTTAACTTCATTTGATTATTCCATGCTTTTGGATTGACAAAACCAATGATTTATAGATGGTTTTTAACTGAGCCGAAACCTCTGCAAAACCTCCATTTATAGACAAATTTCCATTGAGTTGTGTTTGGAAGCATGTTCCAACCCATATATTGAGATAATTGATGCAGCCAAAGGATTGTTACCATCTATTTTGTGTCCAACTTTCCTTTATTTGAGAGAATTGGACACAATTATCTCTGGTGTTCGATATAAGTTGTATGCAACAGCCTCCATGATATGCTGTGCATGTGTCTTGGCGAGTCCCACATATCTTGCCGTGCCTCCCCCGAACCATCTGTGTATGGAACCAAAGGTACGTTCCACCCTGTACCTGATTTTGCTGATAGCCACATTGATGCGCCTCTCTCTTTCTGTAATCTTATGCGACCTCGTTCCTTTGTGCATGATGCGACTTTTCAGTTTCATTCGAGTCAGTGTCTCCTTGTTC
>JALFSW010000033.1 GCA_022779305.1 Prevotella sp. | reverse complement strand
GTCTTTGATGAGAATATGACCTTTGATAGTGTGCTTACCAGGTGCACCTGCTTTGATATTGATTTGATTGCCCGAGATGCGTTGTCCGTTGATGTAAACTTCAGGCTGTTGTGTTGAGTCTACGGCTGCCATGAACATCTGTGCCGTAAGGGTTTCACCGGGATAAAGGCGTGTTTGGTTAGGCACAACAAAGGCTTGGAGCTTATTGACCCGCAGGTCTTTCAGTCCCACATTGGCAACGAGCGTGTGCAGCACTTCTCCTTCGGCATAACGAATGTCGCTTTGCAGTTTCGAGAGCAATGTAACGGCTGCAGCTGTGGGCATGTCTTCAAACATGTATTCTTCCCAATTCTTCCCCATCGTTGTGTGAGGGATTTCGGTTGAAAGGTTGCTGGCAATAATTTGACGCTTCACGGGATCGGCTACAAACTTCAAGATGCGCTCCCGATAGCTATTGATCGCATTGAAGAGTTTTCTGCCTTGCCCACTTCCTGGTGCAAGCATCACGTAACTAGGAGCTTCCAAGTCTTCTTTGTTCTTGATATTGCGCGGGTTGCCATTTTTGCCATCGGCTTCTTTTACGATTTGCACTTTGAGTTGCTGTGCATAGTTGAAAAGCGAATCGCTCATGTTTCTCACCACAACAGCCATATCGAACCATTGTCGTGTCTTCGTGGGATTCTTTTTCATCATCGTTTCCAATTCGGCAAAGATGGTTTCGTTCTCTTTCGATGAATTGGTAGTGGTGCGATAAAGACTCTCCTCGACAATCGAAAATCCATTCAGCACTTCGGTTGAGATATTGAGTGCGAGCATAGCCATGAGGACGATATACATCAAGTTTATCATCTTTTGGCGCGGCGAAACTTTCTTTTTTATGATTGCCATTTATCGTCTATTTTTTTCTTTACTTCTTGAAAATGAGAGTTTTGGAGCTTTTAGTCGGTTTTTGGTTCATTGTCGAGCGTTGGTGGTGCCATACGCATGTTCACCGTCATAGCCTCGATCATACGTGCATAAACCTTGTTGAGCTGTTCGATTTGTTGCGCCATCTTGCGTGTTTGTTCGTTGATTTCGTCGATCGTACCAATCTGTTGACTTGCTCCTTTGAGTTGCATTTCGTAAACTTTCGTGATGCCCGTAAGTGTGCGGTTGAGGTTTTCCATCTCTTCGCTATCACGTGTGAGGCGTTCGCTCTGTTCACCTATGCGGTTGAGCATTGTCGTAAGGTTGTTCAGTGCTGTGATATAGTTGGTTTGCGCATCGGTTATTTCTGCATTCTGGGCTTCTGTCTGTGCCACAAATTGAGCTTGTGCAGTAGCCATTGCAGCCATCGCTTCTGCATGAATGCCCACGGCTTGCGCTTGAACATTTGCTTGATGTGGTTGTCCTGTTTGCCCTTCCACACTTTCTGTATGTAAAGCTACATTACCTGCACTTCTCTTTGCTTCAAACGCTGCTTCATCTTCCTCTTCATCTTCCAAATGCACGGGAATTTCTTTTCCATCATCGGTTTTGTCAAAAGGTCGGTCGAAAGCCGAAAGGAAGAACACGATGACCTCCGTCCCCATACCAAGGAAGAGCCAAATGTTTGCTCCTGGAAGGTGTGTGAGTTTAAAGAGTGCGCCAAGAATAACGACGGCAGCACCCCAGCTATATCCGTAATTGAGGAAAGTTTGTCCATGTGCCGTATCGATCCATTTTTGCATGCGATAGACAAAGTTGTATTTGCTGTACTGTGTCATTATTTTCTTGATTTTTTAGTTTTCTTGCTACTTTTCTTGAGTTGTTTTGCCACCTCGCTTGATGAACTTGCCAAACTTCTCACACATCTGAAACCAATGTAGCTTCGAGGTTGGTTTTGATATTCCCATGTGCGCCATGCACTGCGTATGTAGCTTTCTGGGTCTTTCCAACTTCCTCCTCTGACGCTTTTCTTTTTCAGTTTGTAGGGGTCTTCTTTAGCAGCTTTGTAGTCGAGCTGCGGATTGAGGTCGTTCATTGCGCTTACTCCCGCCTCCGTATAGACTGTACTTGTCCATTCTGCCACATTTCCAGCCATGTCATAAAGTCCGTTCGAGTTCGAGCTGTAAATACCTACTCTACTGGTGATGAGGTTTCCGTCCTTCGTGTAGTTTCCACGATCGGGTTTAAAATTGGCATAGAAACAGCCGTTACCACTTTTCACATCAGCATTTTCCCAAGGGAATTCATCTTGTGCCTTTCCTCTTGCGGCATATTCCCATTCAGCTTCTGTGGGCAGACGATAGCGTTGCACGAATCGTGCTTCGGCTCCGAGTCCTTTGAGTAGATAGTCGGTGCGCCATGCACAGAAAGCATTGGCTTGTTCCCAACTAACGCCCACCACGGGATGTTCGTTATAGGTAGCATTACTAAAATAGTTGCGCAAATAGGTTTCGTTGTCGGAATTGCGGAAATCGTTCACCCAGACGGTGGTGTCGGGATAAACATTTACGATATAAGTATTGAGGAAATCCCACGGACCCGTAAGTGGTCGGTTGATCGTTTCCGAACGTATGTTACCATTTTCATCAATATATGCCGTATCTTTTGAAATCATGATGACTTCTTCTGGGTCTACTTCGATGTCCGTATTGAGATTTCTTTCCGATGGATTGAGACGGTTGCGACGCAATGCTGCCGTGGTATAGTCATAAATTTCATAACGATAGTTGAGTTGGCGTGCGTCGAGTGTTTTCTCTCCCGTTGCAGGATTGATGGTGTAAAGACTTTCGATGGCACGCTGTTCGTCTTCCGTGGGTTTGCGGGGCAATCGTTTCGACCAATCGATACGTGGCTTTATGGGGTTGCCTTCTTTGTCTTCGGTGATGATGTAGCTTTCATCGCCTCCGTAGGCAGGGTCTGCCAAACGTGTGCGAAGAATTGAGTCGCGCACCCAATTCACAAACTGTTTGTATTCCGAGTTCGTCACTTCGGTTTCGTCCATCCAAAAACCATCCACCGAGATATCCTTCACAGGTGTTTGTTTGCCCCAAAGGCTATCTTGCTTGTCTACACCCATGCGCAACCATCCTCGCTTAACGAGGGTCATGCCATAGGGAGCTGGTTCTTTGAATGCGTGTCCGCCACCGACACCCGTGAGTTCACCGCCACGTCCAGAGGTGGATGCTGATTTGCCTGAAAAGCATCCTGTGAGCGCAGCAAGGGCGAGGATGCCAAGGCAAAGCGTTGCTATTTCGTTTTTAATTTTCATACCGTTGGTTGTTGCTTATAGAAACCTTACGCTTTTATGTTTGTTTCGTCCTTTTTTCTGTAGGTTGATATCGGTTTGATAGCCGATGAAGAGTTCATGGCTACCGTTTCCGATGTCGGCTGTTCCTGTATAGACTTCATAGCTGTAGCCGATGTTGATACCTTGAAAACTTCCGCCTATATAGGCAGTAACGGAGTTTGTCGGACTGTAAGAGACACCACCATAAAGTCGCCGTTTTTCATTCTGATAAACGAGCCTTGCCGTGATGTCGGCTCTGTAACCGTTTCCGTCGTAGCGTGCCAAGACAGAGGTTGGTATAGAAAGAAACGGATTTCTCAGTCTTATATTGTATCCACCCGTTAAATAATAGGTGGGTTTTATCTCTAATTCGTTTTTCTCCCCCAAAAGCACAATGGGCGCATTGAGGTGTTGAACAGATGCTCCTACATACCAATTTTTTCGCCTAAAGTAAGCTCCCACACCAATGTCTAACGACTGCCCTGAGACTTCTGTGCTGGGAAATGTGGGATCGGTAGTTTCATCAAGATCTATCTTCGACCCATCAAATTTCTCCATGATCAACCCCAATTGTACACCTGCCGAAAGTGTGCCACCCAACAATGTTTTGCGAAAAGCATACTGCCCTGCCAACCGTTGGTGAGAAAAAAGTCCGATCTGGTCATTAAGCATCGATGCACCCACGCCATGGTATTGTCGCAGGGCATAGATGGGCATATCGGCTCCCACGTAAAAACTGCGAGGATTGTTTTCATAGCCTGCAAAGCTCAACCCATAGGCACCAACAACATTAAGTTGATCTACCTTACCCACAGCCGCAGGATTAAAAAAGGATTCCATTGCCCAATAGTGGCTAAAGGACGCATCATATTGTGCCACAGCCTTTCCAGCCGTCACCACTGCGATGATTGATATGATTACGAAGCGTTTAAACACGATGATATAACGTAGCTTTTGGGGGATTATTGCATGGTTGCATGATTTTTTTTAACCCAATTCGGTCATTAGAGACCAAACTGATTGCAGCTGATGGTCTGTGCAGGTTGTTTAGCGTTTTATCGCAGATGTAGCGGGCTACTTCAAGAGAAAACGATGAAGAAGATGCCGACAAGCAGATGCAAACGGTTGGGAAGTGAATAAATAAGACAAAAAGAAAACCCAAGCGGTCTAATGAACGATTTGGGTTTAATGAGTTGCAGGCATAGCATGCAGGGCGTGCCCCCTTGTGGGCGTCTGAAAAACCAATAAACAAACAGTGAACACAGGCATTGACAGCGGACTTCAAGAAACATTTTTTTGAATGGGAAATGATTCATGTTAAATCCCCCCTTCCAATCATTTCTTAAATGAAAATAAAGTAAGGCACATTTGCACAGCAAGTGTGGTTCGTTTACCACGCAACTATAGTACAGTCATTTCATCAAACACAAAGAGAGCAAAAAAAGAGAGTGTGTTCAATTTTGAACTGCACTCTCTCCTAATTTTAAATTATTCTTTCTCCTATAAAAAAATAAAGCTTCACTTCAGGTTCACACCTTTCGGTGCTTCCCTGATGTTTTGCTTCATCTGTCATCCTAAAACCTTATAATCTTTAACCTCTTCAACTAATTCACCTATAATCCTGAAAAATCTAAATTCACCTTAAATTTACAACTAAAACCTAATTTTTAATACCTAAACAATCTATTAACCTTAAAAAATTATTCTATTAACCTTAAATTTTTAACCTTTTGAAAAAATTTCTTTTTGACGCTGCAAAGGTAAGAAGGTTTGAAATCATTCCAAAATATTTCAGCCTCTTTTTTTGTTAAAACGCTTTTTTCTTGATATAAATCAACTTAACTTTAAAAGAATGCTGATTAAAACCCAAGACGGGCTAATGACCGAATTGGGCTAAAGTTAGGAAATGAGAGATAAGGAATGCAGGAGCGCCCCTTGCGGACGCTCGAAAAACAATAAACCAACAAAAAAAACACATCCAAGTAATAAAAGCAATTGTTCAAGCGTTATATCATCAGAAAAAAACAGTAAACTCTATGAAACAATTGCTTTTATTACTCGTGGCTTTCCTGCTTGCAACACAAACAAAAGCACAAGAACAAAACGACACAAAATGGGCAATCATGCCCTATGTCGGCGTATCGCTTTCCACATCAACCAGTGCAGCTATTTTTATCGATACCAATAAAGAAATAAGGGAAAAATTCACATCGGGCTTCACGGCAGGCGTTGACGTTATCTACCGAAACAATAGTCCATCGGCATTTTCCGCTGGATTGAATTACACACAAGCTGGCTGGGGATATAAAGACGCACTGTTTGAAGATCCAAAGAAGGGTGGCACAGCCTATCAAAATTCGTGGCAAAGGCTTCATTACGTTAGCATTCCACTGATGGGGCATCTCTACCTCAACGAGCGTTTTGCCATTAAGACAGGAATTCAAATCGGCTATCTCGTTGGTGCAAAACTTCATTTAGAAGAACACCCCTACACCATTTCAGCCGATGGTCGCTACACCTACGATGAAAAAGTTGTAACCATTATCAACAAGACAGAAGGGCTGAACAAAATAGATGTCCTCATTCCCATGGGCATAAGTTACGAGTATAATAATGTGGTGCTTGATGTGCGTTATGCTATCGGATTAACAAAGACCGAAAAGTATTTCTTCACTTCTGAAAACAATCGCATCATCACCGCCACCGTTGGCTACAAATTCAAACTCTAACCCCTAACCGCTCATATTTTATAAATCAATAAGGACGCTTGCTTTGAACGTCCTTATTGTTGTTGATGGGTACATATGCTAATGGATACATGTAATGTAAGGGCATTTCAAATAATTTACCAAAAGACCCCAATCTTTCAATTATACATTATTAAGATAAATGCAGCGGCAAATTCCGCCTGAATTCATTTTTATTTCGTACCTTTGCACGTCAAATAAATTTTCAAAAAACTTGATGAAACAAAACAACTCGATACAAATGTTTGCAGATTATGATGGCGATGTGCCAGAACTCAATGTTCAGGTGGATGGCGATGTGCCAGTATTCGTCACCCGTAACCTCGTTATTTTCCCAGGGGTTGTCATCCCTGTTCTGGTGGGACGAAAAGCCACTTTGAACTTGGTAAAATTCTTGGAAGAACACCCCGACACGATTTTTGTCGTAGTAAGCCAGACAGATGGCGACATTGACAATCCAACTGCCCAAGACCTACACAAAACGGGTATCTATGCACGCCTTGTGCGTGTCTTCGACATGCCTGGAACGCCTGGCAACGAAAGTCGCACAGCCATCATCCAAGGCTTGGGACGCTGCAAACTCACAGAGGTTGTTTCCGAAGAACCTTTCATGATTGGACGGGCTGAAGCCATGCCTGAAGAATTGGCAGACAAGAACGATAAGGAGTTTATCACAGCGGTGAAAGACATGAAAGACATCGCAAAGGAATACATCCATATGAGCGATGAAATCCCCGATGAAAACAAGCTTGCCATTGACAACATTGAGAACCCTGTGATTTCCGTAAACTATGTCTGCACCAACATGCCTTTCAACGTGACAGACAAGTTTCATCTACTCGATGAGAACACAATGAAAGACCGTCTTTTCCGACTGATGAAAACCATCAATCGAGAAATTCAATTCCAACATCTCCGCCATAACATCCGCACAAAGACGCGCGAAGACCTCGATGAACAACAACGCGAATACTTTTTGCATCAACAACTGAAAAACATTCAAGAAGAATTGGGCGATGGTGAAGGCACACCCGAAAAGAAAGAGTTGGCAGAAAAGGGGGCAAAGAAAAAATGGTCGGAAACCATTGCAAAAGTATTTGAAAAAGAACTTGGAAAACTCAACACGCTCAATCCACAAAGTCCTGATTACAGCGTGCAGTTGAACTATCTCCAAACCATGGTTTCGCTGCCATGGAACGAATACACCGAAGACGATTTAGACCTCAAACGAGCGCAAAGAGTTTTGGATCGCGACCATTATGGCATGGAAAAAGTTAAGGAGCGCATCCTCGAACACATTGCCGTGCTGAAGCTCAAGGGCAACATGCAATCGCCCATCATTTGTCTTTATGGACCTCCTGGTGTGGGGAAAACCAGTCTTGGAAAAAGCATTGCAGAATCGATGAAGCGCAAGTATGTGCGCATGTCGCTGGGCGGACTGCACGACGAGTCGGAAATACGCGGACACCGCCGCACGTACATTGGTGCGATGCCCGGAAGAATTATCAAAAATCTGCAAAAGGCAGGTTCGTCGAACCCCGTTTTCATACTTGACGAAATCGACAAAGTAACACAAAACACCCACCACGGCGACCCATCATCGGCACTCTTGGAAGTACTCGATCCCGAACAAAACAATGCTTTTCACGACAACTATTTGGATTTGGACTACGACCTATCGAAAGTGCTGTTTATTGCAACTGCCAATGACATCACAACCATTCCAAAACCCTTACTCGACCGCATGGAGCTCATCGAAGTATCGGGCTATATCACAGAAGAAAAAATAGAGATTGCAAAACGTCATCTCTTCCCAAAAGCATTTGAAAACACAGGACTGAAGGCTGCGGCTGCCGACCTGAAAATCAACAAGGCTGCATTCGAGAAAATCATTGAGAGCTACACACGAGAAAGTGGTGTGCGCCAATTGGAGAAGCAAATCAACAAAGTGTTGCGTAAACTGGCTTTCAAACAAGCCATTGATGAAAAACTGCCTTACGACAAGATTACACCAACAGAACTCAACGAACTTTTGGGCAAAGAACCTTTCTATCGCGACATTTATCAAGGTAACGATTATGCTGGCGTGGTCACGGGCTTGGCTTGGACAAGCGTAGGGGGCGAAATCCTCTTCATCGAAACCTCGCTGTCGAAGGGTAAGCCGGGGAAACTCACGCTCACGGGTAACCTCGGTGATGTGATGAAAGAATCGGCAATCATAGCCCTCGAATACGTGAAAGCCCACGCAGCAACAATTGACGTTGATACACGCATCTTCGACAATTGGAACATTCATATCCACGTTCCAGAAGGAGCAACACCAAAGGATGGACCATCGGCAGGTATCACCATCGCAACGAGCATCGCATCGGCACTCACCCAACGAAAGGTGAGGAAGAACATCGCCATGACGGGCGAAATCACGTTGCGTGGGAAAGTGTTGCCCGTGGGTGGTATCAAAGAAAAAATGTTGGCAGCCAAACGTGCAGGTATCACCGACATTGTGATGTGCAAGGAAAATCGCAAAGATGTGGAAGAAATATTAGAGAAATATCGCAAAGGTCTCACCTTCCACTATGTTGAGAATGTGCAGGAAGTGTGGCAAATCGCCCTCACGGACGAAATGATCCAAAACCCAATCGATTTCAGTATCACGGAAGAGGAGAAAAAAAAATAGGTCAATGAAGTTTCAACTACAAACAACCGACAAGGCAAGCAACGCTCGCACAGGGCTCATCACCACCGACCACGGCGAAATCCGAACACCCATTTTTATGCCAGTGGGTACGGCAGGCGCAGTGAAAGGGGTGCATTTTGCCGAACTCGAAAAACAAGTGAAGGCACAAATCATCCTCGGCAACACCTATCATCTTTATCTCCGACCTGGTTTGGAGGTGTTGAAGGCTGCTGGCGGATTGCATAAGTTCAATGGTTGGGAACGTCCAATCCTCACGGATTCGGGTGGGTTTCAAGTGTTTTCACTCACAGGCATTCGCAAATTGTCGGAAGAAGGGTGTGAGTTTAGAAGTCACATTGACGGCTCGAAGCATTTCTTCACACCCGAAAATGTGATGGACACGGAACGCATCATCGGTGCCGACATCATCATGGCTTTCGACGAATGTCCCCCGGGCGATAGCAATTACACCTACGCAAAGAATAGTTTGGCACTCACGGAACGATGGCTCGACCGCTGTATTGCACGACTGAACGAAACCGAACCGCTCTATGGACATCAACAGAGCCTTTTCCCTATTGTTCAGGGGTGCACCTATAAAGATTTGCGGCAAGAAGCAGCAAAATTTGTGGCAGACAAGGGAGCCGACGGAAACGCCATTGGCGGATTGGCAGTGGGTGAACCCACAGAAACAATGTATGAGATGATTGAGGTGGTGAACGAAATTCTGCCCAAAAACAAACCGCGGTATCTGATGGGTGTCGGTACGCCACAGAACATTTTAGAGGCCATCGAACGAGGGGTGGACATGTTCGACTGTGTAATGCCTACCCGTAATGGGCGCAATGCAATGCTTTTTACCTATGGCGGAACGATGAACATGCGCAACAAAAAGTGGGAAAACGATTTTTCACCTATCGATCCAGATGGTTGCGAAATCGACCTCATCACCTCGAAAGCCTATCTTCACCACCTTTTCAAGGCTGGCGAATTGCTCGCTATGCAAATAGCAAGCATCCACAACCTGGCTTTCTATCTGCGATTGGTAACCGATGCACGTCACCATATAGAAAAAGGTGATTTCGTGCAATGGAAAAAGAACGTCATCGAACAATTGGGAAGACGAATTTAAGAAGGAAAGAATGGGAGACAAGAAAGCCATCAATTGGCAGGCGGCAGGAAAAAATGTAGCAACTTGGATGCAAAAGATGTGGAGCGGGCTAAGGCAAACCAGCAAACGCCTCAGTCCGAAACATTACGTGGGTATGCTCGATTGGTATATCATCAAAAAATTTATCGGCACCTATATCTTTTCCATCATCCTCATCATCTCGATTGCTATCGTCTTCGATTTCAATGAAAACCTTTCAAAATACACGCAATACAACGCTCCTTGGAAGGCAATCATCTTCGATTACTACGCCAATTTCATCCCTTATTACTCTAACCTCTTTTCGCCCTTGTTTGTTTTCATTGCCGTAATTTTCTTCACATCAAAATTGGCAGAAAACTCAGAAATCATCTCGATGCTGGCTGCGGGTGTCTCGTTTAATCGGCTCTTGCGCCCTTACATGATTTCGTGTGTGCTCATCGCTGGCGTTACCTATTACCTCAACAGCTTCGTCATCCCCCACGGAACGGTTATCCGACAAAATTTTGAGGCAATGTATCGTAACTCAAAACGCATCACGGCTGCCGAAAATGTACAATTGAAAGTGGGCAAAAACACAGTGGCTTACATTCAGCATTATGATAACAGGTATAAACGGGGCTATGGTTTTTCATTGGATAGATTTGAAAACAAGAAACTAATAGACCACCTGACGGCAACTGAAATTCAATACGATACCATATCCGATGCAAAATATCATTGGAAGATAACGAATTGGAAAATCAGAAAGCTCAAAGGGCTGAAAGAACACATCACAACGGGTGCGCAGATGGACACACTCATCCTCATGGAGCCAGCCGACTTGGTCTACTCGAAGGGACAACAAGAAACTTTCACTTCCCCAGAACTGTTGCAATACATCTCGAAACAAACGAGCCGAGGATCTAAGAACGTAGTACAGTATGAAGTGGAGTATCACAAACGCATTGCCATGTCGTTCTCATCGTTCATCCTCACCATCATTGGTTTGTCGCTTTCATCGAAGAAGCGAAAAGGAGGTATGGGGATGTATTTGGGCATCGGATTGGCATTGAGCTTCGGCTATATCCTCTTGCAAACTGTATCGTCTACTTTCGCCATCAATGCCGACACACCACCGATGCTCGCAGCATGGATTCCCAACATCGCCTTTAGCATCATAGCCTACTTCTGTTACCGACAAGCACCAAACTGATGGAAAACGAGTGCCAAACTGATAGGAAACAAGTGCTAAACTGCTGGGAAATATGTCGCTGGTTTTCCTAGAAAGCCTAGCCTCACTAGAGTTACTAGACTTCCTAGATTTTCCTAGGTTTCCTAGATTCCCTAGACTCCCTAGGTTCCCCTAGAAATCCTAGGATTCCTAGATCCCCTAATCAAAACTATTTAAATCGACGCAAAAAAGGCGTCTGTAAAAGAAAACAAAAAAATGGAATTTGAAAATTTAGATTTAAGCGAAGATATATTAGACGCATTATACGACATGCGTTTTGAAAAATGCACACCCGTACAGGAACATTGCATCCCTGCCATTCTCGCAGGGAAGGATGTTTTGGGTGTGGCGCAAACGGGAACAGGCAAAACAGCTGCCTACCTCCTACCCGTTCTCTCGAAACTTGCAGAAGAAAACTATCCCGAAGAAACTATCAACTGCCTTATCATGGCACCTACGCGCGAATTGGCACAACAAATCGACCAAGCTGCACAGGGATTTTCGTATTATTTGAATGACATCTCATGTGTGGCAATCTATGGTGGAAACGATGGCAACCGCTATAATCAGGAACTCAAAAGCCTTTCGATGGGTGCCGACCTCGTTATCGCAACACCTGGACGATTCATCTCCCACATGTCGCTGGGAAACGTAGACCTTTCAAAGGTGAGTTTTTTCATCCTTGACGAAGCCGACCGTATGCTTGACATGGGATTCTCTGAAGACATCATGACCATCGCTCGCAAACTTCCCAAGAGTTGTCAGACCATCATGTTTTCTGCAACGATGCCAAAGAAAATTGAAGATTTAGCAAAATCAATACTCAAAAACCCAGAAATCATCAAATTGGCAGTGAGCAAACCTGCAGAGAAAATCGACCAAAAGGCTTATGTTTGTTATGAGGACCAGAAGATAACCCTCATCAAAGACATCTTCGCCCAACAGCCGATGCAACGTGTGATTGTCTTTTCTGGGTCGAAGCAGAAGGTGAAACAAATCACAGCTTCGCTCAACCAACAGAACATCAAATGTGGAGAGATGCACTCCGACCTTGAGCAAGCAGAAAGAGATCAGATGATGTTCCGCTTTAAAAGTGGACAAATCGATGTGCTCATCGCTACTGATATTCTCTCACGCGGTATTGACATTGACGACATCACAATGGTCATCAACTATGATGTGCCCCATGATGCAGAAGATTATGTACACCGCATTGGACGTACTGCACGTGCCGACAGAAAAGGAACGGCAATCACTTTCGTTTCAAAAGACGACATCTATGCTTTTCAACAAATAGAAAAATTCTTGGAAAGAGAAATCGAAAAGTCACCGCTGCCAGAACATTTGGGCAAAGGTCCTCAATATGTGACAGTGGAACGCCAACGAGGTAAAGGAAGAAATGGAAGTCGCAAACCACAACACAACCGACAAGAAGGTAATCAACCGCAGCGCAACGAGCGGCAACAACGCCAAAAGCAAAACAACCGCCAACCTGCACAACCCAAAGCTAAAGGAGAAATTACCCAAAATAACCCTCAAAACAAGGATAAAGTAGTAGCGCAAGTGACTGAAAACAACAAGTCTAACCGCAAACAAAAGGACGAGCAACTCAACCAAAAGCCTCAACGCCAAAAACAAAATACGGCATCTAACAATGCTCCACAAGAGGGGAAAAAGCCTACACAGACAAAGAAGAAGAAAAAGTCCGCTCGCAAAGCACCTAAAACCGAATTTGTTCGCAGCACGAAATACGACATTCGACAAGAGTTGCCACAAAAAAAGGAAAAGAAAAGCGGATTGAAATCGCTTATCGCCAAGCCTTTGAGCTGGTTAAATAAACTTCGAGGTAAATAAATAACAAAAATCTTTAAAAGAGTTGTTATCATTTCCTCTATTCAAGATTTTTTATGTACTTTTGTAGGGAGATGGGAGGGATTTTTTAAGAATGCCCGCCTTCCTAGAAGACCTAGGAGAACCCTAGGAAAACCTAGGAAAACCTAGGAAGACTAGGAAAAACTAGGAATCCCTAGAACGACCTAGAGAAACTAGGAAAACTAGTAACCCCTAGGAATCCCTAGGATGCTCCTACCATCCCCATTCAAACAGGATAAAACGAAAATTCACTTTTATAATTAATATAATTTACATTCGAATGAAAATTAACGATTTCAATTTTGCAGGACTCAAAGCCATTGTCCGCGTAGACTTCAATGTTCCATTGGATGAAAATGGAAAAGTAACCGACAACACGCGCATCCTTGGTGCATTGCCAACGCTCAAGAAAGTGCTTTCGGACGGTGGTTCGCTCATCATGATGAGCCACATGGGTAAACCAAAAGGCAAGGTGAAACCCGAATTGTCTTTGGGTCAAATAGTAAAGAATGTAAGCGAAGCATTAGGCGTTGATGTGAAATTCGCTCCCGATGCAGCCAAAGCACAAGACGCAGTTGCTGCACTTAAGGCTGGCGAAGCACTCCTTTTGGAAAATCTTCGCTATTATGCTGAAGAAGAAGGCAAGCCAGTGGGCGTGGAAAAAGGTACGCCTGAGTTTGATGCTGCCAAGGCAGAGATGAAAGAACGTCAGGAAGCCTTTGCTAAAACGTTAGCATCTTATGCAGATGTGTATGTGAATGACGCATTCGGTACAGCTCACCGTCGTCACGCATCAACAGCTGTCATTGCCCACTATTTTGATGCCGACCACAAGATGTTGGGCTACTTGATGGAAAAGGAAGTAACCGCCATCGACAATGTGCTCAAAAACGCACAACGTCCTTTCACCGCCATCATTGGTGGTTCGAAGGTGAGTTCAAAGCTCGGTGTCATCAAATACCTGCTTGACAAGGTGGATAACCTCATCATCGGTGGTGGTATGGGCTATACATTCATCAAGGCACAAGGCGGCAAGATTGGACTTTCGCTTCACGAAGATGACCTCATGGAAGAAGCACTTGGTGTGATGGCAGCTGCGAAAGAAAAAGGTGTGAACCTCTCGCTCTCTACGAGTGCTGTTTGTGGCAAAGAGTTCTCTAACGATACAGAACGCCGCGTATTCCCAATCAACGACATTCCAGACGATTGGGAAGGTATGGACGCATCAGAAGAAAGCCTTGCAGAATGGAAAGAAACCATTCTTGTATCAAAGACTATCCTTTGGAATGGTCCTGTGGGCGTTTTTGAACTCGATAACTTTGCACACGGAACAGGTGAAATTGCAAAATACGTAGCAGAAGCAACCCAAAAGAATGGTGCATTCTCACTCGTAGGTGGTGGCGACTCGGTAGCAGCCGTAAACAAATTCGGATTGGCCGACCAAGTTTCTTACGTGTCAACGGGTGGTGGTGCAATGTTGGAAGCCATCGAAGGCAAGACGCTCCCTGGCGTTGCAGCCATCAGTGAATAACGAAAAAAATAGAATAAGAGGACTGAAAATTTAGAAAATTCATAAGTGTTTAATTTTTAAGCATTTATCATTTCATCCCTATCACCCTTTCCCCTCTGATTTCTGAACCTTAGTTGCAAAACAAGGGAGTATTTCAAGTTTTGAGCTACTCCCTTGTTTCATAAAATCATTATAAGAAGTTGAGCTATAGTTTGCAGATTTAGGATAAAAAAGAGGGAACATACATTTTGTATGCTCCCCCAAAAAATATCTTCTTGAGATTTTTTACTTTACAGTCACTTTCTTCACTGTTCCATCACTCATACGAATAATGTTTAATCCGCGTTGTGGTTCTTTCAGAAGTACACCATTCGCATTATAGCGCGCTACTTCTTTTGCATTGCCAACCTCATCCACCTTTTCAACCTTTGTTACAGGTACTTCAGCCATGAGATTGTCTATACAGCAATAAATTGGTGTGTTAAGCATTCCATAATCCGTTTTGTCTGATCCTGAGAACATAAACAACAACGTTTCTACACCCTCTGGAAAAGTAGAAAGATCTACTTTCGTCCAATCTTCAAGCATTGTAAGCGTTCCATCTTTAAACTCTGCCAACATCACTTCGGCAGTAGCAATTGGTTCTTCTCCTTCTCCATACCCCTCAATAGTTACCTTGAAGAAATCACCTTCTTGGTTGAGTGCCCTTGCATAAGAACCACCATTTTTGATCACATCTGCTACCTTTGCAGAGTTTGTGATATAGATTTCTTTCAACTTTGCGGTCTTAGGCATACCAATTTCTGTGTAATTTCCACAGACTACGCCAAAATTTTCCGACCCATTAAAGCCTCCACCTTTCACATTGGCAAATTCTCCTGTGACATAATTATTGTCTGTGCTTTTCACACTCGAAACACCTACACCATAGAAGCTATCAAATTTATACTTTGAGTCGAAAGTGTATGTGAGTTGGAATTCAAACGGAGTTTGAATATAATTACAATCATAAGATGTCATATTTGGGTCGTACTGACTAACTGTGCCTTCCCCTTTCTTCTCACCCATATAAAACCCATTAGCATTGAGCGTAATACCTTCGATACCTTCAAAGGTTGCGGTAACAGGAGCTACATCTTGTGCAAAAATTGGCAATGCTGCAAAAACAGTTGATGCCATAACAGCGTAAAATCTTTTTTTCATAAGTTTGAAATTTAATAAATTGTTAGTATTTAAGTTGATAGTATGTTTTCAGAGTTAAATTTTATGAATTTCAGTATTTGGTAAAAGACAAAAAGATTTGCGGTCGGGGCTTTTGGTGCTACACTTTCAGACAACTTGATTTGTAGTGGAGTGGTTTTATCACACACATCTCATTTAATCGTCTTTCAAGTGCGAAACATCTAAAGGCCTCGACCGCAAAGATAATAATTATTTAATAAACTGAAAAGAATTACGCCTTATTTTTTAAGTATTTTTTGTATTTTACCATTTGTAAAGCGCACAATGTTGAATCCTTTTTGGAGTGATGGGATTTCTTTTCCGTCTATCGTGAAGATTTTTTGCACAATTGCTTTGCTGTTTTCAATACGCTCCAATGATGTGACAGTAGGATGAAGATCCTCTGCTCCACAGAATTCTGTAGAGATTTCGCCCAACCAACCAGCCATTTGATTGGTTGCACAATACACCCTGATGAAATCCACGTAGCGCAAATGAACGGGTTGTCGGTTTTGGTCAACAGCATTGTCTAAATCAAAAAGCGAATTTTCCTTGTCCTTCTGATTGTCTACATACCCCTCTCGAAAAGCATTCCCATACCAAAATTGCCCACCATTCTTTCCTCTGTTCACATAGTTTGGCGGCAGAAGCGTTCCTTTAAAAGTCAAACTATTGCCCAACCATAGCGGGAAATATTCCTGATCATGGAATTGATTTCGATTAACAAAACCTTGTTTTCCCTGATTATCTGTCCATGCGATGTCTTGTTTTTCACCCGTTTTAGTATAGGTGATTTCATAATCGTAAACTACCTTACCTAAGCTGTCTACATCCGCACTCCCGCTCAATTCAAACCATTCATCATCGGGCAATCCGTTTCCGTTCGTATCTTGAGCCACCATAACGATACCGGGTTCGCTACTACCAGGGAAAGCATTACCTTTTAAATAAAGATCCTTTGAGCCAGAAACGTTCACAACAGGATGATCAAAGTGGAATGTGATATACCCACCGTATGCTCCCAATGAAACCATACCGTCCATTTTCCCAGCTAAGTTTTCGGTGCATTTCTGCGCAGCTGTTGCTGGTGTGTCATTCGCACTCAGTGCGGGAAGCGTGTTAATAAATTGTCCTGGCGCAGGAACGTATTCGTCTACTGCTGCAAGATAAGGACTTGTTTGTGCCTGTGTGTTCACTGATGCAAGAAGGCCTACAAGCATCATTGCGTAAAGTTTTCTCATTTTTTTATTTTATTTATTAACTTCTCAACGGATGCAATCCCTTGGTCTCTAATGCTAAAATATTACTTTTTCAAAAAACATCCATGTCCAGGTATATCCCCCGTCCACGTGACCCACTTAAATTCTCCTTTTTGGTCAAAGCAATAGAGCTTTCCACTTGAAACATAGTTGGTTGCATCCATCAAATAGACATTACCTGTGAGCGGATGAACCATAATTCCGTAGGGCGTGGTAATGGGGTTATCGGTGGGTTGAGCAATGAAATCCGAATTAATCACCTTATGTGTTCGGATGTCAAGCACGCCATATTCTGCCTTTGGCTCACCAAAAACGGCAGCATAATAGACCAACGAGTCGCCTCTGAAAGCCATATCGCCAATGGGGAGATTGAGCGAATCTATCACTTCGTCGTTATCAACTATGAACGTCATAGGGCGTCGGTTGGCATAATCACCACGTGATGTAACCCATAGTTTCCCGTATTTATCAGCACGCAAGCGGAACAAATTCACGCCCACATCGATCTTTCTAATCTCCTTAAAGGAAACAAGATCAATGACACTCACCGTTCGATCATATTCCATTCCGAACATAGGATTATAACCTCCGCTGTTGGCAACATAGAGTCGACCATCTTGTATGACCATTTCTTCTGGCTGATAGCCCACAACACACGTATCGACCACCTTTAAAGTCTTTACGTCAATCTTATAAACTGCACCGAGTACGCTTTGTTCATAGATTTTTCCAACATAAGAACTCACATAGGCATAATCGCCTTGAAACGCAAGATAGCGACAATTTGGAATTTCTACACGCCCACGGCTCACTGCCGTCATTGCATCGGCAACCTCAACTTTATTCGACAGATTAATAACCATCCACAGTTCGCCATTGTGGATTTTCACATCATTTCCCACATCGCCCAACTCTTTCACCACATTGGGGTTGCGAGAGGGATAAATATTCCGTGAATAAGCTCCTGTTGAGAAGTCAAGATAGTCGAGTGTAGCTTTGTTCGAACCCATGTTGCCTTCGTTTAACACATAGAGACCCAAGTATTGATCTGAAACTTGCGCATCATCGGTGGTTTGCTCATCGGGCATAATCACCAAGTCGTCTTGTCTACATCCACTTGCCAACAACAATAGCAACAGCATCACTGCCCATGCTTCCACCTTCTTTCGCAGCTTTAGCGGTGAGCATATCTTGCTCAATTTTCTTTTTCTCATAGCATAAAAATAAATATTTCCGACATTATCTTACCTTTTTAAAATTCTACTTGCATACCCAAATTACAATTGATGCCTGGCATCGGATAGTTGAGAATAACGTCATACTTCTGATCAAAAACGTTGTTCACTTCTGCAAAGAACTTCCATTTTATGTTTCCTGCACGGAAAGCACAGTGCAGATTTAAATCACTTGTATACCAAGGCTGCATAAAATTATAACGGATGTTTTCTTGCTGATTATAACGTTTGCCTGAATAGATGAAACTATAATTCAAAGCCCAATTTCGATAGCTCACGTTTAACGTAGCCGACCCACTGTGATAGGGTATGTAGGGAATTTGATCATTATAATAAGGTGTTGCCTTGTTGGTCACATCACGTGCATCTTGATAGGTGTACTGCACTTGCCCTGTGATGACAACATCGCGCAGCGGATGGCAGATTGCTCCGATTGTGAGGTCGATACCTTTAATTTTCACACGTCCGAGATTGAGCATTGTCCATCTGAATTGTTGCCCCTTGGGATATGCGATGATCTTATCGTCTACCTCATTGTAATACACATCAGCTTTGAAACTGATTTGACGAAGCACCCCACGTGGATTTCGATGAGTGAAAGACAACCCGAAATCATACTGCACAGCACTTTCAGGTCGCAGATTAGAGTTGCCTAAGTCAGTGTAATATAAATCGTTGAACGTAGGCATACGGAAACTTTTTTTTATGAACGTATGCACATCGAGCTGCGTTTCTCGCAGTCCATTTTGCTTCGATACGAGCGGAATATCAATGAAAATAGCTGGTGTGAGTCTGCGGATATTCCCAGGTGTTACTCCCCCGATGAGTCGGGTTCTTGGCGAGAGCCTATCGTTGATCATTGTTGTCAAAATCGACCCTTGCACTTTCAAGAACGAAGCATCAAACGCCGTTGCAAGACTGATGAGGTTGGAAATGCGTGTGGGATAGGCAAAGCGATAAGTGTCTGCATTAAGCTTGTTCCAACGAAAATCATAGCTGAGCGAAACCGTCCAATTGCGCAACAACTCATAGGCATTTGCCGTGGAAACATAAAACTCTTGCTGCCAATAGCGGTTATCAACGGGTAGTTGTGTGGTGTCACGATTGACATAGTGGGTGCGATAAAAGGCATATTTCACCTGCCATTGCGTTGAAAATCTGTCGGTGAGATCTTTCTGAAAACGTCCCTGAAGGAAAGTGTTGAGGTCGCCTTGACGTTCGCCTCTTCGCCAAATGTTGTTCACAATCGCCCCAGGAATGCCACGTTGGGAATGATAAAGATAGGCTTTTGCGTTCCAGTGTCCTCTACTGATAAGCCCATTGAGATTCCATTCAACGCGTTCAGCTCTGATGTCACCATTTTGTCGCACTGCGGTTGTGTCGTATGCCACTTCTCCACTGGGTGTAATGCGACGATAGCGGAATTTGTATTTTCCACTCGATGTGAGATATTCGGCATTGAGCGAACTTGAAACAGCTGTTGAAAGGCGTTGCTCCCAGAGGGCTGACAGACGAAAAAGGTCGCTTGCACCGATTTTTGTTTTCAACTTCAAGTTATAGGGTTTTCCCACTTGAAACTTGGGTTGGCGGGTTCGGATGTACACACTTCCTGCATTTCCAAAATCTGATGCAGTTTGAAAAATGGCACTTTTCTGTCCGTTATAAAGCGAAATCTCATCAATATTGTCCAACGAAAATTGCCCCAGGTCGATTTGTCCGTTTTGTGCATTGCCCAATGCCAGCCCATCATAGAAGATACCGAGATGATGCGTGCCCATACTGCGGATATCAACGGTTTTTATTCCGCCCACACCTCCGTAGTCTTTGAGTTGCAGACCTGCAAAATAGCGCAACGCATCGGCGACAGATTGCGTATTGAGTTGGGCAAGTTGGTTGCCTTTGAGTTTCTGTGATGCAATGATTTCCCGTTGTGTCAACCTAGCTGTTACCACCACTTCTTGGATGGTTTGCAACGAATCTATGTAGCAACTTTCGGCTTTTAGGTTCAAGACACACAAAAGCCAAAGTGCGATTAACCACTTTTTCATCTATTAAAATGATTTAAGTTATTGCTCACCCTTTCCTCGAGAGCTGCAAAATTAGCAAACTGGCAGGTCTTCTGACTTTTGTTTAAACATCGATAAACACCTTCCCAGCTCTTTTGCCAGTGGTATTCGTTTATCGAAAAAGGAAACAGTTTACAGCTGCGGGACAGTAATGGAATTTCACCATTTTCCCTTTTCATCATCTCATTATCAACTATTTACATTTCAAAACCCTACTGAAAACAAGGTGTCTTTAAAGGAAATAATTGATCCATGAATTTGAACCAATTGCGTTTGCAAAGGTAGCACATAATTTAACCAATTCCAAATTTTTTGAAAAGATTAAATCCCCCGTGCTTTAAAAATTTGTTCTTTTGCGTTGTTGATTTCTTGAAACTTCTGTTCGGCAGCCTTCTTCACGTCCTCGCCCAAGGTTGCCACCCGATCGGGATGATGTTTGAGTGCCATCTTCCGATAAGCCGCTTTCACTTCCTCATCGCTTGCATCAGGACTGATACCCAATATTTTATAAGCGCTTTCGAGCGTATTGGTTTGCTGCGCATTGCTCCGCATATTGAACATTGAGTCTACATCGGCTGCCGACAAGCCTAAATAGAGAGCTATTTCTTTGAGTGCTGCCACTTCTTCATGACTCACCACACCATCAGCTTTTGCAATCATCACCAAATAGTGTAACAATTGCAACCGCTCGCCAACATTCATATTCATACGCATTTCAACACAGCTCTGACGAATATTTTCCTTGAATTGCCCATTACCCTGCTGGTTTTGCATATCGAAGAGTTTCAAAAGAATGGCTTGTCCTTGTTCAACAGCATGATCACCAAAGTTTTGTCGCAAGAAATTGCGCACATATTCCATCTCCGAGTGCATCACTTTGCCATCGGCTTTGATGACATACGATGACAAAACAAGCAAAGAAAACAAGAACGAATTGCGTTCTTCTTCGGCAGATTGATTTCGATAGTAACCCGAATGTCTGTTGTCTTGTTGTCCGTATGAGTCATTTGATTGTTGGTTGTTGCTTGCGCTACCTGCCAATGCATCGTCTATGAGACTGCCAATGCAATAACCTGCGATTGCGCCCAGCATATTTCCGCCTGCAACCACCCATCCCAAGGCACCGCCTATCCATTTTCCAATTGCCATATTCGTCTTATCTCACTGGATAATCGTATCTGTTATAATTGTAAAAACCATTACGTGGCTGAGGCATACGGTCGTATTCAAAGCTAATGGAAATTGAGTTTTGATTGCGTTCGCCCCACTGATAGGTTACCCCTGCACCAAAACGATCCATAAAGCGATTTGCCATCATGTCGTAGCCATAATAGCCCACGGGATGATAAGGCATATATCCCCATCCGCCATACATTGGTGCATAGCCCATTCCGTAGCCATAAGCACCAAAACCCATCATGTAGGGCGATACGTTATCGGATGTAAATGCTTTCTGAACAAAGGCGTAGGCACTCCAATGTTCATCAAAACGATAGCCAAGCACTGCATTGATGCCTGCTGTCGTATAGTTATTGCTGCCATACATGAGGTTGTTGAAATAGCCTCCCACGGCTAATGTGAGTTTATTCGAGAGATTGGTAACATACATCAACGAAACGTCTTGTGTAAACCCAACCCGCGTTTTACTTCCATTGCCAAAATTAGCAAAAACAGATGTTCCGACGTTCAAATTCAGCCCTTTATGCAATCGCCATCTGTCCCATCCCCATCCATAATCGAGTACAGGATCGTTATAGGCAACAACTTGCCCATTCTCATCCATCGGAGGTAGGTTATAGTCGATTTGTCGCTGTTGTTCGCGCGCTTCTGCCAATCGTTTTGCATATTCTTTTTCGGCAGCGGTTGCTTCTCGGCGACCTTGCAAACTTGCAGAAGTGATGGGCTTGATAGGCTTCTCCTGTTGGGTCGTGTCGTTATAGCTTTCTTGCGCACATAGGGATGTGCCAAGAAAGGCTACGCATGCCAGTGTGATAACTATTCGTTTCATAATATTGCAAATATAAGCCTTCCTTTTCTTACTACCAAAAATTTTAAAAGAATTTATGCTTTATAGACCTATTCTTTAACTTTTAGCCCAAATCGGTCATTAGAGGTCTAATAACCGATTTGGGTTTAAGTTGTGGAAATTTTCAGAATTTGCCTTTCATTGTTTATGGGCATTGACATAAGCCGCAGCCATTTCTGCACATTTTTCACCATCAATGCCTGCACTGACAATTCCTCCAGCATATCCAGCCCCTTCGCCACAAGGGAAAAGTCCTTCTATTCGGACGTGCATCAAGGTTTCATGATTTCTCAGGATGCGCACGGGAGAACTGGTGCGTGTTTCCGAAGCAATCATCACTGCCTCGTTAGTGAGAAATCCATGGGCTTGCTTGCCAAACACTTTAAACGCAGTTTGCAAGCGGTTGGTGATCAGCGATGGCATCCAGAAATGGAGCGGAGAAGAAATCAACCCTGGTGCATAGCTTGACTGTGGAAGATCATACGACAAGCGTTTGTTCACAAAGTCTGCCATGCGTTGCGCAGGAGCTGTTTGCTTTCGATAGCCTTGCTGCCACGTGTTGCGTTCGAGTTCTTCTTGGAAGCGCATGATGCGCAAAATATCGGTTCCGTTGATGTCTTCTGGATTTATCTGTACCACCATTCCCGAGTTCGACCATTTTGTCCCCCGATTGGCTGGGCTCATCCCATTGGTTACAATTTGCGCTTTGTCGGTGGCTGATGGTATCACAAAGCCCCCTGGACACATACAGAAGGAGTAAACACCTCGCCCATCAACTTGCGTCACAAAGGCATATTCTGCGGCTGGCAGATAATCGCCACGTCCTTTTGGATTGTGATATTGTATTTGATCAATAAGCTCTGAGGGATGTTCAAGGCGCACACCCATTGCTATTCCCTTTGGTTCTAATTCTATATGGTTTTCGTGCAGATACGTATAGATGTCGCGTGCAGAATGACCTGTTGCCAAAACAACCGCTCCAAAGAAATCTTTTTCCTCGCCCAAACTTTCTGTGGCTGTTGAACGTGTGCGGATACCGATTACTTTTTCGGCTTCTATGATGAGCGAGGTCATCTTTGTTTGGAAATGCACTTCTCCTCCGCAGGCTATCACCCGATTGCGCATGTTCTCAATCACCTTTGGAAGTTTGTCGGTTCCGATGTGTGGATGGGCATCAGCAAGAATACTAACAGATGCGCCATGTTGGCAAAAGACGTTCAATATTTTCTCCACCGAACCACGCTTCTTGCTGCGTGTGTAAAGTTTTCCATCCGAATAAGCACCTGCGCCACCTTCTCCGAAACAATAATTCGATTCCGAATCAATGGTCTGTGTGCGCCCAATCTGTGCCAAATCTTTCTTGCGGGCTCTCACATCTTTTCCTCTTTCCACAACAATGGGACGCACTCCCAATTCTATGAGTTTCAGTGCTGCAAAAAGACCTGCTGGCCCTGCACCCACCACCACCACCGACTGCGCCCGACTGACGTCTGGATAATGCGTTTTTATTATCTCATCGTCTTTAGGCAATTCGTTGATATAGGCTCTCACCTTGAGGTTTATGAAGATGTTTCTTTGTCGGGCATCAATTGAGCGTTTCAATACTCTAATACTGTTGAGTTCTTTTTCTCGGATACCTTTTTCGTTGATGAGATATTGTTTGATATTGTTTTCCGTATGGGCAATCTTTGGAGCCACTCGGATTTGAAATTCTTTTATCATTGATAGTTTCTTCGGTGAATGATACCTAATGCGATTGTCGTTTGTGAGCTAAAACTCCATCAACACTCTGGCATTCAACTGGCGACCTGTAAGGAAATTGGGCACGGCATATTGCTGTCCGCTGATGTCTGTAATCCAATAATAGGAATTGACATTGCTGATGCCAAAGAGATTCAGGCAGTCTAAACCTAACCAAACGTTGCGGAAGATAGAAGGCTTACTGCGGTCTTGATTTTCAAAAAGATTATAGCTCATTCCAATATCGGCACGCTTGTAGGCAGCCGAACGGAAGGAATTGTTTTCTAATTCTTTGTGGGGTGCAGAGAAGGGCAGTCCGTCGGCAAAAGCCAATTTCAGTGACATGCGCCACCGTTTTGACCCAGGGAAATAATCGGTGAAGAACAAATTGATGGCATAAAGCTGATCGGTGGGGAGCGGAATACTCTTTCCGTTAAGTTTCATGCGGGTGTTCATCAAACTGAGTGTGAGCCATGAATCGGTGCCCGGCACAAACTCACCATAGAGTTTTAAGTCCACTCCCATGGCATGACCGCTTGCCTTGTTGTCGCCATAATAGGTGACTTTGACGTTATCCACCGAATAAGGAATGAGCCGGGCAAGGGCTTTGTAATAGGCTTCGGCTGTGAATTTAAACGGTCGATTCATCATTTCAAAACGATAGTTCATCGCTGCCAAC
The DNA here is from genome assembly GCA_022779305.1 of Prevotella sp. Taxonomy (GTDB): domain Bacteria; phylum Bacteroidota; class Bacteroidia; order Bacteroidales; family Bacteroidaceae; genus Prevotella. The sequence continues at coordinate 21,937 of JALFSW010000033.1, read as the reverse complement.
ATATGGATGGAGGTTTGCGATTTTATTTTGCTGTTGAGCTGTGCGTAGGTAATGCCGTTGATGGTTGTCGTATCGCGCAGTTCTTTATAGAAAGGTGCTTGATAGTAAAGTCCAGCTGCAAAGCGGAAAGAGAGGTTGCGATTGCTGCCTGGAGTGATGGTGAGCGACGCACGTGGTGAAACGATGCTTTCTTTGTTGAAGCTCCAATGCGCAAACCGAACACCATAGTTCAGCGTGTAGAGTGTAGGAATGGAATCCTTGCTCTGAAATCGCCATGTGTCTTGCAAATAGGCTTCTGTTCGGTTGGCATTTAAGCGGTTTTGCGCACGCAACGCATAGTAGAGATTGAGGTCTGCACCCGTGTGTGGCACATTGTATCCAGCCGAGTCGCGATACTCGTATTCAGCTGAATTTTCTATGATTTTCTCTATTTTATAAGTAATCGCGCCCTCTATTTTGTGTTGGTTCGTGCGATGTTGAAGCATCAGTTTATAGCTCTGCACATTGGCTTTGAGATAATCGCGCGAATGTTGCATGTAGGTTCCCACACCCAGATTTTCAGATGTTTCAGTCTGTGTGAGCCAATACTGCCCCTGAATGTCATAGCGTTGCTGTTCTTTGGTGGAATAGGCAGAAGCAATGAGCGAGAGGTCGGTTTTCTTCGTAAGATGATTCGTGAGGCTCAAAGAGCCAAAGAACGTGCGGAAGATGTCTTTTTCCTGTCCATCGAAATAAACCCGAAACGATTTCACGTTTTCCATTGTTCCAAACCTTGTTTCTCTGTCTTGGGGCTTGAAATTGTAATGATTTTCCGAAATGTTTCCAATGAAATCTATTTGCCAACGCGCATTGGGTTGCCATGACAGATAGGTTTGATAATCAAGGAAGGCTGGGTCATATTCGCCTTCTGTGTCGAGTGAGCCCAAAAGAAGTTTATTGGTTTTATAGCGTAAGCCATTGAGCCATGTGATTTTCTTCCCCGATAGTCCCACGTAGCCACTTGCCCCTAAAAGCGAAAGTGCAATCGAGCCTTCGTTGCGTTTCGGACGTTTGTAGGTGATGTCGAGTGCAGAACTCATCTTGTCGCCATATTTGGCTTCAAAACCACCCGTTGAAAAGCCTACACGCTCCACCATGTCGGCATTGATGACCGAAAGTCCTTCTTGTTGCCCGCTGCGCACAAGAAAAGGACGATAGACTTCCACATTATTTATATATACGGAGTTTTCGTCGAAAGTTCCGCCTCTGACATTATACTGCGATGAAAGTTCCGAGTGGGTCGATACACCCGCTTGTGTTTGTATCATTTCTTCCACGGCATTACCCGTTGCCGAGGGTGCTTGTTTGGTTTGGTCGATCTTCAGTTCTTCCGTCGTTCCGTGTTGGGTTTGCTTGCCTTCCACTACCACTTCCTGCAACTCGTTGTCATCCGACAACTGAATGAGAAGGGTTTGTTTACCTTGCGGACGTCGCAGCGTTCTTGTTTTCGACTTATAGCCTACCATCGAAAATCGAACCGTTACGGAGTCACTACTTTGCAGATCGAGTTTAAATTCACCTTTCAGATTGGTCATCGCAAGTTTTCCCTGCGAGGGTACCATCACCGAGGCAAATTCTATGGGGTTGCCGTTCTTGTCGGACACCTTCCCTTGCAACGTGAACGATTGTGCTACGGCAAAGGCTGTTGTCAGACAAAACAACATGAGGACTAAAAACGTTCTTCTCTTCTCGTGTAACATATTTCTTATAACGCTCAAAAATAAAAAATATTGTCAAGCAAAGGGGCAATTTCATTTAGCTGTTTTCACGCTTTGCAAGCGTTCAGAAGATTTTACTAGGTTCTCTATACGATATAGTTCTGATCATCGGCTACAAATTCTAGGTTACCTAGGTCTTCACCAGACGATCTAGCCCCGTCTCTCATTTCCCACTTCACCTTTCACAATCAAAAAAATGATTTGCATTTTTTAAACCCCAAACTCCTTGAAAAATCAGCAAAAAAACGTATCTTTGCAAGATTAAAAAGAGATCATAAAGAAAAATGCTGGAAGTAAAAGTCAATGACGCCGACATTCGTAAGGCAGCTGCCGAAGGCGAAGATGCTTTCATCGCTGTTTTCGTTGCTGCCATTCGTGATGCCATAGGGGGCGAGATTACGACAGAAAACATCGGGAGTTTAAGTGCCGATCAAATCACGCTCCTTGCTTGGGCACATCTGCACGAGGAAGTGATGGAGGGTGGTTATGTGCAACTGATTCATAATGGATTTGGCGCATTCATCTTCAAAAATCCCTTTGCCGTTGCCATGCGTAATTGGGGACTTACGACACTCTATTCGCACATCCGCCGCACAAAGAAATTCTATGACAAGTATCATGCCGAAATAGAACGCGACATGAATGATGAAGACTTCATGGCACTCTACGAACAAATGCCCGAATTTGATGATCAAGATGATGATTTCATCGTCAGCGAAGAAGCATGGACGCAGGAAATCGCCACCTACGTGGACGAACATCTTGCAGACTTTGTCACCATCACGCAAGGATAAGAAAATGAACAAAACAGAGTTGGAAATCAGAAAGAAGTCGCCCGTACAAATTCGCAACAAAAAGGCGTCTTTTGAATATCACTTCATCGACACTTTCACGGCTGGAATCGTGCTTACGGGTACAGAAATAAAATCGATTCGGGCAGGGAAAGCATCGCTCGTAGACACGTTTTGCATCATCACACGAGGGGAAATATGGGTACAAGGAATGAACATTTCACCCTATTTCTATGGTTCTTATGCCAACCACGAATCGCGACGCCTGCGTAAACTCTTGCTCAAAAAGCGAGAAATACGCCGCCTTGAAAGCGAAGCCAAAACCCCAGGCTACACCATCATCCCAACACTCATCTTTATTGACGAAAACGGCAGAGCAAAAGTAGACATCGCCCTCTGCCGAGGAAAAAAGGAATACGACAAGCGGCAGACGCTCAAGGAGAAAGAAGACCGACGGGAAATCGACCGTGCAATGAAGCATTATTAACAAAGAATAACACCCATAAAAGGGCTATTATCAATCGTTTCCTTAGGTGTAACGAACTTCGTTTCACGCATATTCCCTAAGGAACACCACCATATAACAAGGAGAAAACGAAAAATGAAAATAGGAAAAAAACGTTGGCACTGCCTACCAGGACAACCGCCTACGGAACTCGACTTAAAAATCATTGAACTCGAAAAACGTGGCAAGCTCGTGCCCACTCGCAACCTCATTAAAACACCTGAACAAATAGAGGGCATTCGCCGAGCTGGCGTTGTGAATACGGGGTGTTTGGATGCTGTTGAAGCGATCATCCGCCCAGGACTCAACACACAACAGATTGATGACCTGTGCATGGAATACTGCAAAGACCACAATGCTACGCCTGCTTGTTTGGGATATAATGGTTTTCCAAAGAGCGTTTGCACGAGTATCAATGAGGTGGTGTGCCACGGCATACCAAAAGAAGAAGATGTTTTGGAAGAGGGCGATATCATCAATGTGGACATGACCTGCATTGTCAATGGCTATTTTGCCGATGCCAACCGCACATTCATCGTAGGTGGGAAAACCACACCAGAGAAAGAAAAGCTCGTCAAAGTAACAAAAGAATGTCTTGAGATTGGAGCTGCGGCAGCCAAACCTTTTGGCTACGTGGGCGACATTGGTCATGCCATTCAGAAACACGCTGAAAAGCATGGTTATGGAGTGGTGCGCGATCTCTGTGGACATGGTGTTGGACTCGCTTTCCACGAAGAACCCGAAGTGGCACATTATGGCTATCGAGGCACGGGTATGTTGCTCGTACCGGGTATGGTTTTCACCATCGAACCTATGATCAATATGGGTACATGGAAAGTCTTCATTGACGCTGACGACCCTTACGGATGGGAAGTGATTACGGGCGACGAACTTCCATCAGCACAATGGGAACACACTTTCCTCATGACCGAAAACGGATTAGAAATCCTTTCGCATTAAACATCACTAAACAAGGAAATGAAAGATAAGGATGTATATATATTAGGAATAGAAAGTAGTTGCGATGATACGAGTGCAGCCATTTTGCGCAATGGTGTCATCATGAGCAATGTCACAGCATCGCAAGATGTGCACAAAGCCTATGGTGGTGTGGTGCCCGAATTGGCATCCAGAGCCCATCAGCAAAACATCGTCCCCGTTGTAGACCAAGCACTTGTGCGGGCAGGCGTCACGAAGGAGCAGCTTTCTGCCATCGCTTTCACACGTGGACCTGGATTGATGGGCAGTTTGCTCGTGGGGGTGAACTTTGCAAAAGGCATGGCACGTTCATTGGGCATTCCGATTATCGATGTCAATCACTTACAGGGGCATGTCCTCGCTCACTTTATCAAAGAAACCGACGACGATCACTCACAACCCCCTTTCCCCTTCCTCTGTTTGCTCGTATCGGGTGGCAATTCACAAATTGTGAAAGCCAATGCCTATAACGACCTTGAGGTCATCGGGCAAACCATTGACGATGCAGCAGGCGAAGCAATTGATAAATGCTCAAAAGTCATGGGGTTGGGCTATCCTGGTGGACCAATCATTGACCGACTGGCGCGTCAAGGTAATCCCAATGCGTTTCAGTTTGCCCACCCAAATGTGGCAGGCTATGATTATTCGTTCTCGGGTCTGAAAACGTCGTTTCTCTATAACCTACGGGAATGGACAAAGGACAACCCGAATTTCATCGAGGAAAACAAAGCCGATTTGGCTGCAAGTTTGGAGAAAACCATCGTCGATATCCTCATGCGAAAACTGCGCAAGGCAGTGAAAGACACAGGCATAAAGCACGTGGCTGTGGCGGGTGGTGTGTCAGCAAACAATGGGTTGCGCAATGCTTTTGAGGAGCACGCCCAGAAATATGGCTGGACAATTTACATCCCCAAATTCAGTTACACCACAGACAATGCAGCGATGATAGCCTGCGTAGGCCACTTCAAATACAAAGACCAAAAGTTTGCCACCATCGATTTACCAGCCTTCAGCAAAGTAACATTTGAATAAAAAATTAGGCGGCTTGAGAATAAATAGACATTCGCTATTATCACATAGAAAATCCCCTAGCATTAACAAAAAAAAACAAGAAAAATGGAATTTGAAAGCAAAGTAATCTCTCGCCAAATAGGCGATCTTCTATACGCATCTGGCTTGTCGCTCGGAACAGGCGAAAGCTGCACGGGCGGACGCATCAGCGAAGCCATCATTGCTACACCTGGTGCATCGAATTATTTCAAAGGCGGCATCGTAGCCTATACAGATGAAACAAAGGAGAAAATTCTGAACGTCAGTCCTGAAACCCTTTCTCTACACACAGCCGTAAGCGAAGAAGTGGCGCGGGAAATGGCACGTGGCGTCATCGAAACGCTTGGCGTTGATTTTGCCATCTCTGCCACAGGCGTAGCAGGTCCAGGCGGTGGAACAGCCACAACACCCGTAGGCACAATTTGGATTGGTTACGGAAGCAAAGACGACCTGCGCACCTTCAAACTCGAAGAAAACTTCGGACGCGATATCAACCTCGCTATTGCCACCAACAAAGCAATGCGCCTTATACTTGATTTCCTCAACGAAACACTTCCGAAAGAAGAAAGCGAAGAAGCAGAAAAGGGAATATAAAAATGAGAGAAGTGTAATTGTTCACAACAGGACACGTTCGCAAAGCAAGAAAAGCGAAAGGGATTGCTCCCAACTACACCACAAAAACTACTAAATGAAATTGAAGAAAAAGATTTCTAAAAACGCTTTCCTTAAGGGATTTCTTGCAGTGACAGCTATTCTGGCTTTAGTGCGGCTATTCTTCCCTTCGATTGCCCAAAGCGGATGGGGACAGCTTGTTGCTGAAGCAGACTCGCTTGCAACTACGCCCCTACCTGATTCGCTGCGCATTCTCCAACAATCACACATTGGGAGAAGAACACCTACGAGCTTTTATGACCACACACAGCAAGAACGACACAATCGTGTCAAAGGTGTAGCAGACTATGACGAGGCTTTTCCAGACTCACAACAGGTGCAACTCGAATCAGCGATGACTTTCGGTGTAGCATCAGTGAAAGACAGAGCAGATGCAGAGCAACGAAAGAACCATCTTGTCTATATTGGTGCCGACCCATATTTTGAATTACAAAAACTAACAAGTAGCATTCCTTACTTGGTACCTCGAGCTGCCATCCTCCTGCAAGACATTGGCAGGAATTTTATGGATAGTCTGCAAATAAAGCATTTGCCGCTGCACAAAATTCTCGTAACCAGTGTTCTTCGGACAAAAAACGATGTGGAATCCTTGCGTCGCTACAATCGAAATGCAACTGAAAATAGCTGCCACCTTTATGGTACGACTTTCGACATAGCCTACAATAAATATTCACCCATTGGTCGGGAAGTGCGCAATGATTCCCTAAAATACGTGCTATCAGAAGTGCTCGACGACCTGCGCAAACAGGGACGATGCTACATTAAATATGAACGCAAACAAGGGTGTTTCCACATTACTACTCGATAGTTTCCTCATCAACTAAAAAATAAAACCCTAATCGCTCATTAGGCTTTTAGGGCTTTCTAGGGTTGCCTAGCTTTCCTAGGCTTTCTAGGGCTTCCTAGCTTTCCTAGACTCTCTAGGTTCTCCTAGCTTTCCTAGGTTCTCCTAGGTTGCCTAGACTCTCTAGGGTTCCCTAGGCTCTCCAAAGATTTAGAGAAGTGTTTTGAATTTTTCATCAAGCACCGCTTTGTTCGCAGCACCCACGAATTTATCTACCAACTCACCATTCTTGAAAAACAAGATGGTTGGAATGTTGCGCACACCAAATTCAATGGCGATGTCGTCATGTTCATCAACGTCGCACTTGCCGACTGCAATTTTCCCTTCATATTCTTGTGCCAATTCCTCTATGATAGGTCCAATCGCCTTGCAAGGACCACACCAAGGTGCCCAAAGGTCAACCACCAATGGCAATTCGCCATTCTTATAACTCTCAAAATTTTGTGTTGTGATTTCTAATGCCATAATTTTTCCTTTTTTGTTTATGTTTATGTCTGGTTAGTATATACCAAATTTCGTGCCAAAGCCTTTCGTTACTCTATTCGATAGTCCATTGCTGGATGACTTTCGATAAATTCTGTCAGCTTTTTCTCCACTTTTATGCCATCTCGTCCGCTTTTAAGTTCGATGCGCATCCCCTCAATTGTGCGCAAATCTATGTGAAGATGGGTGTCACCGGGGTGTGCATCGAGGATGGCAGCAAGATCTGCCACAGTGTCTTCTGTCAAAGAAGCAGCCTCAATCGTGATTATGAGGCGATTCAATCTGCGTTCTTTCACGTCGAAGAGATGTTCTACGTTGCTCACCTTCAGTTCCATAATGTCGCTATTTCGATAGCGGGGCTGACATTTGGCAGTGATGAAAACATGATAGTTCACCTTCAGCATACCACTAAAACGTGTCCAGTCGTCGCCAAAGAGTGCCAATTCGCCCGTTGTGTCATAGTCTTCTATCTTCACAATACCAAAGGGCTTCCCTGTTTTCTGTGAGAAACGCTCAGTGGATTCAGTAACGATTCCTGCAAAAGTAACTTCTTTTCTTTCAGCCAGTTTTGCCAAATCGGCATCACGTGAAATTTCGCCACACTGCGTGTTACACATCTTTCGCAGCACGATGTCATATTCGTCCAATGGATGGGCAGACAAATAAACACCCACAAGGTCTTTCTCACGATTGAGTTTTTCCACCATTGGCCATTTGTCGAGTTTCGGTAGGGGTGGATGCACAATTTCCACGCTGTCCATTCCGCCAAAGAGTGAATTTTGTTGTTGTGCTTTTTCTTGCTGAAAGAGCTGTGCATAGCGCAGCAACGTATCGATGAAAAGCTGACCTTTTGCCGAAATGGTGAAAAACTGTTCGCGTTCCAAACCGAAGCTATCAAATCCTCCGCTGTATGCCAAACTTTCATACACCTTACGATTAACACTGGCAAGACTCACCCGTTCTGCAAAATCGAAGATGTCTTTATACGGACCATTGGCATTGCGTTCGTTTACGATTGCCATGGCAGCATTCGCACCAATCCCCTTGATTGCCGACAATCCGAAGCGGATTTCGCCCTTATTGTTTACACCAAACCCTATCTGGCTCTCGTTCACATCTGGACCCAATGTCTTGATTTTCAATGCCTTGCATTCTTCCATCAGTTTGGTAATTTCCGTAATGTCGCTGAAACGGCGGGTCATCAGGGCTGCCATAAATTCGGCTGGGTAGTGGGCTTTGAGATAGGCGGTTTGATATGCCACCCATGAGTAGCACGTTGCGTGCGACTTATTGAAAGCATAGCTGGCAAACTTTTCCCAGTCACCCCATATCTTTTCCAATATTTTTGGGTCGTGCCCGTTTTGGCTTCCTTGCTCAATGAACTTAGGCTTCATCGCATCAACAATCGACTTGATTTTCTTTCCCATCGCCTTGCGCAACGCATCGCTTTCGCCACGTGTGAAATTTGCCAATTGCCGACTGAGCAACATTACTTGCTCTTGATAGACGGTGATACCATATGTGTCTTTCAAATACTTCTCCATACACGGAATGTCGTATTTGACGAGCGAGGGATCTTTCTTGCGTTTGATGAAGTCAGGGATGTAGTCCATCGGACCTGGACGATAGAGTGCGTTCATTGCAATGAGGTCTTCAAAGACGGTGGGTTTCAAGTCTCTGAGATGTTTCTGCATACCTGCCGACTCAAACTGGAATGTACCGATGGTTTGCCCACGCTGGTAGAGTTCATAGGTGAGTGGGTCGTCGAGCGGAATGTTGTCGATGTCTATCACATCGCCCGTGGTATCCTTGATGACCTTCACCGCCTCTTTGATTTCCGAAAGCGTCTTAAGTCCGAGGAAGTCCATCTTAATAAGCCCCGTAGTTTCGATAACATGTCCGTCGTATTGCGTAACAGGCACTTTCTGTTCAGGGAAGTCGGGGTCTACAGCTGTTGATATGGGCACCCATTCGCTGATTGGATCACGGCAGATGATGAACCCACATGCGTGAATACCCGTGCCTCGAACCGTTCCTTCGAGCATCTTGGCATACTTTATTGTGTTGCGCTCTCTGGGGTCGTTGCTCACCTCGGCCTCCTGCAACTCGGGCGTACATTTGATGGCGTTTGCCAAATTCATCTTCATGCCATCGGGCAAACGGTCGGGGATGGCTTTGCAAAGAGCATTAGAGGTTGCCAAAGGTAGTCCTTCCACACGTGCAACGTCTTTCAGCGAGTTCTTCGTTGCCATCGTTGAGTAGGTGATGATATGTGCACAATTTTCCTCGCCATACTTATTGGTTACCCACTGCAACACCTTGCTGCGACCATCGTCATCAAAGTCGGTATCAATATCGGGCAAGTTCACACGGTCGGGATTGAGGAAACGTTCAAAAAGGAGGTCGTACTTCAGAGGATCGATGCGTGTGATGCCCAAACAATATGCCACCACAGAACCTGCCGCCGAGCCACGTCCAGGCCCCACCATAACATCTAATTCGTTGCGTGCGGCACTGATGAAGTCTTGCACGATGAGGAAATAGCCTGGGAAACCCATTGTTTTCATCACGTGCAACTCAAAATTGATGCTCTTCACCACCTCCTCTGAAAGCGGTTCACCATATAGTTTTTTCGCACCATCATAAGTGAGTTTTGCCAAATAATCGGCTTCAAACTTGATACGATACATCTTTTCGTAGCCACCCAAGCGGTCGACGACCGCTTGACCATCTTCAGCCGACAGCGGATTTTCACCGTTTTGATCGGTGGTGAACTCACGATAGAGGTCGGCTTCTGAAAATTTCGCTCGCCATTCTTCTTCTGTTCCAAAGTCAACGGGAATGGGGAAGAAAGGCATGATGGGACCACTGTTGATGTCATAGAACTCCACCTTATTTAATATGTCTAACGTGTTTGCCATCGCTTCTGGCAAATCGCCAAACACCTCATTCATCTCTGCCTGCGTCTTGAACCATTCTTGTTTTGAATAGCGCATGCGCTTGGGGTCGTTCAGTTCTTCGTTGGTCGAAAGACAAAGTAAATGGTCGTGGGCTTCGGCTGTTTCTTTGTCTTCAAAATGGCAATCGTTCGTACAAACGTATTTAATGCCGTATTCCTTGGCAAACTCTAGCAACACCTTGTTGGCTTTCTGTTGCAGAGGGAAGGCTTCACGATTGGCAATGAGCCGAGGGTCTTTCACTTCGTGGCGTTGCAACTCGAGATAAAAGTCATCGCCAAACACCCGCTTATACCACAAACAGGCTTCGCGTGCACCCTCAATGTCGCCCTTGATGATCTTGTTCGGCACTTCGCCAGCGATACAAGCCGTGCAAACGATCAATCCCTCGCTGTAGCGTTCCAAATCGGTTTTGTCTGTTCGTGGACGATAATAATAACCATCCACCCATGAACGGGAAACGAGCTTGATGAGGTTCTTATAGCCCGTCATGTTCTTCGCCAGCACAACGAGGTGATGCCCCGAATTGTCGTGCATCTCCTTCACTTTGTCTTCTTTTCGTCGCCGTGCCACATACATTTCACAACCAAAAATCGGCTTGAAAGGTTCTTCACCTTCGGCTTTGCGGGCTTTATTGACCTTGGCACAATAGTCCGCAAATTCCTTGATGCCAAACATTGCGCCGTGGTCGGTTATCGCCATGCCTTTCATGCCGTCTTTGAGGGCTTTATCGACAAGATATTTCACTTTCGATTGCCCATCAAGAATAGAATAATGTGTGTGTACGTGTAGGTGTACGAAATCTTCCATGCTCTTTGTTCTGACAAAATTTGAGTTTCAAAGTTACGACATTTCTCGAAGACTTCCAAAAGTTTAAACTTAAAAATTTTGGGTGGCTCGCTTTTTTTCATTATCTTTGCACGTTGTAAATTCGGTTGATTAAAACCATCCAAGAATGAAAAGAAAACTAAGAAAAATCAGAATACACCACGAAGGTACAGGACAATTGGTTTATGGCGGTATTGCGCTTGCTGTTATCGGTGCACTCTTGTGGTTTGGCATTGAGGCAAACAAGGTGCCGTTTTGGACATTCCTTGCCATCTTCGGAACGGTCTATGCCATCGTGCTGAATTTTTATCGCAGTCCGATAAGATATTTTGAGGGCGAAACAACAGAAAAAACCGTTGTTGCACCAGCCGACGGAACTATCGTTGTCATTGAAGAGGTGGAGGAAAACAAATACTTCCACGATCGGCGCATCATGGTGTCAATTTTCATGAGCCTTTGGAATGTGCATGCCAACTGGTTTCCTGTGGACGGAAAGGTGAAATTCGTGCAACATTTCAACGGCAATTATCACAAGGCATGGCTACCGAAAGCGAGCGAGGAGAACGAACGCACCGACGTGATCATCACCACTCCCGAGGGACACGACATCCTCTGCCGACAAGTGGCTGGAGCAATGGCACGTCGCATCGCAACCTATGCAAAGCCCGGCGACGAGTGTTTCATTGACGAACACATGGGTTTCATCAAGCTCGGCAGTCGTGTGGATCTCTATCTCCCATTGGGGTCGGAAATCCTCATCGAAATGGGACAAAAAACCAGGGGCGATCAAACCATCATCGCAAAGTTGCCTTAAACTCTACGTCACGGGGGAGGGAATGACCTCTGATGAAAAGAAAGGGGCTGGAATAAAGAAAAAAAGGGGCTTGAATAAAGAAAAGGAGGGGGAATTAATCAAGAAAGTAAGGATATTTCCCTATGCGCAAGGATATTTCTCTGAGAGAAGGAATGCAGAGTTGAAAAGAGGTTTTCAAATAACTGAAAATCAGTATAAAAATATCCAAGCCTCACCTGCCAACTAACTAAGCCTCATCTGTCTTCTAATAGTTGCTCAGTTACGCTGCAACGGAACAATGAATAATATCAGCGTGTGGAGGCACAATCATGTTTATCCTCCAAAACAAAAAATCTGCCCCCAAAAATTTAAACCGAAAAACAATGGCAATAAAACAACACATACCCAACAGTATCACAGCATGCAACCTCATATCGGGCTGCATCGCCATCACCTTTGCCCTCAGCGGAAACATGGAAAAAGCAATGCTGTGGATTGTCATCGGGGCAGTGTTCGACTTCTTCGACGGGATGGTGGCACGCTTGTTGGGTGTGAGCTCACCCATCGGAAAAGAACTCGACTCGCTCGCAGATGTGGTTACTTTTGGTGTAGCACCAGCGGCTATGATTTTCCACATCATCAACATTTCTCCCCTACCCGCCTTTGCCGAAGGACTACGCAACATCCTGCCCTACTCTGCCTTTCTTCTTCCTGCCTTTTCGGCACTTCGCTTGGCAAAATTCAACCTCGATGAACGACAAGCAACGGGTTTTATAGGTCTGCCCACACCTGCCAACGCACTTTTTTGGTCGTCGCTCATCGTCGGCACATCACTTGCCACACAAAGCAACACACTTTGGACAATACCCCTCATCCTCATCGGCATCCTCCTTTGCTCATGGCTCATGGTGGCAGAAATACCAATGTTTGCTCTCAAATTTAAGCAATGGGGTTGGCGTGAGAATGAAGTGAAATACGTCTTCCTCATTAGTTGCTTATTCTTGCTCGCCATCTTTGGCATCTCTGCCTTTGCGATCATCATTCTTTGGTACGTAGTGTTATCGTTCGTGGTGCGCAAGAAAACAGAGAAAAAATCCTAATCCACCCTCCTCAAACGTCCGAAATTATGATAGCATCTCTCTTTAAAGCCATCCTCGCCTTTCTTGCAATGCTATTGGTTGCCATCGGTATTGCAGCCATTTTCTTATATAAAAAGTTTCGCACCATTATCAACCAATTCAGAAACTCCAAGACAGGCAACGAATTTCGGTCGGGCGAGAATATCATCGTTGATCACCGCAGCGAAACACAACGACAAAAAAAGGTCATTGGTGATGACGAGGGGGAATATGTAGATTTCACGGAAAATAGGCAGTGAAACTATCGATTATCATTCCGGTGTATAACGCCGAAACAACACTCGACCGATGTCTTGCAAGCATCCAAGCACAAGCCATCAACGAGAAGGAAATCATCATCGTCAATGATGGTTCTTCCGACCAATCGATGGAAATCTGCCAAGCATGGGCAGTGCACAATCCTGATGTAAAAATCATCCATCAACCCAATGGCGGACTGTCTGCGGCACGCAACCGAGGAATGGAAGTTGCTACAGGCGAATGGCTCACTTTCGTGGATGCAGACGATTTTCTCCAGCCCAACACCTACGCCCCAGCTCTCAACGCTTTGGCAGACGACGACGAAACCGACCTCCTCGAATTTTCCATCGAGCGACAAACCTTTGATCAACTCCGCCCACTGCTGCAACTCACCGACCAAACCTTCGACCACTGGCACACCTATTGGTTTGCCACCGAAGCATGGACGCATTGCTTTGCATGGAATAAAATCTATCGCCGAAGTATGCTTGCCGATTGTCGATTTCCAAAGGGGAAAAACTTTGAAGACCTCCACTTCATGCCCATCGTCCTTCAGCGATGCCGCAAAGTGCGCACCTTCCCCAACGGATGCTACGTCTATGTGCTCAATCCCAAGGGCATCACCCAGAACGCATCTGCTGCCGACTATGAGAGTTTTCTTGAGGCATGGCTTGCCATTCTGCAAACCAACCTCGATCGCCAACATCCAGCATTCGGCAAACTCTATGCAGCAATGCTCAACACCCAAATCGACCTCTACGAACGCACACGACAGCCCCCACGTCTGCCTGTGCTTCCCTACCAAAACACCCTCAAGCTCAAAATTCTACAAATCATCGGACTTAAACGCCTATGTCAGATCATCGCCTTTCTGCACCGCTTTCGCAAACCGAAAAGCTCGTGAGCTTCGTTATCACCTACTACAACGAACCGCTCCCATTGCTTCAAACCTGCATCGACAGCATCCTCTCGCTCCGTCTCAGTGCCGAAGAACGAGAAATCATCCTCATTGACGATGGATCATCGGTAGTTCCACAGCACATCATCGATACCTATGCAGCCAACCTCATCTATGTCCGACAACCCAATGGCGGACTCTCTGAGGCACGCAACCGAGGCATTGAAATTGCCGCAGGACGCTACCTGCAGTTCATTGATGGCGACGATTACCTCATCCGCCGCGATTATGAATATTGTTTATCGATAGTCAGAGCACTGTCACCCGACCTTGTCCTCTTTCACGGAACCGATAAGGAGGCAGACACCAATGAATTGACAACCTATGGTGTTTTTACAGGCTCGCAATACATGCACAACCACAACCTCCGAGCAACAGCATGGGGCTATATCTTCCGCCGATCACTTTTGGGCACGCTGCGTTTCACAAAGGGAATGCTTCACGAAGATGAAGAATTTACGCCTCAACTCATCATCCGTGCCGAACAGGTTGTTGACACCAATGCCCGAGCATATTTCTATCGCCAGCGCAGCAACTCGATTACACACAAAGCCGACGCACAATGGGTAACGAAACGTCTTGCCGACAAGGAACGCATCATCCTCTCGCTCAGAGAGAAAGCCGACCGTATGCCCACCAGCGAGCGAGTGGCGATGCAACGCCGTGTGGCACAACTAACGATGGATTATATCCATAACGTCATCACGCTCACACGCGATGCCCAGTGTTTAGATGCAACACTCGAGCGACTGAAGAAATTGGGACTTTTCCCCCTGCCCAACAAGCATTACACGGGAAAATATCGCATCTTCCGTGCCCTCACCAGCAGCAGTATCGGACGGAAAATACTCCTTAAAACGCTGCCAAGGATGAAGTAAAGTGATCTTTTAGCTGTTTCGGATAGGATAATCTAGGGAAAACTAGAGAAAACTAGGAGAAACTAGGAAAACTAGGAAAAACTAGGAAAAACTAGGGAAACTAGGAAAACCTAGAAAACCTAGAAAACCTAGAAAAGCTAGGAAAGCTAGGAAATCTTGCCTCACGGCAAATAAAAAAGCACACCCACTACTATATTATGCGCATTTTGCTATTAGGCGAATACAGCAATGTTCACCACACACTCGCGAAAGGACTTCGCAACCGCGGGCACGAAGTTTTGCTCGTTTCCAACGGCGATTTCTGGAAAAACTATCCTCGCGACATTGACGTTGCCCGCCCCGAAGGACGATGGGGCGGACTGCGATTGCTCGTGCGCATCATCTCTTTGTTGCCTCGCCTGCGAGGGTTCGACATCGTGCAAATCATCAATCCCCTCTTCTTTGAATTGGGTGCCCAACGCATTCGTCCCATCTATGAATACCTGCGGCGCAACAATCGCCACATCGTTCTCGGTGCATTTGGGATGGATCATTATTGGGTAAAAACCTGTTGTGACGAAAAACCTTTGCGCTACAGTGATTTCAACATTGGCAACACCCTTCGCCAAAATGCCGATGCACGCAAAGAACGCCACGATTGGCTCGGCACACCCAAGGCTGCGCTTAATCAGATGATTGCCGAAGATGCCGACTGCATCGTGGCTGGACTTTATGAATATTTCGTATGCTACGAACGCCACTTCCCAACAAAAACCCGTTTCATTCCTTTTCCCATTGAGGTGAAAGACCATGCACCACGGCAGCGAAAGGCAGACGAACCAGTGCGCATCTTCATAGGCATCAGTCGTGGACGTTCCGAATACAAGGGTACGGACATCATGCTCCGTGCGGCTCAACAGCTGAAGACGGAATATGGCAAACGCATCGATCTGCGTGTGGCAGAGGGCGTTCCGTTTGCCGAATATGTGGAGATGATGAACGGTGCCGATCTCATTCTCGACCAGCTTTATAGCTACACCCCTTCAATGAATCCCTTAGAAGCGATGAGCCGAGGCATCATCTGTGTAGGTGGGGGCGAACCCGAGAACTATGCGATATTAAACGAAACAGAACTGCACCCCATCATCAATGTGCAACCCACATACGAGAGTTGCTACGACCAACTGCGTCACGTTGTCGAAAACCCTACCATTATCTCACAGCTCCAGCGTGATAGCATCCTTTACGTGCGTCGTCACCATGACCACAACAAAGTTGCCGAGGCGTATGAAAAAATGTATCAATCGTTAGACTTTAACATGTCATAAATTTAATTCAATAACAATAAACAAAAAAAATAATGAAACAAAATTACTTTTCAGTATTGTTTGTCTTCATGCTATCGTTGTTTTGTGGCACAACGCACGCCCAATCCTCAACAGCAGAAGTGTGTATCAAGGCTACGGAACAGGTCATAGAAGTAGACGACAATCCAGTGATGTTCTATGACGATGGCGGAAAAGCCGCTAATGTGTCTCCCAATGTGGGCGGTACGGTGGTCTTTGTGCCAAAGGCAACAGGAAAGATCGTATCCATCGACTTCCAAAAGCTCGACCTCGCACCGGGCACGATGTATCGTCATCAAATCAAGGTGTATAACGGGCGCACCGCAGACCCTGCGCAACTCCTCACCACGCTCATGACGACGCAAACCAAAGTAGTGCGCTCATCGGCGGCGGATGGTGCGCTCACGGTGGTGTTTGAGAACAACAGCAGCTACACCAACCGTGCAGGTTTTGAAGCCACTGTTTCGGCAATTGCCCCACAAGCTATGACCTTCGCAGAAGTGATTACCGAACAATTCACAACTGGTACTGCATCAGCCGGAGACAAGACACAACCCATCCTCATGTTCAACGTGAAGACCGCAGGTTTCTCACCAGCTATCGCACTGGAAAAGGTGGCGTTCACAACGAACAATACCCATGCCCAGCTTACTAAAGCAACGCTCTATTTTAGCAAGACCGATAACACATTTGCCAACGCAACAAAGGTGGGCGAAGCGACAATTACAGGCGATGTTGTGGAAATCACACTCACCCAACCGCTTGCACTCTTTGAAGGCGATAATTATTTCCGCTTGGCTTATGACTTGAGCGATATGGCAGAAGAAGGTGCTACCATCGATGCGGCACTCAACACACTGATCATCAGCGGAAATACGACAGTCGTAGCAAATGGCAATCCCGATGGTGCACGCATGGTGCACAACCTGATTCTCTTTGAAAAAGGAACAACCGAACGCACCATCAATGGGTCAGTAGAATTTAAGACCAAGCCCAATCCCTACTATTCATCGAAGCACGAGGGCGATACGAACGATCGTATGATAACCTTCCTGCCAATACACGAAGGTCATAAAATGCAGATTAATTTCAAAGCCTTCGATCTCTATTATTCTTCGAACGCTTCCTATGGTGTAAGAGCCGAATTTGCTGTTTATTCAGGTAAGGGAAAGACGGGCGAGTTGCTTTGGAAGGTGGCATCGAAAGAAGATGCAGCAAAAGGACCTGAGCGTGTGCTACGTTCTACGTCGGCTGATGGTGCATTGACCATCGTTTTCAATCCTAAATCGGAAGCGAGTTATTACATTGGCAAAGGTTTTGAAGCCATCGTGAGCGAATACCAATCTAAGGCGATGGAATTCAAGACAGTTCAGGCTACCCAACTTTCAACCGACATACTTAGCCGGGGCGATAAGGCGCAGGAGCTCATCTCGTTTAATGTGAAGACGACAGGCGACCTTTCTGCACTTTCATTCAATGCGGTGGGCATAAACCTGAAAGGATCAGCAAACGAAATCGAACGGCTCACATTGCTTTCAAGTGGTGCAAATGACACGGCTACGGGAGCAGTTGAGATTGCAACGCTCAACAATCCATCAAGCGATAATCCTTTGATTGTCAACTTCCCGAAAGCAGTCATACTGCGTGAGGGCGATAACTTCTTCCGTTTGTTGGTAGACTTGAAACCTACGGCTACCATCGGTGCTGAAATTGATGCTGCCATCGAAAGTATTACGATGGGGAGCAACACACAAACCATCACCACCGCCGACCCAGAGGGCACACGCACAGTGAAAAGCATCGTGGTGATGAAGAAAGGCGACAATGGCGAAAAAAACATCGAAGACGGCTCAGCGATGATGTTCTATGATGATGGCGGAGCAAGAGCTGCAGAAAGCAAGAGCTTTTCGGGCACGATTACTTTCGCACCAGTAACGAGCGGAAAAGCAGTGCGCCTGACGTTCAAAGAATGGAAATTGGCACGTACCGATAAATTCTATATATATTATGGTGGCGAAGTGAAGACGAAAGAAGACGTCCTCATCTCAAGTTCATCAACGCTGCCAGAATCCGTTCTCTCAAAGGCGACAGACGGAAAGCTCACCATCAAATACACCACAGGTTCTTATGCTGTATCGGATGGCTTTGCAATTGAGGTAACGACAGACCAACTCAAACCCCTTGCTATCACGGAAGTAACAACTACGGCAGTTACACCACAGCACACGCTTAAGGGACAAACCAATCTTCCTATGCTCAAGATTGCTGTGAAAGTGGAGGGCGACATCACGCCAGTGGAAATCACCGACTTTGCTGCGAACTTGAGCGGTAATGCAGCAGTGACACGTGCGGCAGTCTATGTAACCGACACAAATGATGCGTTCGCAACCAACAATCTGTTTGCAAGCACAACTTCTGCGCCTTTTGCTTTCCATGGTTCATATTCGGTAGCAAAGGCGGGCACGTATTATTTCTGGCTTGCCTACGACATCGCCCCATCGGCTGTAGCCGACCAAACAGCAACGGCTCAACTGATTTCAGTAAATGCCAACAACGTGGCACATACGCCATCGGGAGAAACGGCAACAACAACCATCAAGAAAGGCTTTTCGGGGACACTCACAGTAGGCGCAAACGAAACCTACACCACCATCCAATCGGCCATTGATGCCATCAGTACGGGGATTGAGGGGGCAACGACTATACGCATTCAGCCCGGCACATACAAAGAACATGTAAAAGTACCTGAAATTCCCGGTATGTCGGCTGTAAACACGCTCACCATCGAGTCGACTACAAACCGACCAACGGATGTAAAAATCACGAACGATAACTACCAAGATGGTGGCTATTCGGACGACAAGATGGCAAAAGAATATGGTGTCTTCACTTTCGATGGAGCAGATTACACAACGCTTCGTGGTGTGGAAATCACAACCGAAAAGATGGATTATCCTTCTGTCGTGCATCTGCGCAACAAGAGCCAAAACGTAACGGTGGACAATTGCTATATCCATGCGCCTTATACTGAGAGTGCGCAGCAGGATATCAACCTCGTAAACATGTATGCTGCAAATGTTGCGAACGCCAACAACGACTTCTTCACACTCCAAAACTCTCGTCTCGAGGGTGGCTACATCGGTGTGCGTTTGGGCGGTACGGGTAATGTGAGTTTGCCAAAAGAAGTGGGCGGACGCATACGCAACAACGCCTTCACGGGGCAAGGTACAAAAGCGATCTATGTAGCACGTGAGAACGATGCGGAAATCATTGGTAACACGATTGAAAATGCGGTATCGACGAAGGCTGATTTTAACGCCATCGACCTTTGGACAAACCGCAGTGCGAAAATCGAGGGTAACCGCATTAGCCTGTCTACGAGCAACTATGCAACGGCTATCTACATCCGCAGCATCGAAGCACCAACAGATAAACCTGCAACGATTGTCAATAATGCAGTCTTTGTATCAACAGAAGCCATGAGCTCATCGGCTATCAAGTTCAACAAGGCATCAACCAACCTCACCATCGCACATAATACATTCGTCATGGCAGGTAAGAACACACCTACGGCAGTTTGGTTCAATGACAATATGGGCGAAAATGTGGTGTTTACCCAAAACATTGTGCAAAACAATGCGGGTGGATATGTTTATAACCTTTACAAGACTGCAAATGTATCGACCATTCGTTTCAGCCGAAACAATCTCTACACTACGGGCACACTCTTCACACCATCAAAAATCAATGCACAAAACTTTGATGAATGGAAAACCTTGAGTGGCGAGATTGATAGCTACAACGAGACGGTGGAATTTGTGAGCGATGCTGTACTCGAACCATCGGCAGAGGGTAATCTTCGCAAAACCGAACCTTTAGCCATTGTCACAACCGACATTGAGGATCGCCAGCGTGATGCAGCGCATCCAACGATGGGAGCTTATGAATATATGACCATGCTCCCTGCGCCTGTGATGGCAACAGATTACCCGATGGCAACAAACCTGACAAACACATCGGCTGTTATCCGCATCAAAGCGAACGCAAGCGGACGGGCTTACGTTTTGGTGCGCAAGCAGTCGGAAGTTGTACCAACGGCTGATGATGTCTTCACTGCGGGTAAGGCGGTGGCTATCGTGAAAGACCAAGAAACGAGCCACACGGCTACCGAACTTACAAAAGACGAACCTCATGTGGCTTATGTCCTCCTCGAAAACATAAGGGAAACACGGGCTACGACTGTGCAAAGCGTGGCGTTTATTCCATCATCTGCACCAATTATCGTACCTCCTACGCCTCCTGTTTTGACCGTTACAGACAAGACCATCACGGCAGGCAGTGCGGCAAACTTGAGCGTGGAAATCGCTGATGGTAAAGCACCTTATGACATTCAATGGATGAATGGCAAACGAGAAATCGTGGCAACGGATGTTGTGCCTACAGAAAACGATGACTACATCGTTATGGTCACCGATGCCAATGGCGCAAAGGCTACAGCAACGTGTCGTGTGCTCCTCACAGGCAAAGCTGTTACGGCTACGTTTGAAAACCTCTATCTTGCACCAGAAAGCTATTGGTATTCACCTGAAGTTCAAGGTTCGTTTGTCAGTGGTACGTATCGTTTCGACAGTGGCTCGTATGCAGAATGGAACACATGGTATAACTTCGGTTATGCAAACCAAACTGCAACGAACTATGAAACGTTCACCGACAAACAGCAACAATTCCGCAATGCGATCGGTGCGGGCTATGATGGTTCAGAAAATTTTGCGGTCTACTATGCACAGGGAGGAAAAGTGCATGTAACGAACAACGCAGAAGGTGACACTCTTCGTGGTTTCTACATCACAAATGCGGCATGGACGCTGAAGGCAATGAAAGAAGGCGATGGCATGTCTACAGAGGCAGGTGGCTTTAAAAAGGGCGACTATCTGAAACTCACCATCCGTGGCGAAAAGGCGGATGGCACACAGGCTTCGCTCGACTATTACCTTGCAGATTATCGTGCATCGAACGTGGCAGATCACTATATGATCGATACGTGGCAGTGGGTGGATCTCCGTGCACTGGGCAAGGTGAAGAACATCACTTTCCGCTTTGAGGGTACAAAGAAGAACAACTATGGACTCACAACACCTACCTATTTCTGTATGGACAACTTCAATGGTGAACGCCAAATCGTAGACCTTGCGGAACAGGCAGTTGCTGAAACACTCGACCTCAAGACGCTTCTCGCTGGCGATGGTTCGGCAGCTACTTGCTTCTATGCGCTGGCCGATGAGGTAAATGCAGCGGTGAAGGCGAACATCACGCTTGACACCGATGGATTGCTCACCATCAAAGGAACGGAAAAAGAACAATTCTCGCTCATCATCCGTATGACGCAAGCAGGCAAAACACAGTTTGTGCGTCTGCCTATCAACTTCCTCACGAAGACGGCAAACACCATCGAAACCATCGACCAATCGAACAGTATTCGTATCGAAGCGGGGCAATTGATCATCAATGGTACAACGAAGGATGCTGAAATAGAATTATTTACGCCAGCGGGTATTCGCTTGACTGCGGGTAAGGGAAGTGCTATCACATTGCCTAATACAGCGCAACGTGTCTTCATCGTCAAAATCACAGAAAATGGCAAAGAACGTACCGCTACTGTGAAGCGATAAAGAGAATAGGAGAATAGGAAGCCTAGGGATACCTAGTAGGGGCGAACCTGTGTGTTCGCCCACCTAGAAT
>JALFSW010000060.1 GCA_022779305.1 Prevotella sp. | reverse complement strand
GCTGTCCGATAAAATGTGTACTTTTGCCCATGTTATTGAAATTTTATCGCAGAAACAAAAGTAACAAAAAGGGCTGAAATCCAAATACGGATTTTAGCCCTTAACTTTTATATGTGGAAAAGGTTTACCGGACAGCAATAATTCAAAATCTACCTCTTCATTTCCTTCTCTTTGCGTGACAACCAGAATTTTCGCATCAGGATTGCCACACCCAACATTCTTATTGGGGAACCTTTCACCCAATCTTTTAAGTTCATCAATATTTGCCATAACTCTTTCATTTTTTGTGCAAAGTTATGGCACGAATATGCAACATGATTGCATATCAGAAGAAATTATTCATAGAAATCGTGCATTTCTTGAATAATAGCCTTGATTTGCTGACGGAAGGTGTCTGGTGAAAGCACTTCTAATTGATTCCCATGACTCAGAATTTCCTGTATAAAATCGTAGGTTGGGGCTATCTTATACTCAAAGATTGTATAATCTGCTTTTGACTCTATCTCACGTTGGCTATGGTGCAGAGGAAGTGAGCGCAGATAATTCGGTTTCTCACGATAGGCCTTCAATCGTATAATCATAGGCTTCTCATAGTGGAATACGCCATAATAATCTGTATAATAATCAAGGGGTGAAAAATCCTTTGGATAGTTGAACTTGGAATCCAAAACCTCAATGCGCTTTATACGATCAAGTCCAAAGCGGTGAATCTCTTTCCTTGGCATTACAAGCGCCATCACATACCATCGGCGTTTGAACAATCTGATGAAGTAAGGATTAACCTTTAGCCCATGAATGGTATTGCCAAAGAAATCCTCATAATCAATCACTATTTGGCGATTCTCACGCATCGCAGACGTAATGATTTCGAGGTAGTACCTTCCAGATGGCACATCCTCCAACATGATTCTATCACTGATAGAGCGGTTGTCCATCAACAAATTGCTAACAGCAAAAGAATCGAGCAACCATTGGTTGATAGAATCATTCTCCAGCGCATCAGGATTGTCTATATAATATAGGTTTGAGCCCCTTTGGCATTCTATCACAACCCCAAACTGCATCAGTATCGCATTTCGATGGTTATGGAAAGTTCGCAGTTTCAATGGCTGGTGCAGATCATTGATATACGCATCGTCCCATTTGCGGGCAATATCCTCAAACGAAATCTTGCCTGCATCGTGGATTGTGGAGATGAGCCAGATGTATTTTGCATATAGCCTGTCTGTCATAAAAGCCTTTCACTTTAACAGATTCCTATTGCTATTCCCCTCCAACACCTGCATTTGCTGGATGGCAATCTGATTGAGTTTAACGAGCCTTTCACCTTGGGGCACCCCATCATTGATAAGCACTGCGTTGATATTCTCCATATTTGACAGGCATATCAGTTCGTTTATGGTGGCATAGTCGCGTATATTGCCTTTTAGGTCGGGATTTGCCTCTCGCCATTGCTTGGCGGTCATTCCAAACATTGCTACATTCAGTACATCGGCTTCCTCTGCATAGATAATGCTTGCTTGCGCTGGGATGACTTCTTCGGGAACCAAATGGCTTTTGATGGCATCTGTATGAATACGGTAATTGATTTTGGATAGTTCTCTCTTTGCTGACCAACCAATCAATTCCTGTTCCTTGGCTTTTAGGCGTTGGAACTCCATGACAAGGTAAAGACGGAACTCAACGGAAATCCACGATGCGAACTCGAAGGCTATATCGGTTTGGGCAAAGGTACCTCCATAGCGCCCTGCTTGTGAAATAATCCCAATAGCATTGGTGGTTTCAATCCAACGAGTAGGCGAAAGCGTGAAAGCATTTAAGCCTGCTTCCTTTCTAAACCCCTCGAATTCGAGGGGATTAAAATTGGGATTGTGAAGCGTCTCCCAAATACCAAGAAATTCCACGGTATTGCGGTTACGCATCCAGTTCGCTATTACTCCATTGGGGTCTGTGACATTCTTCTGCCGAGCAATGTCCGTAATGCAGATATAATCAATACCATCTTTTGTCATAGTCTTAATGGCTACATCTTTGACGATAATTTCATTTTTCTTTGCCATAGCGTCATTCTATTATAAAATATGTGCAAAGGTAGCACAAAATCACGAGACTGACTGACGAACAAAAGGCGAAAAATCTCTCAAAAGTTTTGTAGTCTCATATATTCTGTGTACCTTTGTCCCCGACAATGAGCCATTGAAACAGGTTGGTGGCTCAGCGTCGGGAGTTCTTGCGTCCCTTTGGTAGCAAGCGCCAGAGGCGATGACTTTGATAAGCAAATCATGGCAGAATGAGGAAATGAGAACCGTTGCCAGTTCGTAATCCGGATTTTTCTCAATCCTCCGAACTGCCTTTGTTTACAAAAGGTTTGCGATTTTATCCAAAGTTACGAAATAAAGTTGGCACCACACAAAAATACTTCAAAAAAAGTTTGCTCATCTGCCTAAAAGTGTGTAATTTTGTAGCCGTATTCTTAACTCGGGATGTAGTTCAGTAGGTTAGAATGCTGGTCTGGGGGACCAGTGGTCGGGCGTTCGAGTCGCCTCATCCCGACATTAGTATGAGGAGAATGTATCATAATTAGTCGCCCCTTAAAAACTAAACTTTACACTGAAATTTGGTTTTTAAGGGGCGACTAATTATACTTTTAAACAACAGGTATCTACTTCTTGCGAGCAGCTCTTTCTTTGTATCTCCATTTGGAAGAACAGTAGGAATATACTTCTTTCCAGAGAGAGTTTTTCCTCTTCCATCTCATCGTTAGCTTCTTGTATGGCGGTGATATCAATTTGTAATGGTGGCGAGAAATTTTTACCTGTGCGCATATCTACTCAACGACAGCGACAAAGCACAAGGATTTTCTTATCCCAAACTCACGTTTATTATTTTTGCTAGCATCCCCTTGTTCTTTCATTGAGATAGGCTCTGAACTGTTCGATGAAGCTATCGGTTACACGGATGATTTCTTTGCCTATGTAAAGACAATCGTTGCGGTCTACTTGCCTAATCTTGTCCAAAGCAACGATATATGACCGACTGACACGCATAAAACGAGCTTTGGGCAGCATTTCTTCGGTTACTTTCATCGTTAGATGCGTGATGAGTTTGCGGTCTTGTAGATAAAAAATAACATAATCTCTCATGCCCTCTACGTACAAAACTTCGTCTAAGGCTACTTGCTGAAAAGCACCATCGACACGCAAAAAAATTGTTTTTTGCTCATCGGCTATTGGTTTTACGCTCATTTTAAACCATTGGTGTGCCTTTTCGGCTGCCGTCAAAAATTTATTATATCGGATGGGTTTCAACAAAAAATCGAGTGCATTCACCTCATAACTATCAAAGGCGTATTCCTTAAAAGCTGTTGTGAAGATGATGCGCGTAGCCGCTGGTACCATTCTTGAAAGCTCCATACCATCCAAATCGGGCATCTGAATGTCTAAAAAAAGTATATCAGGTGGCTGGTTTTTAATCATCTGCAAACCCTCCACAGAATCGCTGAACGATGCTTGCAGGGCGAGAAAAGGTGTTCGCTCCACAAAACTTTCTAAGAGTTTGATAGCCAATGGCTCGTCGTCGATAATTACACAAGATAGTTTCATAATTTCATCGTTTTAATAATATTTCTACGCAATAGACGTCTGTATCTTGCTTCTGTCGCAATTCGTAGCAACCATGATAGAGAAGATCCAAACGTTTGTGCATGTTCTCTGCCCCAATTCCACTCCCGCTTTGGTCGCGATGATTTTTTGGAAAATTGCTATTGGCACACTGAAAGAGCAAACCCTCCGCTGTTTCTTTTAAAAGAATATGCACAAAAGAAGGTTTCCCAGAGCTCACCCCATGCTTGAAAGCGTTTTCAATGGGCGAGAGGAATATCAAAGGAGCAATGCGTCTACTCAAGTTTGTAACCTCAAAATCGGTCTTGATGTCCACATTCGTATCACACCGAAGACTCATCAAACTGATGTAATTCTTCATAAACTCCATTTCTCCGCCCAATGCAACTTCTTTTTGTTGTGTACCGTAAAGGGCATAGCGTAACAAGTCCGACAATTGTCCGATGGCATCTTGTGCTTCGTCGGCATCAATCTGAACCAACGAAGAAATATTGTTGAGCGTATTGAAAAGGAAATGTGGGTTCAGTTGGTTTTTCAGCCATGCCAGTTCGGCTTCAGCATTGCGTTGTTTTTCCTCTATGAGTTGCTTCTTTAAATCGTTTTGGCGTTGGAAATAGCGCACTGCCATCGCACTGAAAACCATCATATAGTTGATGACCAACCAAAGAATGCAAACTTGATAAAACCCAGCTCGCCATGCAGGGATTTGTTCATGATTTTTGAGTGGGAAAAAGAAGATGGGGCTGTTGAGCATCAATATCATGCCGAGGTTGAGTGTCCAAAAAACAAATTTTCGCCAAAGCGTCTTCTTTTCATAAAGTTTGGGAACGAGGAAGAAATAGTTTGCCATGAAGACAAGCAAGAGTAGGGCAAAGATGGTAGCTGTGAGTTGCATGGAAAGTAGGGCAGCATCAGCACTTTTTTCCGTCCAATAAACCACACCCGACCACGTAAACACCAAAAAACAATAAACCGCCAGTTGTAAATAAAGGGCGATGGCGTTGCGATGGGTCAATAGGTTTTTGATTTTCATTATTTTTTCACGCATAGTGCAAAGGTAGGCGTTTAGTTGAGAAACTACAAACATTTTTCGACAGCTCTGCCATTATCATCGACAAAAAGAGAGATTTGTATATTATTACGTTATAGTAAGTAGTGTTTGAGCTATTTCATAAAAAAAGAGACTATCTCGTTGATAGTCTCTTTTTGTGAAATATATGCTTTGAGAGAAGTCCTTATCAGAAAGTCTCCTACTTTAATTGAACGTTTTGGTTAAGCCAAATGAGCAAAGGAAAGAACGAAGTTTTTACATTGCCATGGCGAATAATCGTTCTCAGAACGTTTGCCTAAGCAAGTAATCGTTTTCAGACGCTCGCATGGCGAGAAAACGACTAAATGAAATTGAACATTTATCGGCGCAGACCTAAGGTCTTGATGATAGCACGATAGCGTTCAATGTCGCGGTCGTAAAGATAATCGAGCAATGCACGACGCTTACCAACAAGGCGTGTCAAAGAGCGTGTGGTAACGAAGTCTTTGCGGTTTTTCTTTACGTGCTCGGTGAGGTGCTTGATGCGGTAAGTGAAAAGTGCAATTTGGCTTTCAGCAGAACCTGTGTCGGTTGTGCTTTGTGCCTTACCATACTGACTAAAGATTTCTTGTTTTTTTTCTTTGTTTAAATACATAATTTGATGATGTGATTAAATATTGTGCAATTACATCCTTTTGTCGAACAGCCGCCTTAATCAGGTGCGGAGACGTCGCAGAATGCATCGGAGTTTCCGAACTGCGCTGCAAAGTTACAACTTTTTGTGGAACAAGCAACATTTTCTCGTAATTTTTTCGTAATTTTGCAGGCATTATTTTTATCCCAATTCGGTCATTAGAGACGAAAGGGATTACGTCTGATTATCTGTGCAGATTGTTTAGCGGTTTTTCGCAGATGTAGCGGACTACTTCAAGAGAAACCGCTGAAGAAGCAGCCGACAAGCAGATGCAAGTAGTTGGGAAGTTAATAAATAAAATAAAAAGGACACCCTAATGGTCTAATGACCAATTTGGGTTTAAAGATTTTAGTAGCAACATCAATGCAAGACATTAGAAACATTGCGGTAATAGCTCACGTGGATCATGGGAAAACAACGCTGGTAGACAAAATGATGCTTGCCGGAAAACTTTTCCGCGAAGGTCAGAACAACAGCGATGAGGTGTTAGACGCAAACGACTTAGAAAGAGAAAGAGGGATAACCATTCTGAGCAAGAATGTGAGTATAAATTGGAAATCGACAAAAATCAATATTCTCGATACACCCGGTCACTCGGATTTTGGGGGTGAAGTGGAACGTGTCTTAAACATGGCAGACGGTTGTTTGCTCTTGGTGGATGCGTTTGAAGGTCCCATGCCACAAACACGCTTTGTACTTCAGAAGGCTTTGCAAATGGGACTGAAACCCGTTGTGGTGGTCAATAAGGTTGATAAACCCAATTGTCGGCCTGAAGAGGTCTATGAAATGGTTTTCGACCTCATGTGCGACCTCAATGCTAATGACGAACAGCTCGATTTTCCAGTGGTTTATGGTTCGGCAAAGAACGGATGGATGGGGACTTCATGGCAATCGCCTACTGACAATATTGACTATTTGCTTGACCTTATTGTGGAGAAAATTCCTGCACCACGTCGCATAGAAGGATCGTCTCAGATGCTCATCACTTCGCTCGATTATTCTAATTACACGGGAAGAATTGCCGTGGGACGGGTGCATCGTGGCGAATTTCTCGATGGACAGAACATAGTCATCTGTCACAGAGATGGTACGCAAGAGCGTACGAAGATTAAAGAACTCCA
Organism: Prevotella sp.; assembly: GCA_022779305.1. GTDB lineage: Bacteria > Bacteroidota > Bacteroidia > Bacteroidales > Bacteroidaceae > Prevotella. The sequence goes on along the minus strand of JALFSW010000060.1, from coordinate 48,748 downwards.
CACCTTTGAGGGCATGACTCATAGGAAAACCGACAGTGTGGCGTCGGGCGACATCTGCGCCATCATAGGTTTGGAACGCTTTGAAATTGGCGACACCATCACCAGCACGGAAAATCCCGAACCGCTGCCTCCGATTGCCATTGATGAACCAACGATGAGTATGCTTTTCACCATCAATGACTCGCCTTTCTTCGGACGAGAAGGTAAGTTTTGCACCTCACGTCACATCAGCGAGCGATTGGAAAAAGAATTAGAAAAAAACCTTGCCTTGCGGGTGGAGAACGTGGAAGGATCGATGGATCGATGGATTGTCAGCGGACGTGGTGTGCTCCATTTGTCTGTTCTCATTGAAACGATGCGCCGTGAGGGTTATGAATTGCAAGTGGGACAGCCACAGGTGATCTACAAAGAAATCGGAGGCGAGCGATGCGAGCCCATCGAAGAATTGACCATCAACGTGCCAAATGATTTTTCGAGCAAGATGATTGATATGGTAACACGCCGTAAGGGAGAACTCTTAGGAATGGATACCGAGGGCGACCGTGTAAACATCACGTTTGAAATTCCTTCACGTGGTATTATGGGGCTGCGCACCAACGTTCTTACTGCCTCACAAGGCGAAGCCATCATGGCACACCGTTTCAAAGCTTACGAACCCTACCGAGGTGAAATCATCAGACGCATCAATGGTTCAATGATTTCGATGGAAACAGGAACGGCTTATGCCTATGCTATCGACAAACTGCAAGACCGCGGTCGTTTCTTCATCGATGCAGGCGAAGAAGTCTATGGCGGACAAGTGGTGGGCGAACACATTCATGACAACGACTTGGTCATCAACGTTAATAAAGCCAAACAGCTCACCAACGTCAGAGCATCGGGGTCGGACGACAAGGCACGCGTTATTCCCAAAACGGAAATGAGCCTTGAAGAATGTATCGAGTACATCAAGAACGATGAATACATCGAAGTGACACCAAAGAACATTCGTATTCGCAAAATCACGCTCGATCACAATGACCGGAAGCGTGAAAACAAAGAAAAATAGACTGATGTTTTTTTTGAAAAAGGCACTCAAAATACTGCGATTGACATTAATTATCGCCTTCGCTTGGTCGATACTCGTGGTGGTGATGTATCGCTTTTTGCCCGTATATTTCACACCGCTGATGTTCTCTCGCTGCATCGAACAGCTCGGACGAGGCGAGGAAATCAAGTGGTATCACGAATGGATACCACTTGAGGATATGCCACGTTCGATGCCCGTTGCCGTCATTGCCAGCGAAGATCAGAAGTTTCTGTCGCATTATGGTTTTGATTATCAAGCTATTGAGCAAGCCGCAAAAGACCATATTGAGGGCGGAAAGAAATTGCGTGGCGGCTCCACCATTTCACAACAAACTGCCAAGAATGTGTTTCTTTGGCAGGGGCGTTCGTGGGTGCGGAAAGGATTAGAAGCCTATTTCACGTTCCTTATAGAAACACTGTGGAGCAAACAACGCATCATGGAGGTTTATCTCAATTCCATTGAAATGGGCGATGGGATTTATGGTGTGCAGGCGTGTGCACAAGAACATTTCGGAGTGGATGCACGCAATCTAACACGGAGCGATTGTGCCCTTATTGCTGCAACGCTCCCCAATCCGCTTCGCTACTCGTCGAAATATCCAGGACCTTATATGCGCAAGCGTGTCCGACAAATAGAACGACAGATGAAGCATGTTCCTGCGTTCAAAATGGACTAACCTTGCTGTGCAACATTCGCATAAATAAAGATATTACAAGAAGATGAAAAAAAACAACAAAGCCACCGAGTTGCTTGCCCAACTCAATGAACGACAGCGAGAAGCCGTAGAGTATTGCGACGGAGCATCGTTGGTGGTGGCGGGGGCAGGCTCGGGAAAAACGCGTGTGCTTACTTACAAAATTGCCTATCTCATTGCCAATGGCATTGAGCCTTATCGCATCCTTGCCCTCACCTTTACCAACAAGGCTGCCAAGGAAATGAAGGCACGCATCGGGCAGTTGCTCACGCCCGAAGATGCTAACCATCTCTTCATGGGCACATTTCATTCCATCTTCTCACGCATCTTGCGCACCGAGGCAGAAAACATTGGCTATCAGTCGAACTTCACCATCTATGACGAAACCGATGCACGTTCGCTCCTGAAGGCTATCATTAAGGAAATGGAGTTGGATGAAAAGAAATACAAACCCAGTACCATTGCAGGGCACATTTCAAAGGCGAAAAATCAGCTCATCACGGCGGCGGATTATGGTGCAAATCGCAGCTTCACGGAAAACGACCGACGAAGAAATATCCCTGCATTGGCACAAATCTATGCAGCCTATGAAGCACGCTGTCGGCAGGCTAATGCCATGGATTTCGATGATCTCTTGCTCAACACCCATCGACTGTTTAACACCAACGAGACAGTGCGACAGAAATATGCTGAGCGGTTTGTCTATGTCTTGGTCGATGAGTATCAAGACACCAACTTTGCACAGGTTTCCATCGTTCGATTATTGGCACAAGCGCATCAGCGTGTTTGTGTGGTGGGCGATGATTATCAAAGTATCTACTCGTTTCGTGGGGCAAACATCGACAACATTCTCGACTTTCAGAATGCCTTTCACAATGTGCAGACGTTCAAACTCGAACGCAACTACCGCTCTACACAAAGGATTGTGGCTGCTGCCAATTCGCTCATGAAACACAATGCACACCAAATTCCAAAGGAGGTCTACTCGGAAGAAAGCGAAGGCACACATCTTTCCTATTATCCTTGCTACAGCGACAGAGAAGAGGCTGCGGTCGTGGGGAAAGAAATAGAGCGTTTGCAGCGGCAGGAATCAGAATTGGGCTATGATGCTTTCGCCATACTCTATCGCACAAATGCGCAAAGTCGCAACTTTGAAGAGGAGTTTCGGCGCATGGGTATACCTTATAAAATATATGGTGGACTTTCTTTCTATCAGCGAAAAGAAATCAAAGACATCATTGCCTATTTTCGTTTGGTTGCCAACCCGAATGACGAAGAGGCTTTCAAGCGCATCATCAATTATCCGACACGTGGCATTGGCAACACCACAGTGCAACGCATTGCTGAATGTGCGGCTCGCAATGCGGTGAGCCTCTGGACAGCCATTTGTAATCCAGATGTCTACGGATTGGAAATCAGCAAATCGGCACAGACGAAAATTGCAGCGTTCGTTCAGCTCATTGGTGGTTTCATCACCGAATTGCGACAGATGGATGCCTACGAGTTGGGAAAGAAAATCATTGGCGAAAGTGGCATTGCCGCCGACTTGCATCAAGGTAGCGACCCCGAAGAACTTGCAAGGGGCGAGAATTTAGAAGAGTTTCTGTCGGCACTACAAACATTTGTAACGGAAAAGCGAGAAGAAGGCGGAGAAACGGCAGTTTATCTGTCGGATTATTTGCAAGAAGTGGCGTTGTATTCTGACCTTGACAAGGCAGATGATGATGAACCGAAAGTAACGATGATGACCATCCATGCTGCAAAGGGATTGGAGTTTCCTGTTGTGTTTGTTGTGGGGTTGGAAGAAAACATTTTTCCGAGTCCAATGTCAACAGAAAGTCAGCGAGGCATCGAAGAGGAGCGGCGGTTGCTCTATGTTGCCATCACACGTGCCGAACGCCATTGCATCCTCACGAATGCCAAGAATCGCTATCGTTACGGAACGATGCAATTCGACAACCCAAGTCGTTTTTTGTGCGACATCGATTCGCGATTTCTTGATATCAAAGGCGGTGCGTCTGCGGCATCGGTCGGGCATCAGCGCATGCCGTGGGAGAAAGCGCAACGTGGTGATCTCTTTTCTGAAAGTAAGCCGTGGAACAACGCTGAACGGCATAACAGCGGACGATGGCAGAACGCCAATCCTGTGGCAAGTCAGTTTAAAGCCGATCCACAACCCAAGCTAACTGCCCCTCGCCGTCCAGAACAAGCTATTAATCCTTTTTCTGCTCGTACCCAACAACAGCTCCTGCGTGAAGGAGGTAATCTGAGAAAGGTTTCGTCGGCGATGGCAAATGGCGGACGAGTAGCCCCAACAATGGCCGACGGCACAGCAAAAGCCACACCCTATTTTGGAAATCTTTCCGTAGGGATGACCATCGAACATCAGCGTTTTGGCATCGGTAAGGTGCTCAACCTTGAGGGGGTGGGCGAAAATGCAAAGGCAACAGTGGAGTTTCGCAATGCAGGCACGAAACAACTCTTGCTGAAATTTGCTAAATTCACTATCTTGGACTAATCCAATTCGGTCATTACATCGATAGGGCTTTCTCTTCATTTACAATCAGCTACAATCGGTTTGTCTCTAATGACCAAATTGGAATTAATCATTTTATCGATGGCTGAATACGCACCACATTGTGGCATAACAAACTCAATGTCAGACGGTGTTTCTTTCGGTTTTCAGCTGTACCTTATTTGATTTTCAACTATGCTTCAGTTGGATTGCAACTATACTTCATTTGGAACTCAACTGAGCCTCAGTTGGAAAACTGAGGTTAGGGGATGAGCAAACTACTGTCACCATAGCTCAAGAAACGGAAGTTATGGTTGAGGGCATAATCGTAGACTTTGCGCCAATCTTCACCGATGAAAGCACTCACGAGAAGCAGGAGTGTGGATTGGGGTTGATGAAAGTTGGTAACGAGCATTTGCACAATCTTGTAGCGAAAACCTGGTGCGATGATGATTTGTGTGCCTGTATGCAGTGCGGGCAGATGGTTTTGTTCTAAGAATGTGAGGAGGTTTTCGATGGCTTTTTGAGTTGTGAAAGGTTCTCCTTTGATGATGGCTAAGCCTTCGTTATTGTATTCGTAATCATAAGGTTCCCACTGTTTTACGTGTAGGTCGGCTTCGGTGAGATTTTTCTCAACTTCTAATTTTGCCCCCATATAATAAAGACTTTCCAATGTGCGTACACTCGTAGTACCCACGGCAATTGCTTGGCAGTTGTGATGGAGCAATTGGTGGAGGGTTTCTTTTCGCACCACGATATATTCGGTGTGCATATTGTGTCCTTCGATTTCTTCGCTTTTCACAGGTTTGAAAGTGCCTGCTCCCACGTGAAGGGTGAGTTCTTCACGTTCGATGCCTGCTGCGTTGATGGCCGCCAAGACTTCGGGGGTGAAGTGAAGACCTGCAGTTGGTGCAGCAACCGACCCTTTTATCTTTGAATAAACAGTTTGATAGGTGGTTTTGTCGCTTTCTTCTGTTTCACGATTGAGGTAGGGTGGGATGGGCAGCTGACCTATCACATCGAGTATTTCGGCAAACGAAACCTTTTCATTGTTCCATCGGAAATCTATCCAATGATTCGTACCGCCAGCTTTCACTTCGTCTTCTTTCTCTCTGTTGAGCGACACTGACAGTTCCACTGCTTCACCTTTGATTTCAAACGAACGTGTGAGAACGCCCTCTTTCCATTTTTTCAAATTTCCCACCATGCAATACCATGCACAAGTGCCATTGGTTTGGAACATCAGTTCATAGTCGGTGGGTTGGGCGGGTTCCATCAAAAAGATTTCGATGAGTGCACCCGTTGCTTTGTGAAAGAGCATGCGAGCTTGAATGACTTTCGTGTTATTGAAAACCATCAATGCGCCTTGGGGCAGATAAGCAGGTAATGAAGCAAAACCATCGGCTGTTATTTTGCCCTTTTGGTAGATGAGAAGTTTGCTACTGTCGCGTTTCTTCAGCGGAAATTTTGGGATCTTCTCATCGGGGAGTGGATAATCAAAATCGGCTATTCGGATATGTTTTGCGTCTGTTTTCATTGTTGTTTATTTTTAATGGATGATGTGCTACAATGTGGTTTCCTATATGCCTAACTCAATAACTGTGCGCAGCAAGGCGTAAAGTATTGTAAGCACGAAACACAGGACAACGATGTCAATGTCGCTAAAGTTGTAGCCCATCTTGGTGTAATGCGATGAAACGTAATTAATTTTGGGTGTAATCTTCAGGTAAAGTCGCATGTAGAGGAGGTAGCAAAGGCTTGCAATTGTTGCGCCTGCAATCATCCCAACGACGACATCGCTTGGATAGTGTGCTGCAAGATAAAGTCTTGTCCACGCATTGAGCGTTGCCCAAGCAAGCAAGAAGCTCGTCAGAAGCCTGCTTCTCACGATGAGGCTTATCAATACGGCTATGGTGAAACTGTTGCAAGCATGCGCAGAGAAGAAGCTATAACCCGCTGGTTGATAATTGTTTATCGGATGGATAATGTTGATTAAATGTGGGTCGGAAGTTGGGCGTAGACGTGCGATGAAGGGTTTGATAAATCCGCCATTGAGCAGGTTTGATGCGAGCATCGCCACGGCAACTACAGCGAGTAGCAATAGGATTTGACTCCACTTTTCGTTGTTTTTAATGATGAGGTATAAGATGGATATATAGAGCGGAATCCATGTAAATCCGTTGGTGAGGGTGATAACAAGTTGGTCAATGAACATTTGCTCGCCCCCTTGTAAAGAGAGCAAAATCGAGATATCTATGTCTTTTATGTGTTCAAAGTTCATTGTTTATAACGTACTATTTAAACCTAAATTGGTTGTTGAACCGCCCATTGTTTTTATTTTCTTTATAAACTTCCCACTGACTTGCATCGGTTTGTCGGCATCTTCTTTATCGTTTTTTCTTGAAGTTAGTCCGCTTACGTCTTTAATAAAGTTGTAGCCACTTACACAGACAAATCAGCTGGCAATCAGTTTGGTCTCTAATGACCGAATTGGGTTAAATCTTCTCCACCTGTTCAGGGCTTATCCATCCCCTTTGTCCGCTGGGTGTTTCCACCTCCCACCATTCGCTCCTTGTTCGATCAATGATTTGTAGCTTTGTTCCCTCATGTAACACGGTAACATCTTTTGCACTACTGTCTGGCGTTTTCTTTATGTGGAGCGTAGGACTGATGATGATGGCACTATCGGAATTATCGAGTTGATTGTTTTGCGTGATAGCAAAAAGGCTTGTTAGCGCAAAGGCAATACCGAAAACAATAGCAGCTGTGAAGCCTATTTTGCGCAGTGTCAGCTTGTTGGCAAAGAGATAGCACAAAACTGCCACTAAACCGAGGGCAAGACAATAGAGTGAAAGTCGGCTCCAAAGATCGATGCTGAAAGTGTTTGCCACAGCCTTATACCACGTTGTGAAAATCATTTCAGGTTTGGGTGTAAGACGGTCGATGGTCTTTGTTTTTGCTAGTGCAAGATTGAAACGTATGTTAGGATCGCTCGGTGAGAGATTGAGCGCACGTTCATACGCAATGATGGCTTTTGTGATGTTGTTGTTTTTATAATAGGCATTGCCCAAATTATAATAAAGCGTAGCATCTTTTTTGTGTTGCAAGATGTTTTCATACATTCTTGCAGCTTGTTCATAGTTGCCCTTCACATATTGTGCGTCTGCCATCTCTTTGTGTTGTGCATGGGCAGTGTGTGCTGACAATGCCAACAATGTGCTGGCGACGAGGAAGATGAAAGACGCACCTTTATGCTTTGATTTCTTTTGTGTCATCGTTTCTTCTATGTTGGTAATGGCTTGACTTGCTTTGTCGAATGCCAATTTCATGTTGCCCTTTTCGTCGCCCGGTGCATAGCGTTCAAACTCGCATTCGTCAATTGCCCCGATGAACATTTCTATGTTGGCATCTTCTACGCCTTTTTCACGCAGACGTTCGCTGATGTTTTCTCGTGAAAGCTCCTCAACTGGCATGTTGAATTTGTTGCTGATGTAGCCCCATAAGGCTCTGAGTACTTCGTCGTAGAAGTCGGATGAGCGACCTTTGAGCATCAATTGTTCAGCAGCATAGAGTTTTTTGGTTGCCACTTTTTGAGCGTTTTTGCCTTTGAGGAAAACCAAGTCGGAACGCATGATGGCACGTTTGCGCAACAGATAGAACAATAAGGCAAAAACGATGAGGATGGTTGCGAGGATGCCCCAATAGGTAGTCGATCCAAAAAAGCATTTGGCGCAAGCTGCATGTTTGTCGCCTTTCATAATGTCTTTGATGATCGTGCTATCGGTTGTTGCTATGTCGGGAATGGTAGCACCTTCGCCATCGCCCTTGAGAACGCTCACTTTAAACGCATTGGTAATGAGCGTTTTGTAGGTGTGTGTTGTGGTGTCGAAATAAACAAATCTCACGGGTGGAATTTCGTAATCTCCTTCGCTTCTGGGCACAGCTAAAAAGTCGTAAACCATACTTCCTGTGAGTCCTTTTTCAGAAAGTTTTGTCTTGTCAACGACTTTTGCATCATACGTGTCGAAACTTGATGGGAATTGAGGTTGAGGCTGTTTGATGAGTTTTAAGTTGCCGTTTCCGCTCACTACGATGCGTAGGTTGATAGGATTACCCGCTTTCACTTCGTATTTATCGAGCTGAGCTGTGATATTGAAGTTGCCCACTGCCCCTGCAAAATCATCAGGTTTGTTGGGCAATGGTAATACTTGTAGGTTCAGTCCTTTTGCAACGACCGTCTTTTCGATGTCTTCTATTTGTCCGTCTGTGATGAAGGCGAATGGGTCGAAGTCATCGATGTCTTGTCGGACAACTGCATGAAAATTGATAGAAGGTATTTTCAAGTTGCCAGTAACTTGTGGATACATTACATATCGGCTCCACGTGGCTGTGCGATAATTACGCCCGCCGTGTCTTTCGGTTTGAAATGTGATTTGTTGATTGGGTTTTATTTCTTGAACGTGAAAACCTGTGAGATCGGGCATTTTACCATTGAGGTTTACGAGGTTTACAGCCGTATAAACTTTATAGGTTACCAAGACTCCCTCTTGTTCATAGACCTTGTTTTTATTGGCATTAACGGTGATGAAAAGCTCACGATCCGACACCTTGTTTGTTCTTATACGTGGTTTTTGTGTTGGTACATTCACCGACGGACTACTATTACCCATGGCTGTGTTTGAAGCGTGTATATTGCCCGATGCGCTGATTCTGACAGGTGTTGATGCAATGGTTTGTCCGCCAACGTTGATTTTTGCAGGCGGAAGTGTGAATGTTCCTTTCCTTGTTGCAGCGAAAACGTAGGTGAAAGTGGTTGAAGACGAACTACTGGTGTGTCCATTCACCATTTGGAAACTTGATTGTCGAGAGGTGAAAGGACCATAGAGGCGTTCTATTCCGTTCGGCAGTGCAGGTAAGCGGAAGTTGTCTACATCGTCTGTGAAGATGGTGTATTCCACTTGAAATTCTTCGCCCACAGCCACTTGTTTTGGAGCGGTCACTCTCACGTGCTGTGCATAAAGCACCACGGGGAGGAGAAAGGCGGTGAGCATTTGTATGTATCTTTTCATAATTGTCCTTTACCAGTTTTTTTCTATTTCACGTCGAGCGGGTTGTCGCATAGCCTTTTTCAAGCGTTCTTGCGTTGCTTTTTCCTCTTGCATAGCTGCATTGAGTAGTTGTTCGGCGTTGTCCTTGCTCAGGCGTTGGTTGTTTTCTTGTTCTTTGTTTTTGTTTTTATCTTGTTCAGGATTTTTCTTGTTCTGCTGTTGTTGTTTCTTTTTGTCCTGATCTTTATTGTTTTTGTTCTTATTTTTATTCTGTTGTTGTTGCTGTTGATTGTTTTGCTGTTGTTGCTGTTGAATACAACGGCTCAAGTTTGTTCTTGCTTTTTCGTGTTTAGGATTGTTTCTGAGTGCATTTTTATAAGCCTCGATGGCTTTTTCCAGATTTTTTTGTTTCTGAAAGATGGTGCCTTGGTTGTAGAGTGCACTTGCTTTGCGGTTTTTATCCGTTTCGTTTTGTGCCGCTTTCTCGTATGCTTTAAGTGCAAGTGAATCTTTTTTCTCTGCCTGCAACGTGCGTCCGAGATTGTAGTGTGCGATGGCGTTATGGCTGTTGTTGCTCACCGCCTTCCGATAGTTTGTTTCCGCCTGTGCATAGGCATCTTTTCGGAAAAGTCGATTGCCTTCTCTGATGTTTTTTCTGTCGCTCTGTGCCTGTATTTGTAAGGCGATAAAGAGGAAGAAAAGAAGTATTTTAAGGGTTTGCTTCATCTTCGTTCAATTTCATTTAGTCGTTTTTTCGCCATGGCAATGTAAAAACTTCGTTCCTCGTTTTTCCGTTGCTCATTTGGCTTAACCAAAACGTTCAATTTCATTTAGTCGTTTTTTCGCCATGGCAATGTAAAAACTTCGTTCCTCATTTTTCCGTTGCTCATTTGGCTTAACCAAAACGTTCTTTGAATATTTGCCACCGTTGGATGATGGGATTTTTTACTTCTTTGATGATGGCTTCCATACAGAGGAATATCAAACAAATGATGGCGAAGGCTTGGAATTGTTCCTCGTAGCCTCTCGTTTGCCCACTTCTGATTGTGACTTTTCGCAGTTTGTCGAGCTGAATTTTGAGCTGTTGTTCAGCCAAAAAACTATTGTCAAGATGCAAATAAGCTCCATCGCCCGCTGCAGCCACCTCTCTACACATTGTTTCGTTCAATCGTGTCATGACGGTGTTTCCTGATCGGTCGGTGAGGTAACCTCCATCTTCGGTTGGAATGGGTGCACCCTCGTTGGTTCCGACACCCAAAACAAAGACCTTGATTCCTTTCTCCTTTGCCTTTTTTGCCATAGCCTCTGCATCGCCATCGTGGTCTTCGCCATCGGTTATGATAACAAGGGCTTTCCCCATTCGCTCATCTTTTGTGAAACTGTTCATTGCCAAGTCGATAGCATCGCTAAGGTTGGTTCCTTGTGCTTCTATGAGCGATGGGTCGGCATTGTTGAGAAACATTTTTGCCGAGACACGATCGGCTGTGATTGGAAGTTGAACGTAGGCTTCGCCCGCAAAGACGATGAGCCCGATTTTGTTGTTTGAAAAATGATCAACAAGGTTTTGCACCATCATCTTACTCTTCTCCAGACGTGAAGGTGCTACATCCTGTGCCAACATAGAGTTACTGATGTCGAGTGCAACCATCATTTCTATGCCTTCTTCGGTTCTTTCGCCTGTGTTTCCTTCTGTTTGTGGACGTGCGGCAACGATGATCAGCGTTGTAAGTGCAGCCAGTGAAAGTGCTATTTTAATGTAGGGACGACGTATGGAATAGTTCGGGCTGAGCTGTTTCAGCAACACCATGTCGCCAAAGCGTTCCAGTTGTTTTCTTCGTATGCGTCTGCCCACGTAGAAAAGTGCTGCCAATAAAGGAATTAGCAACAAAAGATAGAGGTATGTGGGATTTTCAAATCTAAACATTTCTTTTTCTTTTCTTTATGGGATGCGACGCAGAATGAGTGAACGCAAGATGATTTCTGAAAGTAGCGAGACGATAGCCAGAGCTGCAAACAGCCCGTAGGCTTCATAGCGTTTGGCATAATCGGTCTTGGCTATTTTTGTCTTTTCGAGCTTATCAATGTCTTTGTAAATGTTAGAAAGCTCCTCCCGACTTTGTGCTTTGTAAAATTCGCCTCCCGTTGTCAGTGCGATATTTTGAAGCGTATTGTAGTCTATTTCGCCAATTAAATCACCAGGAAGCATCGTTCGGTCGCCACCCAATCCGATGGTGTAGACCCTAACGCCCATCTTTTTAGCGATTTCGGCAGCTGTCATAGGAGAAATGCCTTCTACGTTATTACTCCCATCTGTGAGCAATACTACGATTTTGCTTCTCCCTTTCACGTCTTTCAATCTGCCAACGGCATTTGCCAAACCCATTCCTATGGCTGTTCCGTCGGCTATTAAACCATTGGCAGACAGATCGGTACGAACATTTCTTAACAGGTTGAGCAATGATGCGTGGTCGGTGGTCATCGGACATTGCGTAAAGGCTTCTCCTGCGAAAATGGTCAGACCTATGTTATCGGTCGGACGTGCGAGAATGAACTCACGTGCCACATCTTTTGCCACCTCCATTCGGTTCGGGACAACGTCTTGAGACAGCATACTTGTTGATACGTCCATAGCGAGCATGATATTGATACCATTCGTGTAGTCGCTATCGGGCGGTGTAGTAGTTTGCGGACGTGCAAGAATAAGCACCAGCAAAACAAAAGTCAGACAACGAAGCACGAGTGGCAAACCTGCCAAACGCACCCGCCAAGTCTTCGGCAAATTCTTGTAGGGGGCTGTGTCTGCCATTTTGATACTCGGCTTTTGGTCTTTCTTCCATTTCAATGTCCATAGAAGGTAAGGCACGAGGAGCAAGAGCAGCAGTAGATATTCCTTGTTTGCAAATTCCATTTCTTATTCTATTAAGTCCCAAATGCCTATGATCGTGAGCGTTAGCAACCCTGCGATGGCGATCGTACAGAGCATAATGAGGATGCGCAGTAGTCGTTTTGGGTGTTGCTTGGTTTTCTCTTCGGCTGGTTTTGGGGCAGATGCAACCTGAAGCGATGCTTCGTTGGGCTGCATTTTTGTTGCTTCAATGAATTGTGTGAGCGTATCGGTGTAGAACGTTTTTTCGTTCTCTGCCGTATTGTATCGTGCAAATTTCACGAGGTCAGCAGCTTGCAAGAGTTGGCGCAACTCTTCAGATGCCACCTCTTGGTTATTTTTTTGCAAATTTTCAATGATTTCATTGGAAGTCATTTCCATTGCATTGATGCCGAAACGTGCTGCGATGTAGGTGCGAAGAATGTCTGTCAGCTCGGTGTAGTAGGCTTTTTGGCACTCTTCTGTGTTGGTGGCTCTTTGTTTTAAAGCCATTATGGCGATGCAAGCCTTTTCGTAGGGCGAAAACACTTTTGCTTTTTCTTGTTTTCTCGTGGGTGTCTTTGTTGTTTTCAATTGCTTGAAGAGTTTCCAAAGTACCCAAGAGAGCACTAATATTAATAAGGTGGAAATGCCATAGGGTATCCATTCTTGCCATGCGAAGGGATTATCTTGAATGCTGTCTGGGGGCAAAATGCTTTCCATTTGTAACGAATCGACAGGCATTTTTTTGATTTTCAGTTTTGTCGCAGGACTTTTATAAACTCTCCCATCCACCTTAACGCTCATCTCGGGCAGTTCGTATTCGGTTTTACTTTCGTCCCACGCTGTGAGCGTATAGACCACTTTCCTGGTTTCGCCTTTTTCAGTTGGTTCGGTTTCTTGTTTCGATGCGATGATTTCTATGCCTTTTGTGATTTCTGTTTGTGGCTTGAATGCAGGCAGCTCCACCTTGCTTCCTTCTGGTGCGATGACCGTCAGCGAAAGGTGGGTTTGTTCGCCGATACGTATTTGGGTTGAGTCGAGTTGTGCATCCACGCTCACTTGTCCGCTGGCGATGAGCGAGTGGACGAGGAAGAAAAGAATGTAGGCATATTTTTTCATTTCAACTCTTTTTTGATTTTCGTTTTAACTTCTTTGTGCGAAGAGCATCATGAGTTTTTTCACAAAGTCTTCGTTCGTTGCAATTGAGATGTTATCTACGTTGCTTTTGGCGAATATGTCGTGTAACTGAGCTTGTTGTTTGTCCCAGTGTGCTTTATGGGCTTTTCGCACACGTTCGCTACTGGTGTCGATGAGCATCTCTTCGTTTGTTTCGGCATCGTTGATGAACATCAGTCCCACATCAGGCAATTCCTTGGCACGTTCGTCATAGACTTGAAGTGCGATGAGATCGTGTTTCCGATTGGCGATAGTGAGCCGATTTTGATAGTCTTTCTTTTCGTAGAAATCGCTCAAGAGAAACGCTGTGCAGTGTCTTTTCATCACTTTTGTGAGGAACTCAATGGCGTTTCCGATGTTGGTTTTCCTACTTGTGGGTTGCAAGTGGAGCGTCTCTTGGATGATGTGCAGAATGTGCTTTCTTCCTTTCTTGGGCGGGATGTATTTCTCAATTCTGTCTGTGAAAAACACCACTCCAATCTTGTCATTGTTCTGAATGGCAGAAAAAGCAAGTGTTGCTGCAATTTGGCTCACCAAGTCGCGCTTTGTTTGCCGTTGTGTTCCGAAGTCGAGTGAGCCGCTTACGTCAATGAGAAGCATCACGGTGAGTTCGCGCTCTTCTTCAAACACTTTTACATAAGGATGGTGGAAGCGTGCCGTTACGTTCCAATCAATGTCGCGCACATCGTCGCCATATTGATATTCTCTCACTTCCGAAAATGCCATACCCCTTCCTTTGAAGGCCGAATGATATTGACCTGCAAAGATGTTTTGGCTCAGACGACGCGTCTTGATTTCTATTTTCCTTACCTTCTTGAGTATTTCCGTTTTCTCCATTGGGTTTTCGGGGGTATTTAGTCATTTTCTTGCTTTAGCAAGCGTTCTGAGAAAGTTTTTTCGCCATGGCAATGTAAAAAAATTGTTCTCGTTTTTCCGTTGCGCATTTGGCTTAACGAAAACGTCGAGGTTTATGGCACTTCCACCTTATTAATAATTTCACTGATGATCGTTTCGCTACTGATGTTTTCTGCTTCAGCCTCATACGAAAGACCGATGCGATGGCGCAACACATCGTGGGCAATGGCACGGACGTCCTCTGGAACCACATAGCCACGGCGTTTGATGAACGCATAGGCACGTGCGCCCTTTGCCAGATTGATGCCTGCACGTGGACTGGCACCAAACGTAATCATGTTGCGTAGCGTTGGAAGTTGGTAGCGTTCTGGATAGCGGGTTGCAAAGACGATGTCGGCAATGTATTGTTCGATTTTTTCATCAATATAAACCTCTTCCACTACGCCTCTTGCACGCAGAATTTCGTCTGCTGTGGTAACGGGTAACACTTTTTTGCTTTCGCCCTTAAGGTTTTGGCGGATGACTTGTTTTTCTTCTTCGAGAGTGGGGTAGTCGATCACCACTTTGAGCATGAAGCGGTCAACTTGTGCTTCTGGAAGAATGTAAGTACCTTCCTGCTCCACAGGATTTTGCGTTGCCATTACCATGAAAGGCGAGGGGAGACGGAAAGTTTCTTCGCCAATGGTTACTTGGTGTTCTTGCATCGCTTCAAGCAGTGCGCTTTGTACTTTTGCTGGTGCTCGGTTGATTTCATCTGCCAAGACAAAGTTAGCGAAAACAGGTCCTTTCTTCACCGTAAATCGTTCGTCTTTCTGCGAATAAATCTGCGTACCCACGACATCGGCTGGCAACAAGTCGGGGGTGAATTGAATACGGTTATATTTCGCATCAATGAGTTGTGCCAATGTTTTGATGGCGAGTGTCTTTGCAAGCCCGGGCACACCTTCAAGGAGGATATGACCATTGCTCAATAGTCCGATGAGCAACGAGTCTATGAGATGTTGCTGTCCGATGATAACCTGCCGCATGCCTGTAACCAGATTGGTTACGAATGCGCTTTGCTGTTCGATTCTGATATTGAGTTCGCGAATGTCGATAGCTTCCGTCATGTTCTCTTTCAATTTTTAGGGTTTTTTCTTTGGGGGTGTTTGCAACGCCACCTTTAATAAGTCGCAAAAGTAATACAAATAAAGCAATATCGTTAAAAATAACCACCTAAATAATATTAAAAAAACTTGAAGATTCTGATGTCTTCTTGTTTGCTTCTCAAATGAGCCTCACTCAGGACACAAATAAACCTCAGTTACCTCGCAAGTGAGGCTCATTTGAAAACATATTGTAAAATATGCACATGGAAGGTTTCGTTTTTCAAATTTTTTTGTGTTACTTTGCAGAACGTTTCAAAGTTTATTTTCTGATATGCTTGGGTGCGTATATAGAGTTGCCCTTATGAGTGGAAAATGGCTTGATGAGACGATGCTGCCATTTATACGTATAAAATGCGTTCGCTGAAGCGGACGAATGAAGGATATGAAGAAATCTCTAAAGGCATTGATAGTCATTCTTTTGACTCCGATTTTGCTCTTTTTTATACTCTCACTTTTGTTGTATTGTCGCCCCGTTCAGCAATGGGCTGTCGACAAAGCCACTGCCTATGCCTCAGAGAAAACAGGCATGAAGATTTCGATAGGTCGCGTGGATCTTTCGTTTCCGCTTTATTTGAAGCTGGATAGCGTTTTGGCTTTGCAACCACGAGGTGGTGGCGAGGCGATGATGGACACGGTGGTGAATGCACAGGAAGTGGTGGTAGACGTGCAATTGTTGCCCCTTTTCAAACGACGTGTGGAAGTGGATGCTTTGACGCTTAAACAATTGAAGACCAATACACTCTCGTTCATCGGAGATTTGCGCATCAAAGGGGAATTGGCACAACTTCATATCGTGAGCCATGGCATCGATCTGCATGATGATTCTATACACATTGACCGAGCGATGTTCAATGGTGGATGGGTAGATATAGCCCTTGCCGACACCGTTCCAGAAGACACGACAAAGCCTAAACCGCTTTGGCGCATAGGAATAGACAAAACCGAATTGGCAGGCGTGGCATTGGCACTACACTTACCAGGCGACACGATTTCCATTGATAGTCATTTTGAAAAGGCGGTGGCGCAGGATGCCCATTTGTTTTTGAAAGATAACATATATAGTGTAGGGAAGTTTGATTGTTCTGGTAGTAGGCTAGCGTATGATGCCAACTTTCAACCCAGAGCAAAACAAGGTTTTGATGCGGGGCATATTGCCTGCAAAGCACTGAATTTGGGCATCGACTCGCTTCATTTTGCTGCGCCTGCGCTGCGAATGCGGGTGCGGGCTGCCAATTTTAAAGAACATAGCGGACTGATGGTGAAGGACTTTCAAAGTGCAATAAGTCTGAATGCAACCTTGCTCAATCTCTCTGATCTGCATCTGAAGATGTCGCATACTGATCTAAGCGGACAGGTTAATATGCCACTGAATGCTTTTGCAAACCGCAATCCAGGTGAAGTCGCCTTGGATCTCAAGGGCAATTTCCATCCCGCCGACTTCAATGCTTTTCTGCCTGTGGCAAGCAAAAAATATGTTACCGCCTTACCTACACTTCCAATCAGCCTTGACCTTCGGTTGAAAGGTAATTTACAGCGGGCAAGGATTGCAAAGATGCGGCTCGAAATGCAACGTTATTTCTCGTTTTCGATTGCTGGAAGTATCGAAAATCCTACTGATTTACAACGTCTTTCTGCAAAACTTGCTTTGCAAGCCGCCATCAATGACTTGCGTTTTGCACAACGCTTCTTACCGCATGAGTTGTCTGCACAAGTGAAACTGCCACAAGCCATAGGATTGAAGGGATACATCGGTGCGCGAAATGGGCATTACAAAACCAACATCCGCCTGACAACTGGCGGCGGCGGATTTATGCTCGTAGGCGAATATGACCGCAGAACAGATGCTTATGCAATTACGGCAAAAGTCCATCAACTTCCTTTGCAGCGTTTCTTGCCTTGGATGAAATGTTCGCCACTTACTGCCCAATTCACTGCTAAAGGACGAGGAATAGATCTTTTGAAGTCCACTGCCCAACTAAATTTGAATGCCGACATCGGAAGTTTTCAATATGAAAATTATTTGCTCAACCGCCTACAAGCCAAAATACGCTTGCGTAATGCCGTGGCACAAGCAAGTGTGCAGACCAACAACGCTATGATAACCAGCAGGTTGAACTTTTCGGGTAAGGTTGTTAGACGGAAAATTAACGGTAGGCTATGGGGAAAAGTGACGCAGGCAAATCTTCGCCAAATCGGCATAAAGGATTATCCCTATTTGCTTGGAACAGAGATAGATCTCTTGCTTACATCGGATCTTACCCATACACATACGGTTAAAGGAACGATGGGAAATCTTTTGCTCCATAGCGAACATCGAGGACAGCCTCAACAGTTTTTAGCAGCAGGCGATTTTTGGGTAGATGGCACTCTGAAAAACCAACTTCTTACTGCCAACTTTGATTTCGATCTTCGCCACTCGGCTTTGAAATCGCTCGGTTTGACGCCCAAAGATTATCACGCCATAGCCGACGGACAACTTCATATTCGCACGGATATGAAGCATCAACACAGTGCTGAAGGCAGTCTGAACCATATCCAATTGACGGAAAGCCACGGCAACAGCGAAAAACAGCTCTTTACAGGGGGCTGTCAGTTCTCAACGAATATGAATGGGAAAGCTATCAAAGCCCAACTGAAGGGTAATGTTGGACAGATTAATCTCTATGATTTAGGCTTCACACAACAGCCTTTTACCGCTTCTTTTGCACCCGACCTTATGTTTACAACAGATGGACGAGAAGCAATTTTCCTTCGTGGAACGATGGGACAACTGCAAGCCACCATTGATAATAAGACCTATTGTCCCGGTGATGTTTTCGTTGATCTTTTGAGCCAAAAAGACACGCTTAAAGCCATTGTCAAAGGTGGCGATTTCACTTTAAACACAGCTTTCTCGGAAAGCTATCAGCAATTGCTCGCCAATGCCCGACAACTTTATAAAGAACTGAAAGCACAAGCCCACAATAAGTTCATAGACCAACCTGCGCTCCGTCAATTCCTACCCACAGGTCATTTCACGCTCAAGAGTGGGAAAACGAATTTCTTTAGTAGCTTACTTGCTCAACAGGGCTATTCGTTCCAAACCGCCGACATTGCTCTTACTTCCTCACCCATAGAAGGATTGAATGGCAATCTTTATGTTGAGCGCATACAATACGATAGTTTGTGCATCGATACGCTGCGTGGATCGCTTTACAATGAGCAAGAAAATCTGCATTACAATCTCACCATTGCCAACGATCGAACGAATACCTATCCCTACATAGGGCGTATGCAGGGTGCCATCTATGAACACGGATTGCAATCACTCATCTCGGTGGACGACTTGAAAGGTCGTTCGGCAATTGATTTAGGATTTAAAGCCACGGTAATCAATCGAGGATTGAACCTCAGTCTGACCTCTTCCACGGCAACATTGGGCTACAAACAATTTACGGTGAACGATGACAATTTTGTTTATGTAGGTCGTGACCGGCATGTTTCTGCCAATTTACAGATGAAAGCAAGCGATGGAGCGGGTCTGCAATTGGTTTCGGAAGACAGCGACAGCACTTCGTTGCAAAATCTTACGCTGTCTGTTCATCGGTTTGAAGTGGAACAGTTATTGGCAATCTTGCCTTTTGCACCTCGCATTTCGGGCGAACTTAATGGCGATTATCATATTGTTCAAACGTCATCCGACCTCACCATCTCTACAGATATGGCAATCAGCAATATGACCTATGAACAAAATCCGATGGGAAAGATGGGGTTGCAACTCGTTTATATGCCGCTGGAGAATGGCACGCACAAGGTAGCCGCCTATATTAGTAAGGACGACGAAGATGTAGGCGAGCTTTCAGGAACTTACAACAGTGCTGGCGCAGGACATTTGGAAGCCGAATTTGCGATGAAACGCTTTCCGTTGAACTACATAAATGGGTTTGTTCCAGACAAGATTGTAGGTTTGCAAGGTGTTTGTGAAGGTATGCTCACGTTGAACGGGGCTTTGAACAAATTAGACATAGATGGCGAATTGCAGCTCGAGTCAGCACACTTGGAAAGTATTCCTTATGGTGTGAATATGCGCTTTGCCGATGACCCCGTGCTGATCAATAACAGTAGGGTGGAATTTGAAAATTTTGAGCTGTTTGCCAATAACAATTCGCCACTGACAATGAGGGGGTATCTTGATTTTTCAAACCTCGACAAAATGCGTATGGACATACAAATGCGTGCTCAAAATTTCCAAATTATCAATGCAAAAGAAAACCCACGGTCGGAAGTATTTGGAAAGGTGTTTGTCGATTTCAATGGACGTATGCAGGGACTCCTTTCCAAACTCGATCTAAGAGGGCGATTAGACGTGCTGGGTAATACGGACATGACTTATATTCTGCGTGATGCAACGCTCACGACAGACAACGAATTGAATGATCTTGTGCAGTTTGCAATGCTCAACGACTCTACCCCCGATGTTGTGCGTCGTCCAGACATCACGGGTTTCACCATGGGGTTGGCTGTTAATATTGACGAACAAGCCCATATTCTTTGCGCCCTCAACAGCGATAAATCAAATTACATCGACCTCTTCGGAGGTGGGACGTTGCTCATGAATTATGCGCCAGCAACGGGTGTAGAGCTTCGTGGCAGATACACGTTGGGCAATGGTGTAATGAAATACTCTCTGCCAGTTATTCCGCTTCGCACATTCAATATTCAGCAAGGCTCATACATCGAGTTTCAAGGCAACCCTATGGAGCCATTATTGAGTATTGAGGCTACAGAAGAAGTTCGAGCGAGTGTTGCCGATGTTTCAGAGCAAAGCCGATTTGTTGATTTCCAATGTGGTGTGCGGCTTTCAAAGCGTTTCCCTAAGCCTGGAATAGAGTTCATCATTGATGCCCCAGAAGACCAAGAAATTAAAAATGAACTCAATACACGCAGTGCCGAGGAACGGTCGAAGCTCGCTGTGACGATGTTGGCATCTGGGCTCTATCTTGATGGAACGAACACAAGTGGCACCAATACGGTAATGAGTGGTGC
Source organism: Prevotella sp. (assembly GCA_022779305.1). Lineage (GTDB taxonomy): Bacteria > Bacteroidota > Bacteroidia > Bacteroidales > Bacteroidaceae > Prevotella. The sequence continues at coordinate 28,352 of JALFSW010000060.1, read as the reverse complement.
GTTGGCTGGATTTTTACAATCACAGGTGAACGCCATCACGGGAACGGCATTAAAGTCGATGGGCTTGTCGCTCTCTGCCAATATGGAGAGTACGGCAGACGCTAATGGAGCACTCCACACCGACTATACGTTTAAATTTTCTAAGCGATTGTGGGACAATCGATTGCGGCTTGTGATGGGTGGACGTGTGTCGACAGGTTCACAACTTTCAGAGCGCAACGGGGCTTTCTTCGATAATCTTTCGATGGAATATCGCTTGAACAAAAAGGAAACAAAATATCTCAAAGTTTTTTATGAGCGAGAAGCCTACGATTGGTTGGAAGGTCAGCAAGGCGAGTTTGGCGTAGGGTTTATGTGGCGCAGAAAACTCCAACATTTCAAAGACATCTTCAAATTTAAGAGTCAAAATACGAATGATGCTCCTTTGCAAGATTCGATTAAAACAAAGAAAGACAGCTTAATAAGATTTGAAAATGAACAAAAGAAATAAAGATATAAATCAAAAAAAAGTTTTGTGTGCGTTGTGCGTGATGCTCACTTTGTTGGCAATTGTGGCTTGCAGCACAACGAGTGCTATCCCTGAAGGTGAACAACTCTACACAGGTATGCTGCCCACGCAATACACTAATTACGAAAAAAATGCCCATGCAACAGCCGTCAAAGAAGAATTAGACCTCGTTTTGGCGACCAAACCAAATGGTTCGCTCTTCGATAGTCCCTCGCTGAAAACGCCTTTCCCCATAGGTTTATGGTTATGGAATGCCTTTTCGGCTGATTCGGCCGGCGTTGGTCGCTGGTTGGCACGCACATTTGGTTCATCGCCTGTGTTGATGAGCCACATTGCACCAGATCTACGCTCTACCGTGGGCGAAAATCTGTTGAAAAAGCGGGGCTATTTCAATGGAAACATCACCTATAAAGCTCTCCCGCTGCGCCATCCGAAGAAAGCAAAAATGCAATACAGTGTTGATATGGGGCATCTTTGGCGTATCGATAGTCTGCAATACATTGGCTTTCCTGCCTTTGCCGATAGTTTAATAAAAGCTGATACAGCAAATGCCATCGTGCGAAAAGGTTCCCCTTTTGACGTGGCTTCGCTTGAAAGTGAACGCACACGTATCACCACCTTGCTCCGTGATAATGGATATTATTTCTATCAAAACAATGATGCGAGCTATTTGGCAGATACAACGCATGTTAAAGGTGGGGTAGTGATGCGTCTACAAGTGGCTGATTCTGTGAGCAATAATACGCTTCGACAATGGAAAATAGGAAAGATAGACATCTATATGCAGCGTCAATTCATGGAAACTCTGCAAAACGAGCGACGTTCACGCAATTTCACGCTGCATTACAATCATAGCCGTGCGCCACTGCGTATGCGTGTGTTGAGCGATGATGTACAACTGCGCCCAGGCGACACTTATTCCTTGGCAAAACATCAAGAAAGCATTCAGCGGCTCAATGCCACAGGTTTGTTTGCTGTCACTAATCTGTCGTTCACACCTCGAGATACGACAGACACTTGTTCGATACTCGATATGCGGTTGGATTGTATCTTCGATAAACCCTATGACTTCTATGTTGAGGGTTATGCCCGAGGACGCACCACGGGAAAATATGGTCCAGAATTGGTGGTAGGTATGACTAAACGCAATGCTTTCAGGGGTGGTGAGCTATTGAATTTCCGTTTACATGGAAGCTATGAATGGAGTACCAATCGAACCTATGCAGAAGGGATGCGTGGGTTTAATGATTACCAATATGGTGCAGAAGCCAGTCTTCAGTTCCCACGGATGCTTAATCCTTTTCAGTTGCCCGCTCGTGTACGCCGCGAGCGCAACAAAAAACGTATAGAGGAAGCCTTAGCACGTGGTGAAAGCATACCTATTCCGAAGCAACGCAGAAGTTATTTTGAGAACCCGATGACCACATTCAGTGCATCGCTAAACATCATTAATCGTGCAGAATACTACAAACGGCGGGTGATTTCAGGCGAATTGGCTTATAGCTGGATGCCCAACGAACGACAATCGTTTGTCTTCAAACCGCTCACGCTTTCTTATGAGTTCATGCACAGCTCCACATCACGCTTTGCAGAACTGATTGATAGTTTGACCTATTTGGAAGTGTCGATGGCCGATCAGTTTATACCGAGAATGAGTTTTCAGTACACCTACCAAAGTCCGGCATCGCTACGCCATCCGATTCGTTGGTCGGTAATGGCAAGTGAGGCCTCGAACATCGTTTCATTGGGCTATGCCATTGCAGGCGAAAAGTGGGGCAAGGCATATAAAACGATGTTCAAAAATCCTTTTGCGCAGTTTGTTAAAGTTGAAACCAACTTTTCAAAACTTTGGACTTTGACCTCAAAATCCACCATCGCAGCCTATGCCAATTTGGGCGTTGTTTGGGCTTATGGCAACAGTCGATTTGCGCCCTACTCAGAACAATTCTTTGTGGGGGGAGCCAATAGCATTCGTGCTTTCAACGTGCGTGAAATAGGTCCAGGTCGTTATTTGTCGCATTCGCGACAAGCGTCTTATGTGGAACAAACGGGCGATGTGAAATTGCAGCTAAACCTTGAGTATCGTCCCCATTTGGTGGGCAATCTTTATGGTGCAGTTTTCTTAGACGCAGGTAATGTTTGGGCTTTGCGCAACGACGACACACGCCCAGATGCACAATTTCGCTTGAAAAATTTTCTGAAAGAATTGGCTTTCGGAACAGGTGTTGGCATTCGCTATGACTTGGGCTTTTTCATGGTGCGCTTTGATTGGGGAGTGGGCTTGCATGTTCCCTATGAAACGGGAAAAAGCGGATTTTATAACATCACGAAGTTTCGTGATGCACAAGCCTTCCACTTTGCCATCGGATTGCCATTTTAGTTTAATTTCATTTAGTCGTTTTCTCGCCATGCGAGCGTCTGAAAACGATTACTTGCTTAGGCAAGCGTTCTGAGAACGATTATTCGCCACGGCAATGTAAAAACTTCGTTCCTCGTTTTTTCGTTGCTCATTTGGTTTAACCCAATTCGGTCATTAGACCGTTAGGGTTTAACCAAAACGTTCTTTAATGCTACTACTCGTCGGTTCTTCACACTTTGGTGCGATAGGATGCGTTTTATAGCCGACGCCCTCTCATCATTTTTCCGTCATGGCAATGATAAAGCACCAATGAAAAACAGGAAGAAAAAAGGTAAGCCATAGTTGAACTCAAATGAGCCTTACTTACGTTGCAAGATATTTATTGAAGTGTATCTAATTGAGAATAAATAAGTTGTATTTTAGGAATTATCTTGCCGTGCAAGTATAGTTTGTTTGTCAGATGCCTATATTATCGCCCAATTCGCCCAATCTTGAATAGATTTTTTTTGTATCGATATTAAAGAATATTGAATGCAGCAAAGGCTTGCATGGCGAGTTTCTCAAAATCATCTCCTAAGTTGCAAAACTTTATAATGGCATTATAGGCAGCGTGTTTGATAGTGATATTTGAACTTTCGAGTGCCGTTTTGGCTTGGTCGAAAAACTCGTTAATGGCACGTTCATTGAGTTCTTTTCTGTCTGCAAAGAGGCAAGCTAAAAGCTGATAGCCACAGATTTGTTGGTAGTCATTATCGGTGGCTATCATCCGAAAAGCAAGTGTGGGAGCAATGGTGGTGTGGCGCAGAAGGTTGAACGCAAGCAATTCTGCCAATTCTTGCGTCTTAACTTCAGACATCCAAATCTCTACAAGGTCATTGTCTACCTCCTCGGCAGGCATAATGTAGGTGGCAAGAATTTTACATTCGCGCGTGTTTTCTTTCCAAAGGGCAATGGCGAGTGACATGTCTTTCCCGTATTCTTTTGCGATTTCCTTCAAGCGCGTAATTGGGATGCCCCAATTCACTTTGTAGTCGCTGCCTTTTTGGCGCATGGAATGCGACGCAACACCATCCATAAAGAGATGGAATGTTTGTTTGATTTGCTTTATTTTGTTGTTGAGTTCTTGGGTCATAATGTTGCATATTCTGAGGAATATCTTAGCATTTGCTCGGTGTAGGTTTCCGAATAATCCACTAAGATGTCCGTGATGTTATTTTCTTTGTCGTAAACGGGCTTCAAGATCGGATTAATGAAACCTTTATAAGGGGCAATGTTGAGCCGTTCGTATCGTTCGAGTACTTCGCTGTGAAGCTTTTCATCTACGTGAATGGCATATTTTTCTACTAATTGCCGAGCAGCTTCATAATCTCCCTCGCTCTTTATGCGTTGAATTTCAGACAGTTGTTTGGAAAAGATTGCTCGCAAAGCTGTGTAGTCATTGATTTGAATGTAGGTTTTTGCGGAATCCTTACTATCGTTCGCTCGTTGAATGATTTCCACCACGTTTGCATCTTTCCCCATGTCAAATGCCCATTGAGCAATGAGTGCGCGGTTTTGCATGTGAGCTTCTTCAATCTTTTTTCCGGGATTGATACGCACTAATTGTGTCATCAGTCCGTTCAGCATAAAGCTGTAATATTCAGCTTTGTAGGCTTCTTTTGTATCTAAAAGTCCTAGTTCAATGAGCTTCTCATCGGCAATGTAATACAGTCCGAAGAGGTCGGCGCGTGTTTCTTCTATCGTATTGCCATAGTTTTTGAGTGCATCTGAGCTGACACCATCTAGCAAACGTCCGCTGCCGTGACCGAGACACTCGTGTAGGTCGGTGTGAAGATTGTTTGTTTGGTCGCCATAGGCTTTTATCCACGCTTGTGTCTGTGCATCAGGTACAAATTCTTCGAGAAACCCGTTGCCTTTTGCTACGGTATCATAAGCATGAATGAGATTAGAAATAGTAACACTTTTTGATCCATATTCTGCCCTGATCCAATCTGCATTGGGCAGGTTTATGCCTATGGCGGTGGAAGGATACTCGTCGCCGCCAAGCATTGCAGCGCAAACCACATTGGCACTGATGCCCTTTACCTTTTCTTTTTTGAAACGTTTGTCAATGGGTGAATGATCCTCAAACCATTGTGCATTTTCAGAAATGAGTTGGGTGCGTTTTGTCGCCTCTACATCTTTATAATGAACAATGCCTTCCCATGAACCTTTCAGTCCGAGCGGATCGCTATAAACCTCGATAAATCCATTGATAAAATCGATGCGTGCGTCTTTGTCGTCTTCCACCCATGCGACGGAATAGGTGTCGAAATCAGATAGTTCGCCTGTCGTATAATATTGAATAAGGTGCTGAATAACCTTTTTTTGTTTGTTGGTTTCGCAAAAATCGATTGCTTTTTCTAACCAATAGACAATCTTTTTAATGGCTGCGCCATACTTTCCATGGATGTTCCAGACCTCTTCTTTTATTTCTCCGTTTTCTTTCTTTAGCGTGGTGTTTAATCCATAAGATATGGGGTGGAGTAGGTCGCCTTTTTCTTTCTGTGCCGCATAGTAATCCTCGACTTCTTTTTGAGTAACACCCTCATAAAAATTACAGGCCGACGATGCGACAATGTCTGCACCATCAGTCTTGTTTACTTTCTTTGCAAGGAGTGAAGGATTAAAAATAACAGAGAGAATTTCATTCAAAAATTCGGTCGGTGTTTCATCTTTGCGAAGTGGCAAAGATGTAGCCGGAAGTTTCAGAACCTCAGTTTGGAAAAAGTCGGAAGAGAATTTGGGGGTGATTTTTTCTGATCCGTAATGATGATATATGCCATTAGAAAACCAAATGCGCTTGAGATAAACTTCGAGTGCTTTAAAATCATCGCTCTGTTTTTCTGCGGCTGCGTTTAGATAAATCGCCTCAAGGATTTTTCTTATGCGCAAATTATACTTTCCGAATTGGTCAAAAGTAATGTCTCTCCCAAAGAGTGTTGCTTGTGAGAGGCAATAAATATATTGCTTTTGCGAAAGCGAAAGTGTCTCGAAGCCTTTCAGTTCGTATCGAAGCAACTGAAGGTCTTCAAATCGTTCATCTGAAAATTGAAACGATCTATTTTTCATATCTGTTGTTGTCTATATTTGTTTTTTGTTGTTCTGTGCGACGTTAGCAGTGTCTATTCTACCAAAAATCGTGTTTTGTATTCCTTAGGTGTCATCTGATTGATTTTGTAGAATGACGCATAGAAAGATTGCCGGTTGGCAAAGCCTACCATATCGCTGATGTCTTGCATACTCAGATCTTTATAACGCTTATCGGCAAGAATGGTCATTGCTTCTTCTATCCGAAATTTGTTGATAAAAGATTTGTAGTTGGTATGAAACCTTATGCTGATAACCGCAGAAATATATCTAGTGTTTGTACCCAAAATTTCTGCCAATTTCCTTGCTGAAAAATTCTTGTCTTTGTACTTCTTTTGTATGAGTATCAAATCGAAAATTTGCTCTTTCAGCTCGTCCATCAATTCGGGATTAATACGACCACGATAAGCAGCTATTTTCTCTTTTTTATCCGTTATGTTGTACTTAGTCATGAGATTACTAGATTAAAATGTTGCCAAAAACAGTTATTACGTTACTGCAAATGTAGCTTTTTTATTCTATATTATCAAGATCTTTTGGTACTTTTATGCTTTATTCTTTTTAAGAAATGTTAATTGTTTGAGCAGATAGAGGAATGAATTGTACTGTTTGTCAATATTTTTCGCAGTGTAGCTGTTTTGGTCAATTCTTTTAATCCTTTGAAATGTGTGCAGGGCTTTTTCTCTTGATAATTTACAGCTGTTAGACTGTTTGAGAATGCTTTGCTTTCAGGATGAATAAATTACAATTGCGATAGCAAGTGATGACGTGCAATCAAACGCCGAAAAATAATGGAAAAACAGAAGAGTAATTGATGAGATACCTTTCCTGTTTTTCCATTTTTCGGATGTTGCATTAAAGAATTTTCTTAAAATTCCTCATCATCGGCAACTTCTTCTGGTCGGATGTCTAAATCATCTGGATTTGCATCAAAGGTAGTGCGATAACTTTCTTCTGTCAGCCTATCTTCATCAAACGCATCGTCCTCATCTTGCTCCGATTCATCTTCTGGCAAGTCGTCCATATCATCATCTTCATCGTCTAAGTCTTGTTGAATTCTCATCAAGTCGTCATCGCTTGGCTCATCCTCATCGACATAGTTTTCGATGGTTTTTTCCTTTAAGAAGATGGCTTCTGTCCATGCGCCTTTAATGATTTCTAAAACTTCAAACCCCTCTGATAGTTTTTTTTCATACAAACCACCTGTTTTTTTTAGGCGTTCTGTAGGCAGGGTAGTGGTTGAAACTTCAAATGTTTCTTGGATGATGTTTTGCGTATGTTGTGGCAGACTTTCCCATCCGCCTCCGAAGTTGGTTTCCAAGACCTCTATGAGTTTCCTTGCAGAGATATGACCAATGTTGTCTTTTGTGAGGTCGGTGATGCGAACGATAGGCTTTTTCTTGATAGCCCACTTTACAGTTGTGTTATCGTCTAAGCGCACTTGTGCAACCTTACAACCACGATCTTCATATTTTTTGATAACTTCTGGTTTATCGACTTTTACCTCTTCAATGGTAAAAGCACTCTTTATGATGTCAATGTAGCGGTGCTCATTGTCTTTGAGATCAGCTTCTCGTTCTGCACGAGACCACAAACGAAAAACATCATTTTCTTGAAGATCCCATACGTTACTTTTTGTTAGATTTTTTAATGAAAGTGCTTGTCCTTTACGCGTCATAATTTCTTTTCGAATGCTTGTCTTAATTTCGATTGTGTTTCCTCTTTTTCAAGAAACGCTGCAAAATTAAGTACAATTGACTGAAACACCAAACATTTTATGAAAAAAGATGTAAGAAAAATTTCTGCATGCTTATAAGGTTGTTTGCAAAATAGTTTTGTATCTTTGCAAGAGATAAATTTTATAACGAAGGTCATACCAATATGGAACCATTAGCTGAAAGAATGAGACCCCAGACGCTGGAAGCCTACATCGGACAGCGGCATTTGATAGGTGAGGGAGCATTATTAAGAAATATGGTGGTGTCACGCCGTGTCTCTTCTTTCATTCTATGGGGACCTCCAGGGGTGGGAAAAACCACATTAGCGCAACTCATCGCTCACAAACTTGAAACACCATTCTACACGCTTTCTGCCGTAACCAGTGGCGTGCGGGATGTGCGGGATGTAATAGAAAAAGCTAAAAACAATCGTTTTTTCACTGCTGCTTCGCCTATTTTATTTATAGATGAAATTCATCGTTTCTCGAAATCGCAGCAAGACTCGTTGCTGGCAGCAGTGGAGAAAGGCATCATTACACTCATCGGGGCAACAACAGAAAATCCTTCTTTCGAAGTGATTAGACCGCTCTTGTCACGTTGTCAAGTCTTTGTGTTAAAGAGCTTAGACGAAGATGAACTTCGCCAATTGCTCATTTCTGCCATAACAAACGATAGTTCTCTTAAAGAAAGAGCGATAGAACTTTGTGAAACAAAAGCAATCATACGTTACAGTGGTGGCGACGCACGAAAGCTACTGAATCTCTTGGAACTCATCGTAACTTCCACGACAGAAACACCCTTACGCATCACAGACGAACTTGTTGAAAATTATTTGCAACAAAATCCAACTGCATATGACAAAGATGGAGAAATGCACTACGATTTAGTGTCGGCAATGATTAAGTCGATTAGAGGAAGCGACCCCGATGCTGCACTCTATTGGATGGCAAGGATGATAGAGGGTGGCGAAGACCCTAAATTCATTGCCCGACGACTTGTTATCAGTGCTGCAGAAGACATTGGTTTAGCAAATCCCAATGCCCTCCTTTTAGCAAATGCAGCCTTCGATGCCATTGCAAAAATAGGATGGCCAGAAGGGCGCATACCATTGGCAGAAGCCGCTGTTTATTTGGCAGTTTCGCCCAAAAGCAACTCTGCCTACTATGCGATTGATGCAGCCTTGGCAGAAGTGAGAAAATCGGGAAACCAACCCGTCCCGCTTCATCTCCGAAACGCTCCAACCAAACTGATGGAATCGCTCGGATATGCCGATGGTTACAAATATCCACATAATTATAAAGATAACTTCACAGAACAACAATATTTACCAACCGCTCTTTCTGAGAAAAGGTTTTGGTTTCCTCAGCATTCACCGCAAGAAGAAAAACATTATCAGCGCATGCTGAACTGTTGGGGAGAGCGGTTTAAAGAAAAATAAACATGAAAATAGTAGATTTAGATGGCTATGCAGCCAACCCTGGAGACATCTCTTGGGAAGCAGTAGAAGCATTGGGAGAATTTGTCTTGTATGATTTCTCTACCGAAGAAGAGGTTGTTGAAAGAGCGAAAGACGCAGACATCATCCTCGTTAATAAGATCAATATCACAAAAGAAATTATCGACCAACTCCCTAAACTCAAATACATTGGTGAATTGGCTACGGGTTATAATAATATTGATATCAAGGCGGCTGCAGAACGAGGAATTATTGTTACCAACATTCCTGCATACAGCACCGATAGTGTTGCACAAGCAGTTTTTGCACATTTGCTGAATGTAGCCACTCGCATAGAACATTATGCCGACCAAACGCGTGAGGGTGTTTGGAGCAAACAGCGGGCGTTTTGCTATTGGGACACTCCACTCATAGAACTTGCTGGAAAAACTTTGGGTATTGTTGGCTTGGGCAGCATTGGTAACAAAGTAGCACAAATTGGGCATACATTCGGAATGGATATTTCTGCCTTCACGAGCAAAAACAGTAGTGATCTTCCTGAATGGGTGAGAAAAACAACGCTCAACGGATTGCTCAATACATCGGATATTATCTCTTTGCACTGTCCGCTTACACCAGAAACAGCACAGATGATCAACGATGAAACTTTAGCCGAGATGCGCTCAGGAACGATCCTTATCAATACAGGTCGTGGCGGATTGATTGACGAGGCGGCTGTCGTGCGTGCGTTGAACAATGGGCATCTTCAAGCTTATTGTGCAGACGTTCTCACACAAGAGCCACCAGCACCCGATACGCCTTTGATGCGCCATCCGAAAGCCTTCATCACCCCCCACAATGCTTGGGCAACGCTCGAAGCACGGCAACGCTTGATGAAGATATGTGTGGCAAACATAAAGGCTTTCATAGATGGAACACCACAAAACGTGGTAAATTAAAATAGTAAACTTAATTTAAAATCTCAATGGTATATAATGATCCGCAACTTGTAAATACGTTGCAGGAAGGATTAGAAATTTTTGGTACACTCGCATTTGCGATTTCAGGTATTAGGCATGCAGCGGCAAAGCACTTTGATTGGTTCGGGGGATACGTATGTGGAGTGGCAGTGGCCATAGGTGGCGGAACGATCAGGGATCTCATATTGGGCGTCCCTCCGTTTTGGGTAACAGATGCAAAATATCTGCTATGCACGGGCATTGCCCTCTTCTTAACCATCATATCACGCAATTTGATGAAGCGATTAGACAATGCTTGGTTTGTTTTTGACACGCTCGGATTGGCACTCTTCACCATAGTGGCAATTCAGAAAACTACCGCCTTAGGTTATCCGTTTTGGGTTGCCATCGTGATGGGGTGCATTTCGGGTGTTGCAGGAGGTATTATTCGTGATGTGTTGCTGAACAATGTACCTGTAATTTTTCACGAAGAAATCTATGCTTTGGCAAGTGTTGCAGGAGGCATGCTCTATGGTTTCTTGGTTTTTATGGGCGTAAACATATCTATCGCAACAACTATTGCGTTTCTCTTTATCACGATAACTCGCTTTGTAGCTGTTAGATACAACATAAAACTGCCAAAGTTGAAAGATGAAGAAGAAAAAAAAGAGTAAAAAATATGGTCTAAAATTTGGAGGTTAGAAAAAAAATGTCTAACTTTGCACTCGCAATTGAGAAACAAGGCAACACTTGTTTAATCAATAGTCCATAATAATGGTTCCGTAGCTCAACTGAATAGAGCACTTGACTACGGATCAAGAGGTTGGGGGTTTGAATCCCTCCGGAATCACAAAGAGCATTTCTTGCGAAAGAAGTGCTCTTTTTTCATGTTATAATAATTTTATGAGTTTCTTCAAAAGTGGCTACAAATGATTTATCATTTTCTTATGGTGAATACACAGTCACCAAATGTTTTGTAAATCATTAAATTCAATTTGGTTATTAAATAACAAACTGATTGCATCTGATAATCTGTGCAGATTGTTGAGCGTTTTATTGCAGGCGTAAGCAAGCTACTTCAAGGGTAAATACTAAGCAAGATGCTGGCAACTGGATACAAGCTGATGGGAAGTTAACAAATAAGATGAAAAGACACTCGGCACAATAATGAGCAATTAGACTTGATAATCAGCTATATATAGCAATAGTAAAAAACGAATTTCAACTGAGCCTCAGTTGCGTTCTAACTGAGGCTCAGTTACCCGGTAAGTATAGCTCATTTGGCACATAACTACAAAACTTTTCTGCTGCAATAATATTCAATGTGCTGATAATGAAAAATAGTCGAAGCTAACAATTTTGTATTTGTCAGCTCCGACTATTCTTACATCACCATTCTAAAGTTTATAATGACTTATTTCGTTGGGCAACCTGTCCATGGTTTTAACTGTTGGAAAAAATCGTTGCCTTTGTCGTCTACGAGGATGAAAGCAGGGAAATCTTCCACTGTAATTTTCCAAACAGCTTCCATACCGAGTTCTGGATATTCAACGCATTCGATGCTCTTGATGCTACTCTGAGACAATACTGCAGCTACACCACCGATGGTTCCGAGATAGAATCCACCATGCTTCTTGCAAGCATCGGTTACTTCTTGTGTGCGATTGCCCTTTGCAATCATTACGAGCGATGCACCTTTGGCTTGGAAGTCATCCACATAGGTGTCCATTCGGTTGGCAGTTGTAGGTCCCATAGAACCACAAGGCAGACCATTTGGTGTTTTTGCAGGACCCGCATAAAGCACAGGATAGTCTTTAAAGTATTGTGGCAATTCTTCTCCTGCATCAAGGCGTGCTTTGAGCTTTGCGTGGGCAATGTCGCGGGCAACGATGATCGTTCCTCTGAGATTTACACGTGTAGAAACTGGATATTTGGTGAGTTCTGCACGAACAGCGTCTATACCCTTATCAAGGTCGATTTCTACGCCTTTTGCTCCTTCTCCTGGTTGACGATATTCCTCGGGGATGAGTTCGCCAGGATTGGTATCCATCTTTTCTAACCAAATTCCATCTTTATTGATTTTAGCCTTGATGTTGCGGTCGGCTGAACAAGAAACACCCATACCGATAGGACAGCTTGCACCGTGGCGTGGCAGGCGAATGATGCGAATGTCGTGGGCAAGGTATTTACCTCCAAATTGTGCGCCCAAGCCTATTTTATGTGCTTCTTTCAAGATCTTTTCTTCAAGCTCAATGTCACGGAAAGCGCGTCCCGTTTCGTCGCCTGTTGTGGGCAGATTGTCGTAATATTTGATGCTACCGAGCTTAACGGTGAGGAGATTTTTCTCTGCCGACGTGCCACCGATTACAAAACAGATGTGATAAGGAGGACACGCAGCCGTTCCGAGACTCTTCATCTTTTCAACGAGGAAAGGAATGAGCGTACCTTCGTTTTGTATGGTGGCTTTGGTCATCGGATAGAAGTAGGTTTTGTTGGCAGAACCTCCACCCTTTGCTACCATCACAAACTTGTATTCTGCACCTTCTGCCGCTTCAATGTCGATTTGAGCGGGGAGGTTGCACTTTGTATTGATTTCATCATACATATTGAGTGGCGCGTTCTGCGAATAGCGCAAGTTCTCTTGCGTAAAGGTGTTGAAAACACCACGCGAGAGTGCTTCCTCGTCTTCAAATCCTGTCCAAACGTGCTGTCCCTTTTCGCCATGAATAATCGCCGTACCCGTGTCTTGGCAGAATGGCAACACACCTTTTGCTGCTGTTTCGGCATTGCGCAAGAATTGCAGTGCTACATATTTGTCGTTCTCCGATGCATCGGGGTCATGGAGAATGGCTGCAACCTGCTCATTGTGCGCACGGCGGAGGAGGAACTCACAATCGTGAAAAGCCTCTTGTGCGAGCAAAGTCAATGCCTCGGGCGATACCTTTAAAATCTCTTGTCCTTCAAAATTTCCGACAGAGATACCCTCCTTTGATACAAGGCGATACTCTGTTTCGTCTTTGCCCAATTGGAACATTGGGGCGTATTTAAATTCTGCCATAATGAAAAATGAACCGACGCTGTTTGCCTTCATTATTTAAGATGAATGTGCATAGAGCGTCTTCTTTGTTTAATATCTTAAATGTTATAATGTTTTTGTTGCTTGAATGCAATGAAAGCCAACCAAGGAAATCCTGTTCCTCGATTGGCTTTTTGTTTTTGCTATTAATAGCCGAAGATTTCTTCGGTGGTTACACGCTTAATAGGGGCAATCTTTTCAAGTGCCTTCATATCAAGTTCTTTCTCGTTACCAAGGATGATATACTTGAAAGGTTTGTTTGCCATATTGGTCTTCTCAAAGTTGATGATGTCTTGAAGTTGAACAGCTGGCAAGCCTTTATAGATGAGTTCGGTCATTGTGCAGTTCAGTCCGAGGCGTTGTGCAGCCAGATAGGCTTCCAAAACGCTGAATTTATTGGTACGAACAGACGCCAACTTCTTGATGAGACTTTGTTTTGCAATGTCGAAGTTAGCTTGACGCACAGGCACATTGTTCAAGAGGTTGTTGAACTCTGTGATGCAGTCCATCATCTTGTCGTTCTGTGTGATGATGTAGGTATTGAAATTTTCACGATCGGTAAGGCGAGAAGGTGTACTGTAATTTGCACTTGCCGAATATGCCAACGCTCTAGCTTCACGCATTTCTTGGAAGACAATAGCGTTCATTCCGCCTCCGAAGTATTCATTGAAAACAGAGATAGTTGCCGCTTGTGCAGGATCCCAAACCTTGTCGGAATTGTGGAACTGAACCATATAAATGTTCTTTGCATCATAAGGCGCAATGAGAATTTCGTTCTGTGGTGTTGTTTCCTTCTTGTAAGGTTTTGCCACAGGAACGGCTGCAAATTTCTTTGGTGTCTTAATGACCTTCGTCAGAAGATTATCGAGATCTTTCAGCGAAGAAGGTCCATAGTAAAGCACTTGCGACTGATAATTTTTGAGTTCTTTCAGTGCGTTGAGTAATGTTTGGGGATTCATTGCTTTGAGTGCTTCTATGCTGATGACGTTGCGTGTAGGATTATACTTGCCATACATACCATAAACATAGAGCGCATTGAAGTTAGACCTTTGGTCGGCTTTTCCGTCTTGACGAGATTTTTCTATCATTTCGACATATTTGCCGTAAGCCTCTTTGTCTACCTTTGCATTTTCAATCAAGTCATAAAGGAGCGTCAGTGCTTGTGGCAGATTTTCATTCAAACCAACCAAAGTGATAATGGTTTCATGGGTGGTTTGGTCGATTGAATAATCGCATGCAAGTTTATAGAATGCTTGTTTGATCTGTTCGTTGGTCTTCTTTTGCGTTCCGAGATATTCAAGATAGCCTGCTGCATAGCCAGGCAAAAGATTACTTTCTTCGCCAAAAGGTGTACGGATGGAAAGTTTGAAGATGTCGTCTTGCGTATTTTGCTTATAAAGAATTGGCAAGCCTTTCTTTGTTGTAGCTTTTGTGAGGTCTTTTTGGAAATCAACGAAGACAGGTTGGATAGGTTCCACCTTGTTGCTTGCAATCTCATCGAGGAATGCCGAACGCTTATCGCTGTTGGTTGGGATAGGTGTAATGGCTGGTTTATCTACCTTCTGAATTGTGGTGTCAGTTCCTTGTACCTTGTTCACACATACATAACCATTGGTGAAGAAGCGATTGGCAAACGCAATGACGTCTGCTTTTGTGAGTTTTGAAAGGCGTTCCAATTGTCCTACGGATTGTTTCCAATCTGTTCCGTTGATGAATGCGTCAACATAAGCCTTTGCACGGAACTCGTTGTTATCAAGACTTTGGTAGAAATTGCGCTTGTAATTATTGACAATAGAAGGTAAAAGGTCATCAGAGAATTGTCCTTTCTTCAATTTGTCGACTTCTTCAAGCAAAATTTGGCGCACTTCCGTAAGACTTTGACCTTGCTTTGGCATACCCATTGCGATAAACATAGAGTAGTCTGCGAAATCATAGAAAGAAGTTCCAGCCATTTGCAGACGCATCTTTTGGTTGATGTTGAGGTCGAAAATACCTGCACGTCCGTTGCTAAGGATTTCACCAATGATAGCAAGCGTGTCACTTTGCAATGCACTTGCACCTTTGGCACGCCATGCCAAATAAACGCTTTCAGCTTCTTGTCCCACAATCGTAGTATCTACGGGAGCTGTGTATTGAGGTTGAGGACCATATTGGGGTGCACTCAAGTTGTCGCTTTTTTTCCAATTGCCAAAATATTTTTCAATTGTTGCCACGGTTTTGTCTGGGTCTAAGTCGCCAGAAAGACAAATGGCAATGTTGTTGGGTACGTAATATCGATGATAATAATTCATGATATTCGTGATAGATGGATTCTTGAGGTGTTCGCCACGTCCGATGGTGGTTTGTGTACCATAAGGGTGTTGTGGGAAAAGTTTAGCCATCATACCATGGAAAATCTTACGACCATCGCTCGTCAATCCCATGTTGTATTCCTCATAAACGGCTTCCAGCTCTGTGTGGAAACCACGTACAACCATGTGTTGGAAACGGTCGGCTTGCACCTTTGCCCAAGAATCGACTTCATTGCTAGGAATATTCTCCACATAACAAGTAACATCGTTCGATGTGTAGGCGTTTGTCCCCTGACTACCGATGGTTGCCATGAGCTTATCATACTCATTTGGGATGTTATATTGTGCTGCGATTTGCGAAACAGAGTCTATTTTATGATACCAAATCTTGCGTTTTGCAGGATCGGTCATACGACGATATTCTTCATAGAGTTTCTCAATTTCGAGCAAATAGGGGCGTTCGGCTTCTATATTTGATGTTCCGAACTTCTCCGTTCCCTTAAACATAATGTGTTCAAGGTAGTGTGCCAAACCTGTTGTTTCGGCTGGGTCGTTCCTACTTCCTGTTCTAACGGCAATGTAGGTCTGAATGCGTGGTTTGTCTTTGTTTACACTCAAGTAGATTTTTAGTCCGTTCTTCAGTGTGTAAATGCGTGTCTTCATCGGGTCGTTCGGCACGCTTTCGTAAGTGTAGGTTTGTGCTTTTGCACTCAAAATGCCCAACGTGAGGAGCATTCCTACACACAATTGTTTGATTTTTAGGTTCTTAAACATAATATTACATTTAGTTTTTTCCTACTCGTTTCCAAAAGGTTTCTGACATCTTCGGAGAGCTTTCGGGTTGTTAATCATATACTTGTTTCTCTTTTTCAAGTTTTGCAAGAAAGTCTTCTAAAACATGTTCATCCACATCGCCCAATGCAAATTCACGCTGTGCATCCTTCTCAATTTCTTCTATCCATTGCTTATGTGCGGTTGCATAATCTTTGGCAATGGTCTGATAATTAATGGTTGAAATTTCATCAATACCATAATAGGCTTTGATGAGACTACGTGTCCATCCCCATTGTGCTTTGTCGTAGCCTTGGTGCAGTGTGGTGAAGCGTTCTAAAACATCCTCTATCGTTTCCAACGAACCATCTTTGATGTCAGAAAGGATCTGAAATTCTTCATCTTCGGGCAGCAAAAAGCCACCTAAATCGCTCCATCGATCTGTTAATGGTCTTTCGTTGGTGTCATCAGTATAATTTCCTTCGGTAGCTCTTTTGCACATTTCACCTATATATAATCTCAATGCGAGATCATAATAAGCAATACCTTTCACAAGGCTTGAGTGCTTTATGGTCATTCCAGCATACTGATAGCAAGCTGAGTTTTGTCCACCGATAGCTATCAATTGTTCTAAGATTTGTTTTCCTTCCCATATTTGCATTGCTGTATAGGGCGAAAGCCAATCGAAATTGATAATGCTCTTTTGTGTATCAAGCGGACGCAGATCGCGTTTGCGCCACTTGTGAATATCTCGAAAGACACCAACGGTTGTCAAATTGCGCCCAGGTACGATCGAAACACCCTCATTGCTGCCAATGACATAGGAGAATGGCAAACAAGTTGTGTCGGGGTACGTGGTTATTTTACCTATACAAACCGAAAATGCACCGATTTTTGCGGGCATCAACAAATGGCTTCCGCTTGCAGTTTTAGTTCCCCTTTCGAGTATACCCCAATGCAAAGGTCCCATCTTGTAAGCATGGTTAGAGAAGTTTGTAGCCGATCCAGCATTGTAAAACGAAAACATTCCACCTATGAGCAACGTACTTTTGTGGTGCGATGCAGAAAAAGGTCCACAAAAAGCGGCACACGCTTCACCGTTGGCAAAATGAGAGTTGGCAAAGAAAACACTTTGTGAAGCCGAAAAACCATTGGTAATTTGGCAAGCCTCTCCAACAAAGCAATCTTGCAACTTCGCACTATTTGTGATACTCGTACCTTCTCCGATGATTGTATTTTCACAAATAACACCAACACCTATATAAACACTGCTGTTTTCCGAACTCATGATCGTGCAGTCACTGAGTCTGTTTGCACCTGCAATTTCGCAATTGGCATGAACAACTGTATTGATAATCTCCGTTGTATTGGTGATTTTCACATTCTCGCCAAGCGTCCCTCGCTCACAAGTGGTACGTGTCAGTTCTTCGGCTATCAAGCGGCGAAGAGCATTTCGAAGGTCTTTGTCCTGCTCATACTTCACCATAAAAGCAGCCAATTGACTATTCAACCCATGAAACGAAATCACATTTCCATCGCCAGCTTCGTTCAATACGGCAATGGTGTGGTTCTCTCCATAGGTTGCACCTTCTGTGGTTTCCATCAAGGAAACATTGCTAATGACACAACCTTGCCCAATCGTGTAATTATTGATATATCCGCCAATTCTTTCTATCAAACATTCATCGCCCACAGAAACGTTGCGCAGCGTTGCGTCATAAACGCCGGTTCTCTTGAAAAAACCCTTTGAAACTTCAACTTCCGACAAAAAACTCCCCAACTTCACTTCGCCATAAAAGGCTACTCGGCGCAAACGATCAGCTTGAAAGCCTTCTTCTGCCACCATTATGCGTTGCCAATCTTCTGCCCAACAATCATTTTGCTGAAGCGTGAGTCGTTCTGTATCTGTTAAATTTCTGTAGTTCATGCCCATGCGTTGTTTTATTCCTCTGTTTCTATGTCGTACAAGAAATCATTATAAGGATATTTTTGCACATGAAGTTCCTTTACTTTTTGATAAAGCATTGTGCGGAAATCATCAATGTTTTCTTTTTCTGTTGCTGAAATGAAAAGACATTCGCCTGAAAGTTTTGCCATCCACGTTTGCTCTAATTCTGCAAGCGAGATGTTTCTCTTTGTTGGTGGTGTAAGGTCGTCGGGGTCTTTCTCCTCCCATGTGTAATTGTCGATCTTGTTAAAGACTATCATTGAAGGTTTATCAGCACACTCTAAATCTGCAAGTGTCTGGTTAACTACATTCAGTTGGTCTTCGAAATCAGGATGAGAGATGTCTACCACGTGCAACAATAAGTCAGCTTCTCGCACTTCGTCAAGTGTAGATTTAAACGAGTCGACCAAATCTGTTGGCAATTTGCGAATAAATCCTACTGTATCGGCAAGGAGAAAAGGTAGATTTTCGAGTACAACCTTGCGCACTGTTGTGTCTAATGTGGCAAAAAGCTTGTTTTCTGCAAAGACTTCGCTTTTTGAAAGAAGATTCATCAGCGTTGATTTTCCCACGTTCGTATAGCCCACAAGTGCCACACGAATTAATCGCCCACGATTCTTGCGTTGTGTAGTTTTTTGCTTATCAATCTCCACCAAACGTTGTTTGAGCAAGGTCATTCGCTGAAGAATGATACGTCTGTCCATTTCCAACTGTGTTTCACCAGGACCACGCAATCCCACCGAACCTTTTCCACCGCCCGATCCTGAACCACCTCCTTGTCGTTCAAGGTGCGTCCAAAGTCTTTGCAGACGAGGCAACATATACCGATATTGTGCCAACTCAACCTGCGTCTTTGCATTGGCAGTTTGCGCACGCATGGCGAAGATGTCCAAGATAAGCGAAGTGCGGTCTAATATTTTTACCCCCAACTCTCCTTCTATATTCCGAAGTTGTTTAGCCGAGAGTTCATCATCGAAGATTACCATTCCGATGGGTTCTTCGGCATCTTCCTTTTCTTTTATATAATCCTTGATTTCTTGCAGTTTTCCTTTTCCAACATAGGTTGTCATATTGGGACCGCCCACACGTTGCGTGAAGCGTCTGACAGTTATTGCTCCCGCAGTATCTGCCAAAAACTCTAATTCGTCTAAGTATTCTTTGGTCTTGGCTTCGTCTTGTTGTGGCGTGATAAGTCCCACAAGCACTGCTGTTTCTGCCTTGACGTCAGAGATGATAAATTCTTTCATTCAAAAAATAAGATAATCTTGTTTTATACGTATAATGGTGCAAAGATACAAAAAAGATGATAGAGAATTCTCTTTTTAAAGAAGATATTTTGCATATAGATAGATTATTTTCTGCAAAGATTTTTCGATTTTCCTACTTATATATTCCCTAAAAATCCTACTTTTGCAATGGGTTTGTGCTTTTCACAGCCCCAACAAACAATGAAACTCATAAAATTGTTAAGGAATTGGACACTTCCTGTCTCTATGTTCTTGGGCATTAGCGGCTATTTACTCTTTGCCTACGTACCGATTTTTTCTGGCGTAGCCCATGTTTTCACTCCGATTTGTGAGGCTTTCCTACCTTTTTTTATGTCAATCATTCTTTACATTACTTTTTGTAAAGTTGATTTTCGGAAACTCATACCCACAAAATGGCATGTTATAGTTTCCGTTATCCATTCCCTTACAGTCTTCTCCATTGTCGGTTTTTGTTTGCTTTTTCATCTATCGGGCAACACACTCATTCTCACCGAAGCCACATTGGCGTGCATCATAGCTCCAACCGCTGCCGCATCTGCCATTGTTACCCAGAAATTAGGCGGTAGTTTGGAGGAAATGACCACCTATACCTTCCTCTCCAATCTCCTTTGTGCGGTACTGATTCCGCTTGTCTTTCCACTCATAGAACCCAGTTTGAGTGTCGATTTCATTTCTGCCTCTTTGTCAATACTTTACAGAGTGGGAGCGGTATTGCTTCTCCCCATGGCATTGGCTTATTTTACAAAACACATGCGTGCTTTGCATAAGTTCTATCTATGGCTCACAAGCATTAAAAACTTGGCTTTCTATTTTTGGGCGATACTCTTGATGTTTGTTACGGGTACAACGGTTAAGAATATTATGCATTCTGAAACAACGCTGTCGCTCCTACTTTTGATTGCCTTTTCGGGTTTGGTTGTTTGCATTTTTCAGTTTGCAGTGGGCAGATATGCGGGGCGTTTTTTCCACCATCAAGTAGAAGCTGGTCAAGCATTGGGACAGAAAAACACCTCGTTTGCCCTTTGGATTGCAGGTGCCTATTTGCATCCGCTTGCCACCGTAGGACCTGGCTGTTACATTTTGTGGCAAAACATCGTGAATAGCATAGAAATTTGGCACTACGAACGCCATACTCCTACTAAATAACGGCGTCTATTTTGCAATCCAACGCATCAGTGGGAACACATTCAACTTTCTGAAAATCAAAGCAAACACCTAATTTATAGGCACGTTTTGCAGCCTTTAAAAAGCGATCATAATAGCCTCGCCCTCTGCCCAAACGATTGCCGTTGGTATCAAAAGCGACACCAGGAACAGCAATGAAGTCAATACTTGTAAAGTCGGTGAATGCCTTGGTTTGAGGTTCTAAAATATGGAAATTACTTTCCCGCATTTCATTTCTTTCTGTATAAGGGCGAATTTCCATCTCTGTTTTGCTCACCACCACAGGGAGAAGCACTGTTTTTCCCTCCTTCACCATCTCTTCTACAAAATCATGCGTAAACACTTCATCGGGCATTGAATGATAGAGCAAGACTGTTTTTGCTGCTTTCAACCTCGGATGTTTGCGCAGTCGTTCGATGATGGGCAAAGAAAGTGCTTGCAATTCCTTGGCAGAATAAGTTGCTTTGCGCCTTTTAATTTCTGCCCTTAATTCGTTTTTACTCAACATAACATAAATAATCTTGACTAAATTGGAAAATAATGTTTTCTCAGAATCGCAGGGATAAATACATGGATTTACCTACAAAACAGCCTGATAATTGTGCTCAACTATTCAATCGAACACACGGGCTTACCCACAAAATTGCGGAGCTGATTAGCTATTATGGGAAAATTAATAAATCCTTTCTCCAAAAATGGCAGTTCCTACTCTCACCATAGTCGATCGACAAGCGATAGCTATCGGATAATCATCGCTCATTCCCCACGAACGTTCTCTGAACTGAGGATCGTTTGCGAAAAATTTTTCCTTCACTTCATCAAAGAAATCGGCTGCAATCATCATCTCTTGGCGAATTTGTTCTTCATTGTCGGTGTTTGATGCCATCATCATTAAACCGGCAATGTGAATGCCTTTCATCTCTCGCCATTCGCCCTCTTCGAGCATCTGTCGGCATTCATCAAGGCGAAAACCATATTTTGTTTCTTCTTCTGCAATGTGAAGTTCAAGCAACACTTCTATCACGCGGTTGTTTTTCAATGCCTGTTTATTGATTTCATGCAGCAAACGCAATGAATCCACCGCCCCAATCATCGTGATAAAAGGGGCAATGTATTTCACTTTATTGGTTTGCAGATGTCCGATGAAGTGCCATTGAATATCAGTTGGTAGGGTTTTCGCCTTGGCAGTAAGTTCCTGCACATGGCTTTCTCCAAAAACACGTTGCCCTTGTTGATAGGCAATTTCCAAATATTCATTGGGATGAAACTTGCTAACGGCTATTAATTCCACACCCTCTGGCAATGTGGATTTGATCCGTTGAAGACTTGATGCAACGTCAAACATGGTTTTCTTTATATTTATATAAGGTACGAAAGTTTTGTCGATAGGGTTATTCGTATTCTGGTTTATCGTCTTTTTGCTTTGCGGGCGTATATTCAAAGACATCCATCAGTTTCGTGTCGGCAATCGAAACAATGATATAATCGATCATGGTATTGCCCATCACGTCATCAATGTGTTTCACCGCACCACTCACCGAACCTGCCTGCACCAGTTTTGTAACAATTGTGTGCTTCTCTTTTTCGGTTTTTTCGTCGATTGTGATAAACGATAAACGTGCTTTATACCATTTGTCGTCTTTGTCGGCATCGCTGAAAAACACCTCACCATAGGCTGCGGGCGTGATGGCTTTCACATCAAATTCTCCTCTTATATATACTGCCATCTCCTCGGTAATTTTTGCTTCAGCTTCCGAAAAGCTCAAAGCCTCAACCGTGTAGGCTTCGGTTACTTTCTTTGTTTCTCCATTTTCCAAAGTTTTCTCATAACGCACTTTGGTTTCAAACCATTGACTTGTCTTACTTCTCATTTTTCTTTCTTCTATATCGGATTTCTGCATTGCCTATATGCGTTGCAAAACTCTCCACTAGTGATTACTTTTCTGCAAAAGTACGAAAAAGTTTGGCTCGATTAGAAAATTATGCAATTAAAATAAAAAAAAAGCTGATTAGAATAAAAAAAGCCTTACCTTTGCATTGGCTTCCATACATTTGGTTGCCACATCGTCCTGACTTGTGTCTCCATCATAATAAAACGATGGAGGTGTGGCGATAATTTTATAATAAGGCTATAACCTAACAAATCAATTACAGATAAATAAAAAAAACAAAACTATGCCGGAAATATCTCTTAGAGGGCAAGAAATGCCAGAGTCGCCCATTAGAAAATTGGCACCACTTGCGGTTGCAGCCAAGGCACGTGGAACGAAAGTCTACCACCTTAACATTGGTCAGCCCGACCTTCCAACGCCTCAATGTGGGCTTGATGCACTGAAAACCATTGATCGTTCTGTGTTAGAGTATTCACCATCGCAGGGACATGCCTCTTATCGCGAAAAACTTTGTGGCTATTACAAACGCTTCAACATTGATCTCATACCCGATGATATCATTATCACTACGGGTGGGTCGGAAGCTGTAAGCTTTGCATTCATGGCGTGTCTCAATCCTGGTGATGAAGTGATTGTGCCAGAACCAGCCTATGCCAACTATATGACTTTTGCCATTTCGGTAGGCGTAAAGGTGAGGACTATCCAAACATCAATCGAAGACGGATTTGCACTTCCTACCATTGAGAAGTTTGAAGAACTCATCAACGAGCGCACAAAAGCCATCCTTATTTGTAATCCAAACAACCCAACGGGCTATGTTTACACAAAGAACGAAATGGAACAAATCAGAGATCTTGTAAAGAAATATGACCTTTACCTCTTCTCTGACGAGGTTTATCGTGAGTTTACCTACACCGACGAACCTTACATCTCGGCTATGCACCTTGAAGGCATTCAAGAAAATGTGATTATTATCGACTCAGTCTCAAAACGCTACAATGAGTGTGGCATTCGTATCGGTGCATTGGTGTGCAAGAACACGGAAGTGCGCAAGGCCGTGATGAAACTCTGCCAAGCACGTCTTTCTCCTCCTCTGATTGGTCAGATCATCGCTGAAGCAAGTTTGGATGCACCTGATACCTATTATAAGGATGTTTACGATGAGTATATTCAACGTCGCGATTGCCTCATTTCGGGATTGAACAAAATTCCTGGTGTGTTTGCTCCAACGCCTATGGGTGCATTCTATTCGGTTGCTCGTCTACCTATCGACAATGCCGATAAGTTCTGTCATTGGTGTTTGGCAGAATTTGAATATGAAGGCGAAACCGTGATGATGGCACCTGCAAGTGGGTTCTATTCAACACCTGGCGCAGGAACCAACGAAGTGCGCATTGCTTATGTGCTCAAAAAAGAAGACTTGGAACGTGCGCTCGTAGTGCTCGAAAAGGCACTCGAACAATATCCTGGACGCACCAACGCATAAAATTAAAAACACTTGATGAATTTTCCTTTCTTCATTGCAAGAAAAATCCATAATGGCGGGGATGGAAACAAGCAAGTTTCCAAACCCGCTATCAACATTGCTACAATCGGAGTGGCAGTCGGATTGGCGGTGATGATGATTACAGTGGCAGTCGTTTTGGGCTTCAAGAGTTCCATTCGAGACAAGGTTGTGGGTTTTGGTAGCCACATCACCATTGCCAATTATCTCACATTTGAAACCTCAGACCAACATCCCATACAAATTACGGATGCTTTCCAAAAAACTATCTGTCAAACGGAAGGCATTACGCACAGCCAGCGTTTCGCACTGAAACAAGGCATTCTCAAAACCGATAATGATTTTTTGGGTATCATGCTAAAGGGCGTAGCAAACGATTTCGATACCACCTTTATTGCAAACAACATTATAGATGGAAGTCTGCCCGATTTTGCTAATGGTGCCAGCAAACAGCAACTCGTTGTTTCGCAGACCATTGCCGAGAAGTTACACCTCAAAGTAGGCGAAAAAATTTTTGCTTATTTTGTGGATAATACAGGTATTCGCACCCGACGTTTTACCATCAAAGGCATTTATGAAACCAATCTGAAACAATACGACTCACAAATATGTTTCACTAATTTATCGACCGTTCAACGACTTAATGGTTGGGAAACCGATCAATTCAGTGGTTTGGAATTGCAAGTGAAAGACTTCAATAATCTTGAAACCATCGGACAAAGCGTTCTTCGAAAAGTGAAGAATAAAACCGATCAATATGACCAAACTTATTCTTCTGAAACTATAACAGAACAAAACCCACAAATATTTTCATGGCTCAACCTGATGGATCTCAATGTCTGGATCATTCTTGGACTGATGGTTTCCGTTGCAAGTGTTACGATGATATCGGGCTTGCTCATCATCATCTTGGAACGCACACAAATGATTGGTTTACTGAAAGCCTTGGGTTCGCGCAACAGGCAGATACGCAGTGTTTTTCTTTGGTTTTCTGTGTTTATTATTGGGCGAGGCTTGCTCATAGGCAATCTCTTTGGACTGTTGTTCATTGGATTGCAACACCAGTTTGGACTTGTTCAACTCGACCCACAGATTTATTATGTAGATACTGTTCCCGTCTCGTTCAATCTCCCCATTATCATTGGATTGAACCTCTTTACGCTCTTCATCTGTCTTGCGGTTTTGTTGCTGCCCAGCCTCTTCATTAGCCAGATACATCCAGCCAAATCTATGCACTATGAATAGTTGCAAATCAAATAAGCCTCAGTTGCACTGTAACTGAGGCTTATTTGCATCTCAACTGAGGCTCAGTTAAAACCTATTCGGTCATTAGAGACCAAACGGATTGTGGCGGATTTCTGTGCAGATTGTTCATCATTTTCTCGCAGATGTAGCGGGCTACTTCAAGAGAAACCAATGAAGAAGATGCCATTAAGCAGATGTAAGCGGTTGGGAAGTTTATAAATAAAATAAAAGAAAAACCCTAACGGCCTAATGACCGATTTGGGTTAAAATACAAGTGTGCGAGCTTTATTTTTCCGATGCTTTTGTGTGCAAATGGCGAATGATGAAAATCATCTTTCATTCATCATCTTTTCTTGTGCTGTTTCACATCAAAGTGTGAGAAACCCTTGTTGTTCGAGAGCTTTCAACAAACTGGCAGAGAGCACTTCGTTGTCTGATTTTTTATAACGAATGTCGGTGAAAATTTGTGCAAGCGTCTCTGTTTGATTGAGTTCCACAAAACGTTTGTTTTCCTCCAGATTTTCTTTTGCATCGTAAAACTGGTTTATGCGTTCGGGCGTGTAATCTGTGTAGGTTTCCTCATGGATGATGGCTTCGAGCGGAAGACGGTCGGGTTGTGGCGGATTTTCATCAGGATAGCCCAGCGTAATAGTGGCTACGGGGAAAACCAATGGGGGCAATTCGAGGGCATCGATGATGGGTTGAGGTTGGTAGATCGTTGTGCCCAAAAAGCAAGTGCCAAGTCCTTTTGTTTCAGCAAGATTACAGAACGTTTGACAATAAATCAATGCGTCGGTTGCCGCATTGAGAAACGAGAGAAAATTGTCATAACCCGGATTGCCCTTGCGCGCTTTATAAATCCGGCAAAACGAAATGTGATGCTCTGATAAAACGAAATGTGATTTTTTCAAGCAAAACGAAATGTAATAAAATAAAAACGCACACAGCACAAAAGAGGTCGATTTGAAACCAATCATCAAATCGACCTCTTCTCTATACATTAAGTTCAAACTTCACATTCTCATTTCCGTCAAGTAGTTCTTGTGTTCGTTCTAAATTGCTCTCATAAATGTGTACATTAGCAAGGTTGAGCGTTATAGACTTCAAAGGAAGCTCGATTTGCCGAGACATCAAATAAAGGTGATAGATGTCAGCAGGAAGCCCTAAATTGGCATCAGAACTGCGTTGATAGGCTGAAACAACTAACTCACCTTCGTCTATTTGGAACTGCACAAGACTCAGACACGGGGCTTGATTGCTCTCGGCATTGGTTTCTCCAAGAAACAGCACATAATTTTTGCTATTTCGTTTCTCGTTGTTTATCTTCGCAATAAGTGGTGGAAGTTTCTCGAAATAAGTTGGGTAACTATTGACGAGCACGGAACCGCAATAGTCCCACCAGTTAATGCCTGCCTCGCGGTATTTTTCTACCTGTCGCTCTCCTTGCATGAATAGTTGCAGTTCGTTCTTCAGCTTTTTTCTGGCAATGCCGTGGCTTTCAAATATATCAAGCAAGTCGGCAGGTGTAAGCGTGAGTTGCTCGTTAAGGCAGTATTTAATATTGCCTTTTTTGTTATGCTGCATCTTTCCTGTGCGCATAATCTTTTCTAAGATGTCGTGATACTTGTTCATAGTCTGATAGTGTTTAATTGGTTTTTGAACGGTGTTTAACCAGCCTTTTTATAGAGCATCATGTCTGTGTAGGTAGAGCTATAGTTCATGTGGGCATTGAATTCCACTTTCGTACATTTCTCGAATGGATTGCCTATGGTCTTATTCCTTCCTATCCAGTCGCACAATTCCAATATAGACGACTTGTTGCTCGTGAAATATACAAACGAGTGTCCTGCGAGCACGGTCAGCACATCAAGGTAGTCGGCAAGTCTCCAATACATCTTATAAGTACCGACCTCCGTACTCAAATATGGAGGATCGACGAGGAACACCACATCTGGCGTATTTTGGTACTGATTGAACACCTGCTTATAATCTGCCGACACAATAGTCAATCCGTCCAGATAGTCGCTGCACAACGGATAATCTGTTAAACGCACATTATTATACAAAGCCTCCTTACGCATCTCTTCAATACTCAAGCGGTATTTCATAGAGAACATAATAGAGGAGGATATGGTAATAAAGTCCAGATACCCATAACACTCCTGATGTTCTTTCAAGCATTCAAACACCTGCTCTCGTGTTTTTCCCGTGATAGGCTTATGTCTTGGTACTTCACGCACAATCTTCCTTAATTCCGCAAGCAGCTCGTTTGTCTGCGGTATATGTTCCAGTCGCAGCCTATATCCGTCAAAATCGTTATACACTACCTTCGAGTGAGGTTTCTGACATTTGGCTATATGCGAGAGCAAACCACTACCACCGAATAAATCCACAAAAGTCGTTCCGTCGGGGAACCGCTCCAACACTTTCCTAAACTCCTTGGCAAACATCCGCTTCTGACCGACGAATGGAAGCGGTGCCGAATTATATTGCTTTCTCATAACGAAGGCAAAGGTCGTGAGTTTCCGTTACAAACAAGAATATCCGTAATCAATCATACTGCAAACAATTTGCAGTCGCTTTGAAAGTGCTTGATAAGGCCATACACCTTCCGTTCACTCACGGCATATTTGTCAGAGAGCACAGCCACGATGTAGGAAACTTTCTCGCCTTCATCAAGCAGTTTCCGATAGTCCGCATACAAGTCTATATATTCAGCATCCTCTATCCTGACACCTGCCGTATGCAGGTTTTTCAGGAGTTCCCTGTTAATTTTTACAATCTCAACTATCTTCATATCCAAGAATTTTAGTATATTTGCATCGCCAATCATTTTTAACAACAATAAAAAACCCATAGGGTGTGGCAGAGGGTATTGGCCCCCGGTCAGCATCCTATGGGTGTGTTGTTAAAATGATTGGCGTCGTATTAACAGGCCGGGGGCTTTTTATATCCCTCCCCCGAAGGGACTCTCCTAACTATCCACTATATTTGAAATAGTTGCTGCCAAGCAGACGCACGCTCCAATAGTAGCACAAGGCCACCAGGGCGCACCACATCGCCTTTGCAGGTGCGAATCCGCTCT
>JALFSW010000038.1 GCA_022779305.1 Prevotella sp. | reverse complement strand
CGGTCATTAGAGACCAAAGGGATTGTGTCTGATTATCTGTGCAGCTTGTTTACCATTTTTCTTGAAGTGGTTCGCTATCTCTGTGTTTTCATGATGAACTTACGGATTTCTTTTCGTAATTTTGCATACTATGGAAATTAGGCTTGAACAGCTTTCGATAGGCTATGGACGGGAAAAGGTGGTGGTTTCGGATATAAATGTAAGTATCCGAAGCAACGAACTTACGTGTCTCATCGGAGCAAATGGCATTGGGAAGTCTACACTCTTGAAGACTTTGACGGGCTTTTTGCCACCATTGAGTGGGCGCATATTGCTTGATGGTCAGAACATAGGAGCACTTTCTCAAAGTGAGCGAGCAAAATTGATGAGTATCGTACTCACGAATCGGATGGAGACGCAGAACTTGAGCGTCATGGACATGGTGGGTATGGGACGTATGCCGTATACGGGTTTTTGGGGAAAGCTCGAGAAAGCGGATGAGAAAAAGGTTCAATCGGCCATAGAAAGTGTAGGGATAGGGTGTTTGCGAGAAAGAATGGTGCATGACCTATCGGATGGTGAACGACAGAAAGTGATGATTGCGAAAGCCATTGCACAAGAAACGCCCATTATTTATCTTGACGAACCAACGGCTTTTCTTGATTTTCAGTCGAAAGTGGAGATATTGCTGTTGCTAAAGCGAATGGCAAAAGAACTGCACAAGATCGTGTTTCTTTCTACACACGATTTGGAATTGGCTGTGCGCATAGCCGATTTATTGGTGGAACTGACCACAGACGGGTTGCACACAGTGAGTGCTGAGCGTGTGAAAATGCAAATAGAGGGTTTGCTGAACAACACATCAAGTGCTGTAATTTTACCCAATGGATAAAAGAGTGAGTATATTTTCCTATGCCGCTTGTATAGAAAAAGGTCGCTACGGATGCTGTAGCGACCTTAATCTTTTAGTAGAATTTGATACAAACTGGTTTCGTCACCTTGATGTCTTGATGTGTATTGGTGAGCGTTCCTTTTTCGATATCACGCTTGAAAACCTGAATTTTGTTAGAATCTCTGCAAGCAACGAGCAAATAAAGTCCATTGGGCGTGATGGCAAAGTTGCGTGGATGAATGGCTGTTTTTTGATAACCAACCTTGCGCAGACGACCATTAGAATCTGAAATGCTAAAGATGGCAATACCATCAGATTTCAGGCGATTGCTGGTGTAGAGATAATGACCGTCGGGACTTACGTGAATGTCGGCTCCTCCTTGGGCATTGGGAACGCCAGAACGTATGGTTTGATATTCTTTCAGGCGTCCGTTCTCATAAGTGAAGGCTGTGATTTTGTCTGAAAGTTCGTTGATGACAAACGCAAACTTTCCATTGGGCGAGAAAGCGATGTGTCGAGGACCTGAACCTGGAGTGAGTTGAGCAGCCAACGTGCCATCATAGGAGGACACTTGTCCATTCTTATCATCATATTTATAGCTCAAAATTCTGTCGGCACTGAAATCGGTGGCAAGAATTTGTCCATCACCTGTAAACATGGCGCAATGAATGTGGGCGTCCTTTTGGCGTTTCTTGTTTGTCCCGCCAGTACTTCCGCCATAGAGTTGTTGGCATTTTCCGAGTGTTCCGTTGTGCAAAATGGGAAAAACACTCATACTTCCACCACTATAATTAGCAGTGATAGCTAATTTCTTATGCACGTCTACATAGCAAGGAGCGGCACCATTGGTGAGCTGACCATTCATAAGCATCATTTTTCCACTCTTTGTATCGAAAGAAATGCAATTGAGCGCAGCCGTCTTATCATTATTTTCACTCACAGCATAGATAAATTTTCCATCCTTTGAAATCGTCAAATAAGACGGATTTTGAATGTTGAGTGTGTGTAACCGGGTTGCACGTCCTGTTTCTTGGTCGAAGTCGAACGAATAGATTCCTTTACTGCCACTACCTGTATAGGTGCCTATGACCATTTTCAAAGGATTGCCTGCCAATATTGTCGTGGTTGAAGACAATCCAAGGAAAGTCACAAAAAAAGTTTTAATGAGTTTCTTCATTTCCTATTTTTTTTACCTTACAAAGGTAATGGTTTTCCTTTGGAATATTTTTACTTTTTATTATTTTTAAATTAATAAAACACCTCTTTTCAAACTGAGGCTCAGTTACCTTGCAACTGAGGCTCATTTATCGTGTAGCTGAGGCTCAGTTACACGGCAAGTGTAGTATCTCTATTTTATAGGTAGATACCCTCCATGTTGTTGAATGTGGTCGATGAGGTCGGAGAAGAGGGAGTTTTGTCGCAAAATGGGTTCATTGCCAGTGAGGATGAGTTGTTTGCGGGCACGTGTGATGGCAACGTTTAACTTTCTGTCGATAGGTTTTCCGTCTTCTTCAAAGGTGTTGGCAGTGAGGAAATCAAGTTGAAAGCTGTTTTGGATTGTGAATGAATAGATGATAACATCTCGCTGACTACCTTGATAGCGTTCCACCGTGTCAATGCTGATATGTTCTAAGGAAGGAATTTGCAGGTGTTCAATTTCTTTTCTGATCATTGCGATTTGGTTGCGATAAGGTACGATCACACCCACGGTTTTTTGTGGATCAAAGTTGGTAGATGTTTGTCGGTAGACCCTTTGCAGCATGTCTGCCACGATGCGTGCTTCGGCAATGTTCACTTTGTCGGATGTGTTTTCGTCTTTGCAACATTGAGCAGCGATGAATATCATTCTGTGTTGTTTCAGAAAATCATCTGTTGCATCCTCGCTATGCATTGGATAGTTGAGCATGGTTTCCTCTTGGTGTGGCAACGGCACACATTCAAGTTGTTCACGATTGTAAAAACGTGTGTTGGGAAAGGCTGCAATGTCGGGGTGCATCCGTCCTTGTCGGCGCAACGTACCAATGAATTGTTCTCTGCCCGCCCGCCGTTCTAAGCGGATGAAACGTTCAAAAAGCGAGTTCGCACAATTGGTTAATTCGATGTCGAGCAATGCTGGATGATCAACACTTGCTTCTTGTTCGTCTTGTTGCACCACGGCAGGCAGTTGTTTGTGGTCGCCAATGAGGATGAATTTATCAATACAGACCTTTGAATGGCGATGTGCAGCCAACAAACCAATGATATTGGGTTCGAGAATTTGGCTTGCTTCGTCTACGATAGCTAGATCAAAGTGTTTGATGTTGAAAAGAAACGGACGTGTGGTGATGCTTGCAGTTGTTCCCACGATGATACGAGCGTCTTTGATGGCACTTTGGATGCCAGATAGGGTAGGGTTATCGCTGATGGTTTGCGACAACAGATGGGGTTTAAACGTAGGGTCGCAGCTATGTTCATTGCCTATTCTTATGAAGTCGATATTATTCACTGAAAGCATGGCACATATCTCATCCACAGCTCGGTTGGTATAGGAAAGCAGTAAGATGTTTTCTTGTGCATGCTCTCTGATTAAGAATTGCAGCGCCATAGAAGTTTTGCCTGTTCCTGGTGGACCTATAAGTAGAAAAAAATCGTTGGCTTGTTTGGCACGCAGCACAATGTCGTCATAGGCAGGATGATAAGTTTTCGTTAGTTGGTTTGCAATGTTGGCAGTGGGTTTGCGCTTTCCCAGTAACAAATCTTTGCGTTCTTGGCAAGACGTGGCAAATACGTGTAGGGCGTGAATGGCAGCCGATGACATTACATCGCTGCCACTGTGTTCTATGGCGAACAGCTCACCTGCGATGATGTTGGGGTTTTGCTGCGCATCGCTGAGTTTCACAACGAGCCTTTGCGTACTGATGTGGGTGAGCGTTCCTTTAAAAAGCGTACTGCGGCGTACGTCTGGTGTTTCCCCTTTCTTATACGCATAGAAGAAAACCATATCGCCGCGGCGGAAATTAGGTAGAAAATCGGCAGTGTGTGTAGGTACGTTTAGCGTAATGAGATCATAACCCTTGCTATCTTCGCTGCGTTCTTTACGTTCTATGGTGAGGTCTGTATAGATATTTCCCGTTTCCATTTTGCTCACCAAAGGCATGTTCCAAAGGTCGGCAGTGGCACTCCCCACACCCTCTTGTTTACCCACCTTACCAATGATTTGTTCTTTGATGACAAAGCGCATCATCCTTGAAAAATAGGCTTTTTCAAGTGCATTGAGCCGATGAAGAGGTAGGAGGGTATCGTTGAGTTGGGGCAGGATGAAGCGTTGAAAAAAACTGTCGTCGCCCTTTTGGGTTTGTAAGGTAGAAGGAAGGAGCAAGGGCAGGATGGGTTCAAAGCCTCTTTCAGCAATCCAGTATTCTGTTGCCACTACTTGATTGCGGAATTTTATCGCCTCGTTGAGCAATTTTTGCAAAGGTTCCACTTCTAAAAGTCCATTGGGCATAGGATATTTAGAATAAATCAAACGAATGTTCGCCTGCCTGTTGCTCAATCGGAAGTTGTGATGCAAGACACCAAAGTAGAGCAAAACCTGCACATAATGTTTCTCGATATGCCACGAACCATAGCTGTTTTTTCGTTGATTTTCTATGAAAATGTTCTTTCCTGCCTTCTGTTCCACTAACAATTTTCGGTCGATTGTCATCAAATCGACGCGCCCCTGTATGCCCAATTGTTCGCAAACAAATGAGGGTTCAATGATGGCTTTGTTTCTGTCGAATTGTTGGAAAACTTCACCAATGATACCTTTGAGGTTTTCGGTTTGTTGTTCAGCTTCTTTTTTGAAAGTTTTTGGGTCTAAATCATCGCACGTTGCAAATTCAAGTGCTTTGTTTCTGAAGTTCAATTTTATGGTTTCCGTAGTGCCATTATGCGTTTGATTGACAATGTCATCGAGCGCAGCACTGGCAAAATTACCCAAAAGTGTGTGGCGTGTGTTGGGGCGTTCTTGCATGCGATGCACAAGATGGAGCAATGGATGATGCCCGTAGAATTCAAAACAATTGGCGATGGTAGAAATATCAAGCAAGAAGTCGGGCTCAACAACAATGAGTTTGGGTTTTATCACCTTTCCTTCTACGTTGCAATCGAGCAAATTGAGTTGCATACCCTCACGCAAGAGTAGTCTGAGGTAGGTGAAATCAAGATACGAAGGTGTGTCGGTGTAGTTCACTACGGATGCCGCTTCGTTCGTGTCTTGGTTCAAAATCTGTGCAGTGATCGTGTTTTCATTCCACGATAACACGACACATCGGATGTAATGATAATTGATGCGTTTTGTAGTGGGGCGTGGATCAGTCACTGCAGCAATCTTACCAACGAGAAAATGTGGAATGGATGTTTGAAAAACAGCAGCAATGAACATAGCCAATGCGTGGCAATCATTGAGGAATGTCTTTTCATCTGTTTTTTCCTTGTCATTACAATGACGCCTCATGGCTTGGATGGCAAGTTTGTCTTGTGGAGCAATGTTGTGTTTTTGGCAAAGTGCGTGAACCTGCGAAGAAAGGTTGCCAAAGCTATGTTGCGTATGCTTCAAACCCTCAAAGCAAGTTAAAACCAATGTGTTTAGCATCAGTCTTTTTCTCACTTTGGGTTCTTTTCCTGTGTAGTTCACCGCATCCAAAACTCGCCTGAAGAGTTCTTCCGCCTTGTTCATCGTTTAAAAATGGTTTTGGAAGCGCAAAACTATTGTCCGTTGAGGCGTTCAAAATAGGTTATCAACGCTTCCCATGTTTTGAATTCATCGCTTCCGAATACTAAATTTGTCCCCATGAAACCCTCTGTTTTTACCGTATGGATATAGTAATCGCAATACAAAAATTGTGGAAAATTGGTGTGAATGCAGCAATTCCATGCTGGCGAACTAAAGGTTTCAGCTATCCATGTTTGTGCATTGGGAATGAAATCGGGCTGATTGGTCGGTGCGGGTGTAACGAAGAAAACATCATATTGCATTATCAATGCCTTGTAAGCCTTTTGTAGGCTCGATTTTGCTGTGCCGTAATCGTCTCTGAGTGTAGTCCAATCAATTGCCACTGACTTACGCTCGCGCCCCTCCTGTTTGTCGTCAATACGGCGGATGAGTGGCAAAAGATAATGAATAAGCACTTTTTCGCTCAACCGATGTGCTCCGTGGAAGGGAATGGCGTTGGGATAATGTGCTGCAAAAATATCGAAGGTGTGAACGATGGGATCTTTGTCGCCAAACAATCCATATACACGTGTTTGTTCTTCGGGCGTTACTTGTGCAAAACAAAGCTCCGTTATTTCTCTGTATTCTTTCTGCAAAGCCTTCGTAACGATTACTTCTTGAACGCCATCTTTGCGTGGGTGCTGATAGGTTTGTTTTCCCAGCATATTGTTTTCAGTGATTGTCGCCCCCATTTGGAAGGCAGGATTCACACAAATGCGGTCGGTTCCATAGAGCATCTCCGTATACATCCCACCCATTGACGTTCCAATGATGAGGTCGGGGCGTTCGTCTGCTTGCCATTTTCGCAAGAGTTCCATTGCTTCCGAGGGATGAATGGGCAGGTCGGGTGCAATAATGGCGGTATTGGGGAGATACTGTTGAAGCAAATCTACGGTCTGCGTGGCGCCAGATGACATAAACCCGTGGACGTACATAATTTTCTTGCCGTTCATGAGTTCTGGGAAAGTGTGCTGATGCGATAGTGCCATACTTCTTTTTATGTGTTTGATGTGTTTCTGTTCTTGTCACTTTGGTCTCTAATGACCGAATTGGGTTACACAATAGGTAGACTTATTCCGTTGATTTTCTGATAGAAATCCAATGCATAAACATCCGTCATGCCACTCACATAATCAATGACTGCCATAATTCTGTGTTCCAAGTCGGGGTTCTGAATATCATACTGACTTGAGAAATGGCGAATGAGTTGTTGGCTATGAAACTTCTCTGGCTCTATGGCAGCACCTACGAGTGCCTCCATGAGCGTCTCCATGATTTTGTAACCAGAGAGTTCCACATTGAGCACCGTCCTACTGTTGTAGATCTTCTTCAGCGAAACTTGGGCACAATGACGGTAGTTTTCGCGTGGAAGTGTAGGGATATAATCAATCAGCGAACCCTCGAATGTGCCATTGAGAATAGCTTCTTCGTGTTCCACAAAAACATCCACGCAAAGCGATTCCAATAAACCCACTGCTCGTGCACGATAATAAACCACCTTTTCGTTTTCATCCGTAACCCCATCTTCTTCTATTCTTTGGCGCAAATTCTCCCTTGTCTCCTCATCGAAAAAGCCTAAAAGCAAGTTCGATGTCTCTTCAAAGGAAAGGAGTTTCAGTTTGTGGGCATCCTCAATATCCATGATTTCATAACAAATGTCGTCTGCCGCCTCCATGAGATAAACCAACGGATGGCGCACGTAAGCAATGCCTCGGTCTGAGTGTTCCTTACAGATAAGTCCCAATTCTTTGGCGATGCGCTCATAGGTTTCTGTTTCGGACGTAAAGAAACCAAACTTGCCCTTTTTGCCTGCCAAAGAAGAAGAAAAAGGATATTTCACGATGCTTGCCAATGTGGAATAGGTCATTACAAATCCACCTTCTCTTCGTCCGAGAAAACGATGCGTAAGCAAACGAAAAGCGTTGGCATTTCCTTCAAAATGTGTAATGTCGTCCCAAAAGCGTGGGCTGACTTTTTCCTTGATACATTGTCCCGTCCCCTCCGTGAAAAAGGCTTGAATGGCTTTTTCACCACTATGACCGAATGGTGGATTTCCCATATCGTGGGCATAGCACGCCGTTTGCACGATGGTACCAATTTCTTCAAAAACTGTTCCTGCTAATTCGGGATGCTTGACGATGAGTTTTCGTGCCACATCATCGCCCAACGACTTACCCAACGATGCCACTTCGAGCGAATGGGTGAGCCGATTGTGTACAAAAACACTGCCTGGAAGCGGAAACACCTGTGTCTTGTTCTGAAGTCTGCG
Organism: Prevotella sp.; assembly: GCA_022779305.1. Classification (GTDB taxonomy): domain Bacteria; phylum Bacteroidota; class Bacteroidia; order Bacteroidales; family Bacteroidaceae; genus Prevotella. The sequence continues at coordinate 19,261 of JALFSW010000038.1, read as the reverse complement.
GAATGGAGCAGAGTAGATTAAGCGGTCGCTGTCGCGCTTAAATTCTGAGCGATCATCGTGTCGCAATGCAAAACGTGTTTCTTGTCCAAGGCGTTTATGAGAGATGAGTTTTTTCCATTCCATACTTGAAAATTTATTTTGTTTCTAAGAACTGTCCCACAAAAGTAATTAAAAATAGATAATTTAGGGCTTTTTAAATGGGAAAATTCCAATATCTGCCCACAATTGATTATTTTTGCATATTAATATATCAAACAATGGTTAAAATTCAAGTGATTAACAAGGGCAATCAGCCTTTGCCACAATATGCCACTGCACAGAGTGCAGGGATGGATTTGCGTGCGAATATCGAAGCACCTATCACGTTGTCGCCTATGGAAAGACGACTTGTGCCTACGGGACTTTTCATAGCCCTTCCTATTGGATATGAAGCGCAAGTGCGTCCCAGAAGCGGACTTGCATTGAAGCATGGCATCACGGTGCTTAATTCGCCGGGTACGGTGGATGCCGATTATCGTGGCGAAATCATGGTGTTGCTCATCAATCTATCGGACACCGATTTTGTGATCAACGCTGGCGAACGCATCGCTCAAATGGTGATTGCCAAACATGAACAAGCTACTTTCGAGGAAGTCGACATGTTAGACGAAACCGAACGAGGTACAGGGGGCTACGGACATACGGGTGTGAAATAAGCAATAGGCAACGAAAGGCGAACAAGTGAAAAAATGCTCAATTGTAAACATGGTACACTTGTATTTTAAGTAAGCCTCACTTGCTACCTCACTGAGGCTCACTTACTCGCTAACTGAGCCTTAGTTGTAAAACACGCAAAATAGTCCTTAGAAAACAAGGAAATTTCTCCTCAAACGCAAGGAAAATAAGGCAGCTCCGACTAACTTTTGTGAAGGAGATAGGCTGGATGTGCCACAAAAAAAATGAAAATGAAGAAAAAGAGTCGGATGATTTTCATTGCTTTTCTGGCAATGAATTTCTTGACAATCCATGCAACATCGAAGGGCGACATCAAGAAATATAATTATTTCTTCTTAGAAGCCATACGCCAACAAGAAGTGGGAAATCTCAGTGCAGCTTTCGACCTTTTGATGCGGGCGAAAGCCATCAACCCCAATGCACCAGAGGTTTATTACCAACTGGCTGGGTTCTACATTGACTTGAAGAACCCCAAAGAAGCAGGGCGTTATTTTGAAAAAGCGACCCAACTCGACCCACAAAACAGCACGTATTTGGAAAAACTGGGACAATTCTATTTAATGCAGCAGGAGAGCAACGAAAAGGCATTGGAAGTCTATGAACGATTGTATGACACGAATAAATCGCGCGCAGATGTGGTGCAAATTCTCTACCGCCTTTATGGTATAAAGAACGACTATGCAAAAGCCATAGAAATGTTGGATCGATTAGAGGTGTTGCAGGGCAGTAGTGAAGACATTTCACTGACGAAGATGCAAGTCTATGCGGTCATGGGCAACAAGAAAAAAGAACTTTCCGAGCTGCAATCGCTTGTGGACAGAAACCCTTTGGAACTGAACTATAAAGTGATGTTGGGCAATTGGTTGTTTCAAGAAGGAAGAAAGAAGGAAGCATTGAAAAATTATCAAGCGGTTTTGAAAGAAGAACCCGATAACGTCTATGCGCAGCTGTCGCTCTTGGATTACTACAAGGAGCTTGGCGACAAACGAATGGTGGAACAGCTCACCGAGAAGGTACTGCAATCGCCAAAGGCGGATAAGGAAGCGAAAATGGCACTCTTGCGCGCTGCTATTGTTGAAAGTCAAAGCAATGAAAACAAGGACAGTTTGGAGGTGATGCGATTGTTTGATCGTGTGCTTGCCCAACCACAAGAAGATGCCGACCTCTATTTGATGAAAGCTGCCTATTTCATCTTGCAAAACAAGCCCGACAGTTTGGTGAATGATATTTACGAAACGGCACTTGAAGTGGAACCCGATAACTACAATGCACGTATCTCTCTCATTCAGAACATTTGGAAGACAGCGGATTATGATAAGGTTATCCAACTTGCACGCACGGCGCAGGATTATAATCCCGCAGAGATGGCATTCTACTACTTTGAAGGTTTGGGCGCTTTCATGAAGAAAGACAACGACAGGGCGTTGACTGCTTTCAGAAAAGGTGTGGGACAAATCAAGCAAGATAGCAACCGGGAAATGGTGTCGGATTTCTATGCTATTATGGGCGACATTCTCCACGAAAAAGGACTTGACAAAGAGGCTTTCGAGGTGTATGACAGTTGTTTGCAGTGGCGTCCTGATAACATAGCTGCACTCAATAATTATGCCTATTACCTCAGTCTGACGAAGAAAGACCTTGCAAAGGCTGAACAGATGAGCTACAAAACAGTCAAGGCTGAACCTACGAACAGTACGTATCTTGATACGTATGCGTGGATTTTATTCCTTCAAGCCCGTTATCAAGAAGCAAAGACCTACATCGAGCAAGCCATTGCAAACGATTCTACGCTTAGCAATGTGGTGAGCGAACATGCAGGCGACATCTATTTTCAGGCTGGTGAACCCGAAAAGGCACTCGAATATTGGGAAAAATCGCTCAAAGATGGCAATGAAAGTGCTACATTAAGACGAAAAATAAAACTTAAAAAATACATCGCAGAATGAAAAATCAAGTGTTCAGAAAACTATACATCGTTGGTTTGACGGGCTTTCTTTTTGCAGGTTGTGCAACGAAAAAAGCCACCTTTGATGCCTCGGTGGTGCAGTCGGAACGTAGCGTAGCCGTGGATAATGCGAAAGAAAACAAGGCGGCACAGCTCAAAGTGGTGCAGAAGGTGTTCGATCAATCGCTCTACCAACGCAACCTTGTAGCCGACTTGACGGTAACCATCAATACAGGGACAAAAAACATTACAGTTCCGGGTATTCTTCACATGCGAAAAGATGAGGTGGTGCGCCTGCAATTGCTCTTGCCACTCCTCCGTAGCGAGGTGGGACGAATAGAGTTCACGAAAGACTATGTGCTTTTCATCAATCGCATGCAAAAAGAATATGTAAAAACAAGCTATAATGATGTAGCGTTTCTCAAGAGCAATAGCATCAACTTTTATGCTTTGCAAGCCTTGTTTTGGAATCAACTTTTCTTACCCAATGAAGCACGAATCAGCGAAAACGGACTGACACGGTTTCATGTAGACCTCAACAATACATCGCTCGCAGCAAAGAATTTGGTGTCGCTCAGTACGCTTGCTGGTAAACTGAACATCAAATGGTTGGCAGACAGCAACGAAGGTTTAATCAAACAAACAGAAGCAAAATATGTGAGTACGGAAAATGGTACATCAACATTGACTTGGAGCTATCAGAACTTCAAACCCTTTGGATCAAAGCGTTTCCCTATGCTCCATGAAGTGAGCATCTCCACAACGGCAACGAAAGGGAGAAAGAACCTCAAAGCAACCTTTGAGTTGGGGAGTTTGTCGGATAAAGACGACTGGGAAAGCTACACCACACCTTCGAGTAAATACACACAGGTGAAGGTGGAAGACATATTCGAGAAATTAATGACATTCTAAGATGAGAAGTATATTAATCATAACCTTGTTGGCAACGCTTTCGCTTTCGTCTTTTGCACAAAAAAACAAACAAGAACCTACGCAAAAACAGACGGTGAAGAAAGAACAGCACAAAAAACAAAAGAAAGAAGCCGCACAACAACAGAAAACTGAAAAGCTTTCTGCAAAAGGACAAACGAAACCGCAAAGTAAGAAAAGAAATGGAAAAGGCAAGGCAGCGCAAAAAGGAAGTGCAGTCATAACGACCGAAGAAATTAAAGGATTGCGGGAGCAAAATAAGCGTTTGCAACAAGAAATTAACGAAAACGCAGAAGCCATTAAGGTGAAGCAAAAGGATGTGGACAATCGGCTGCAACAGATTTTGACCCTTGAAGGTGAAATAGGGCAACACCTGAAGACCATTGACACGATAGCGTCTGATATTCATACGCTCGATGACAATATTGTGGTGTTAAAAGGACAGCTTGTTTCATTAGAAGCACAGCTCAAGGAACGGCGTGCACGTTTCATCCGCTCTATGCAGTACATGGCACGCAACCGCAGTGTGCAAGACAAGATAATGTTTGTTTTCTCTGCAAAAAGTCTGACACAGATGTATCGCCGTTTGCGTTTTGTGCGCAATTACGCAAGCTATCAACGTGCGCAAGGTGAACTTCTGAAAGCCAAACAACGACAAGTAGACAACAAGCATAAACAGTTGGCACAGGTGCGTGTGAAGAAGAGAAACTTGTTGGCAAAAGACAGACGCCTCCATGCTGATATGGAAAGAAAGAAGACACAACAACAAAGCGTGGTGGCGTCGTTGCAGAATGATCAAAAGGTGTTGCAGAGTGTCATTGCCGACAGGCAGAAGAAACAACAAGCTATCAATGCACAGATCGACCGATTGGTTGCCATTGAAGTGGAAAAAGCCCGCCAACGTGCGATTGCTGAGCAAAAAGCACGTGAAGCAGCCCGTGCAGCTGAAGCCAAGAAGCGTGCAGCTGAACAAGCAAGGAAAAAGGCTGAGGCTGAAAGAATTGAACGAGAGAACGCACGTCGCATTGCAGAAGCAAAAGAACGTGAGGAAAAAGCTCGCAAGATAGCAGCTGAACGCAAGGCAGCTGCCGAACGTGCCCGCAAGGCTGCAGCCGACCGTTTGGAAGCTGCAAGGCGAGTTACAGAAAAGGCACGCCTTGAGAAAGAAGCAAAAGCATCTGCAGCACGGGAAAGAGAGCTTAAGAAAGCGCAAGAACGAGAAGAAGCTGCAAGAAAAGAAGAGGAAAAAGCAAGGGCGCAAGCAGAAGCCGAAAAAGCTCGTGCAGACCAAGAAGCAAGGGCAGCGGAATCCAATCGTATTGCGGCTGAACGCAAGGCAGCTGTAGACAAGGAACGTGCAGAACGCGATCAAGCTGCAGCACGTCGTGCAGAGGAACCAGGCGGACTGATGACCAATGCAGATAGAGCTATGTCGGGTAGTTTTGCGAACAGCAAGGGACGCTTACCAATGCCTGCATCTGGCAAGATTATTGGAGGCTTTGGAACCTACAATGTGGCAGGTATGAAAAATGTGCAATTGAGCAACAGTGGTATCAATATCAAGGCGGGTGCGGGTGCGCCTGTGCGCAGCGTCTACAAAGGTGAAGTTTCGGCTATTTGGGCGGCAAACGGCTCTACGATCGTCATGGTGCGCCATGGTATTTACATCTCTGTTTATGCCAATTTAGGCTCTGTGAGTGTGCGCAAAGGACAGACGGTGGGTATCGGTCAAACCCTCGGAACGGTTGATCGTGGTGGTGTTCTGCAATTCCAGTTGCGTAAAGAGACCCAACAACTCAATCCTATGCAGTGGTTGAGATAGTTCAACCCCATTCGGTCATTAGAGACCAAAGGGATTGTACCTGATTGTCGATGCAGTTTGTTTAGTGTTTTTTTTGCAGATGTAGTGGACTATTTCAAAAGAATACGCTAAACAAACTGCACCGATAAGCAGATACAAGTTGTTGGGAAATACGATAAAAAGAAACCCCTAGCGGGCTAATGACCGAATTGGGTTTAGCCATACTTTTCTCGATAGGTTGTAGGCGAACAATGGCGCATTTTTTTAAAGAACTTGTTGAACTGTGCTGGCGACGAAAACCCAAAATCAAAGGCGATTTCTTTGATGCTTTTTGAAGAGCTCAAGACTTGTGTTTCCACCTCTTTTATAATGTAATCATCAATGAGTTGTTTAGGTGTTCTGCCTGCAATGCGGCGCGTGATGTATGCTAAATAACGAGGAGTGATGTGCAGGCGCTGGGCATAAAATGCCACTTCGCTTGTGCGACGATGCGAAGCGGCAATCTCGTTCATCAACTTATTATAGATTTCCAAGATACGACTGGAAATGTGCAGTTGTGCGATGCCACGGCTGTGGTCAAGTAACTGTTTGTCATCGGCAATCTTTGAACCCGAAGAATGGAGAATGAGTTGTGAGATGTAGCTTTGTGCCTGTTCTATCGCATGACCCACACCACAATCCGAACAAAGAAAAACGGCAATTGCCGAAGCAAAAGCACCAGCCACACCATGTATCAGTCGGTCTACAAAACTCGGGCGTGAATAGTAGATTGCCATTGTAGACGTGCGCTCCATCAAGACATCTGTCAATACTTCTGTTGTTGTGCCGTTGCCTTGCACCACTACGGCTGCACTGCCATAAGTCAACAGCGCCTGCGCCACGGCTTCTAAATCGTCATTGTTTTTCACCACCGCTTGATGCAACATGTGGACGGCACAATTCTGTTTGATCATCACCAACGAAGCCAATGGAAAAATCTTGCGAACCATTGCCTCCATCACTGCGTCAGAAACGATCACATCGCCTTTGCTACTCATCACCACCGCATCGACCACCACAAAACGGGGAGCATATTCGCACAAAAGTTTGGCAACTACCTCGACCTGTTCCACACTCCGCAACATACCCACTTTCACAGCATCTGGACGCAAATCGTTCATCACCGACCGTATTTGCATCTCCAAAACTTCGGCAGGCAGATCGTAGAAATGCTGAATGCCCACAGTGTCTTGGGCAGTTACGGCTGTGAGTGCTGTCGTGGCATAAGCCCCAAGGGTTGTGATTGTCTTTATGTCGGCTTGCATCCCCGATCCGCCCGTGCTATCGGAACCCGTAATGGTGAGTATTCTTGTTTTCTTTTTCATAATCCCAAATCAGTCATTAGACCGTTAAGGCTTTCTTTTTATCTTATTTATTGACTTCCCAACAGGTGGTATCCACTTGTCAGCATCTTCTTCAGCGTTTTCTCTTGAAGTAGCTCGCTACATCTGCGAAAAAACACTCAACAATCTGTACTGACAGTCAGATACAAATCCTTTGGTCTCTAATGACCGAATTGGGATAATATATGCACAAAGATAAACATTCTTTTGAAAAAGAAAAGATATTTCTTGAAAAATTCTTTGTTGTATAAAAGTTTTTCGTATCTTTGTCGCTACAATAAAGAACTAAAAATAAATCTATAATTAACTTTATGAAACGATTATCTATTTTTATCGTAGGGCTATTGCTGCCCCTACTTTTATGGTCGCAAGGTTGGTCAAGCAATTATGGTGGCGTGATGCTACAAGGATTTTATTGGGATTCTTATAATGATTCTAAATGGACAAACTTAGAAAGTCAGGCAGATGAACTTTCAAAGTATTTTGACATTATTTGGGTGCCTTTTTCAGGTAGATGTGTCAACCTTGATAATACTGACCCTGGCAAAATAAGCATGGGTTATAATCCAAAATATTGGTTTAATCATAACAGTTCGTTTGGCACAGAGGCAGAACTCCGCTCAATGATTCAGGCCTATAAGCGCAGAGGAACAATCATTATGGAAGATGTGGTGCTCAATCATAAAGAGGGCATTAATAGTTGGTGTGACTTTGCAGAAGAATCGTGGAACGGAAACGATATAAAATGGACACTTGCAGACATTTGTCAAAATGATGATGGAGGCAATACACGTGCAAATGGCTTCTTGGTGAGTGGTAAAGACGATGAAGGAGACGACTTTTCGGGGTTGAGAGACCTTGATCACACAAGTGCTAATGTACAGCATAACATCAAACTCTTTTTAGATTATCTCTTGAACGACCTTGGTTATGGTGGATTTCGCTACGATATGGTGAAAGGTTTTGCTGGACGCTATGTTGGAAAATACAACGCTGAATCACAAGCGAAGTTCTCTGTTGGTGAATACTGGGACGGAGACTATAACCGCGTAAAAGGCTGGATAGATTCCACAAGCATAGCACCAGGGGCAGATGGAAAGATTCAATCTGCTGCTTTCGATTTCCCATTACAAATTGGTATGAAACATGCCTTTAATGAAAGTGCTTTCACAACTCTTAGTAACAAAGGATTAGCAGGCGATAAAGATCAAGGTATGAATCGTTACAGCGTTACTTTCGTGGATAATCACGACACCTTTAGAGAGCATGCGCATAAAATTTACAACAATATATTGGCTGCCAATGCCTACATCTTGGCACTCCCAGGAACACCTTGTGTCTTCCTTCAGCACTGGCTATGGTACAAAGAAGAACTGAAGAAAATGATTATGGCACGCAAAGTAGCAGGTATCACGAACCAAAGTGTTATCAGTAAGGAAGAAACAAAAGGTAATGCTACTATCATTACAGTCAGCGGAAAGAGCGGACAAATAAGAGCCATTATTGGTTATGCAGAGGGAGTAGATTTAGAGGGCTTCACTGCTATATCAACAGGTACGCCACAGAATCCCAATTATGCTTTCTATCTTAGCAATGATTGCGTAGACGCTTACAACTATGCCATGAGCATAGAGAAAAATGGCAATGAAGGCAGCACAGAAGATCCTTTATTGACTTATGATGCCAAAGCATCGACGGTTTATTTTGAAAACGTAGGACGATGGGATGAGGTTTACGTGTATGCGTGGGATGCACAGGACAACAAATATGATGAACTGTGGCCAGGTAAATTGCTCACAGAAAAGGTGGGAAAATCGCCCAGAGGTTACGATGTTTATAAATGGACGTATGCTGGTAGCAAAACAACTAACCCTTCAATGATTATCTTTAACAACAACGATAAGGGTAACAAAACTGCAGATTTATCTTTCAAAAATGGCGGATATTATGATCATCAAGGCTTGCGAGATGAAGAACCCATTGCAGTGAATGCTGTTTTGGAGCGCAACTTCACTGCTGGGCAACGCAGCACGATTTGTCTTCCATTCAATCTAACGTCGGATGAAGTCAGTCGCATAGACGGAACGCTCTATGAATTTAAAGAAGAAGCGAATGGTGTTTTGGTATTCGATGTTGTGAACGAACTAAAAGCCTATGAACCCTACGTCTTTGTAGCAAACCAAACGGGTAAAAGTTTTGAAATTTTCAAGGATAAGACGTGGATGAAAGGTAATCCGATCACCGTAACAAAGGGTAGTTTTTCGTTCAAAGGAACAATGACTCGCCTTGCTTTGCGCCCATTGGCGAATACCAAGTATTACGCCTATAATGCTGCCGATGGTCAATTTTCAAAAGCAGGAAGCAAGTATGGTATCACGGTAAAACCTTCGGTGTGCTACTTCTATAGCAAAGATGGCTCTGAAGCGAAAATAATGGAACTGGAGAACGGTATCACCAACCAAATCGCCATAGAAAAGATGGTGAATGAAAATGATGACAATGCTCCTCTCTATAATCTTTCAGGGCAACAAGTAACGAAGCACTACAAAGGTATCGTTATTCAGAACGGACGCAAACGCATCAACAACTAAATATCACTATTTGTCCCCTTCGACTGTTTGTGATAAACCCAATTCGGTCATTAGAGATCAAGCAGATGCAAGCGGTTGGGAAGTGAATAAATGAGATAAAAAGAATACCCTAGCGGTCTAATGGTCGATTTGGGTTAAAATGGTCGATGGGGAAATTAAATAGAACATTCTTTTACACAAAATAAATTAACTTTAGATGACTATAAATTCAAAGAAAAAATACTTCCGACCCACTATAGTGTGTCATGTATTGGTAAACGAAGCGCCATTGTTGGGGACTACCATCATAGAAAATACCAATAATGCCAGTGAGGAAGAAAAACCCATAGAAGCTGGTGGTAAAGAAATGACGGAAGAGGTTTTTGGTCTACTTCCTTCTCATTATCATTCGCATTGGGAGGATTAGGATAGGTTTTCTAAATGACCTTTGATGTATTTCTTATTAAGCACCTACTGCGAAATAGCTTTGCTGTTTCTCGGTAGGTGTTTTTTATGCGAGATGCAAAGATTTTCTAAGAATATACTTACCTTTGCATTGCTTTTCCCTAACTTGATAGGCAATCCATCTCAATGAATGACAAAAAGTTTCATCCGATCGGCATCACTTATGCACAGTGGAAAGACCAAATGGCTGAAAAGAAATTCAACAATCCTTTTCATTACCAACCCGATGTGTTTTGTTTGCAAGCTGCAAAGAATCTACAAACCTCACTCAGAGGTTTAGAGGAGGGCAAGATGTTTGGTGTTTTGATTGTTGAAAAAGACAATCAAGTGGGCTATTTGCAAGCATTTTCAGGACAAATGAACCATACCGATATAGATACATTTGTCCCAGCCATCTTCGATTATCTTCAACCAGAAGGCTATTTCAAGAAAAAGGAAGCCGAAATATCGTCTATCAATCAGCAAATTAATCACATCCAATCATCAGAAAGCTATAATGATGCGATGCGTCGGTATCAAATGCTTTGTAGGGAAGCTGCCACAGCAATACAAAAAAAGAAAAATACGATGCTCGTGGCTAAACGTTTGAGAGAAAAACAACGCCAAGAAGCTAATCAGACTGCATCTGAAAAGTCTGAAATGATAAAAGAAAGTCAGTTTCTGAAAGCCGAATTGACACGCACAAAGAAGCATTATGCCGCACTCATTGCCACATCGGAAGCACACATCAATGGTTTTGAAGTGGAAATCAATCGCCTTAAGAAGCAAAGGAAAAAACTATCTGACCGTCTTCAAAGATGGCTTTTCGCCCAATTTCGGTTGAAAAACGCAAGAGGAGAAACACGCAACTTGATTGACCTTTTTCGTGATTTTTACCTCGAAAACAGTCCTGCACGCAGTCGCATGGCAACTATGCAAGCAACCCATTCAAACACAAGCACCAGCGAAGCATTGCTTCCTCCATCGGGTGCAGGCGAATGTTGTGAACCTAAATTGCTGCAATATGCTTTTCTTCATGGCATGAAACCTTTGTCGATGGCAATGTTTTGGTGGGGCACATCGCCCAAGGGAGAGGTGAGAAAGGAAGGACAATTCTATCCTGCTTGCAGTGGCAAATGTCGCCCAGTGCTTGCATGGATGCTAAAAGGTTTGGAAGTGGAGGACGACCATCCTTCAACCTCACCTAGCGATCCTCTGAAAATTATCTATGAAGACGATGAACTAGCTGTGGTTGTAAAACCATCGGGGCTATTGAGTGTACCTGGGAAAGGCGATAAACCTTCTGTTTATTCCTTACTTGAAAAGCGTTGGACTATGACAGCACTTCCCTTGATGGTACATCGTTTAGATATGGATACCAGTGGATTAATGGTGGTGGCACGCACGAAATACAGCCATCAAGCATTGCAACAACAGTTTGAAAATCACACGATTGAAAAACGATACATCGCTATCATAGATACACAAAACATACACTCCAATCTGTCAAGAGAAGGGAGTATAAACTTGCCCTTGCGTGCCGATACAGACGATCGCCCACGCCAAATCGTAGACCACGAGAATGGCAAACCTGCAATCACTGAATATCGTTTGTTGGAGCCAATTCCCTCAAATGATGTTTCATCCGCCCATGCAATGAAAATAGCACTTTTCCCTAAGACGGGACGCACACACCAACTGCGCATCCACTGTGCCCATAAAGAAGGACTGAATGCCCCCATCATTGGCGACACGCTTTATGGAAGTACTGCCAAAAGGCTTTATTTACATGCCGAATATTTAGCATTTACGCATCCCCTAACAGGAAAACGCATGACATTTGAAGAAAAGTGGGACGGAGGAAATGGCATAGAATCAACACAATGAAAACAATGTTTTTTTCAAGCCAAATGAGCAACGGAAAACACGATGCATAATTTTTTTCATTGTCATGGTAAGTAGCCGTTTCTGGACGATCGCATGGCGAGTAATCGTCTTTCAGACGCATGATGGGCAGTATTCGTATATGTGGGTGTGATTAGATGATGGATATTCTGTCGTCTTATTGGTAAATAAATATAAATGTTTGTAAATTATTTTGTTTTGCTATGAAGTTGCTGTAACTTTGCATTTCATTTTACTATAGATTAATAAAGTAATTAAAAATATGGCATATTTATTCTCATCAGAATCGGTTTCTGAAGGGCATCCAGATAAAGTAGCAGACCAAATTAGTGATGCGTTGCTTGACCAATTTTTGGCTTATGACGAACAGGCACGTTGTGCGATAGAAACGTTTAACACCACTGGACAGGTGGTTATTATGGGTGAAGTTCGTTCGTCGGAATACATTGATCTTCCTGCGATTACGCGTCGTACTATCAATCAAATAGGCTACACGAAAGCTGCCTATCAGTTTGATGGCAACAGTTGTGGAATTCTCTCTGCCATTCATGAGCAAAGTGCCGATATCAATAGAGGTGTTGATAACGGCGATGAAGACAATCAAGGTGCAGGCGATCAAGGTATGATGTTTGGTTATGCTTGTAACGAAACAGAAAATTATATGCCTGTAACGCTCGATTTGGCACATCTGTTGATGCGCACACTTGCCGATATTCGGAAAGAAGGACGCCAAATGACCTATCTGCGTCCAGATGCGAAAAGTCAGGTAACAGTGGAATATGACGACAACAACATTCCGCAACGCATTGACACGATAGTGGTTTCTACACAACACGATGATTTCATCCAACCCACATCAGCCACCGAAGAAGCCCAATTGGCAGCCGATAAAGCGATGCTCGACAAGATAAGAGAAGATGTTGAAAATATTCTTCTGCCTCGTGTCAAGGCACAAATCAAGTCGGAAAAAGTGCTCGCACTCTTTGATAACGACATTAAACTATTTGTAAATCCTACGGGGAAATTTGTTGTCGGTGGTCCACATGGCGATACAGGGTTGACAGGACGAAAAATCATCGTGGATACCTATGGTGGAAAAGGTGCGCACGGAGGTGGTGCTTTCTCTGGAAAAGACTCCTCAAAGGTAGATCGCTCGGCAGCTTATGCAGCACGCTATATTGCAAAGAACATGGTTGCAGCAGGCGTTAGCGATGAAATCTTGGTGCAGTTGGCTTATGCTATTGGTGTAGCAGAACCTGTGAGTGTTTATGTGAACACCTACGGACGTTCAAAAATTCAACTCTCTGATGGAGAAATTGCAGAGAAAATTAAATCGCTGTTCGACTTGCGACCTAAAGCCATCGAACGACAATTGAAGCTCCGGCAACCAATCTATCTTGAAACGGCTGCCTACGGACATATGGGACGCAAGAATGAAAAGGTAACGAAACGCTTCACGAGCCACTATCATGAAGCAAAAGAAATAGAGGTTGAGCTTTTCACGTGGGAAAAACTTGACAAAGTAGTTGAAATTCAACAAGCATTCGGATTATAAAAGGAGGTATGCCGAACAACAAAAGCCATGCTCCTCAGCTCACAGCGAACCTGCAATCTGGTTTCACTGCACAGCAAGATACTACGACTTCTGCACAGAACGCAGAAGTCGATAGCTTTATGCGTGCTGAAATGGTGGTTGATTCGGCAACGCATCCTCATTTGCCTTTCTTCAAATGGAAGCCTAAGGTGCAACCATTGAACTTGCAAAATATTCGTTTTCAAGAGGAAGGATTCTTTAAAGGTAGTCCTTATTTACGCTTCGACAAGTTGCAGAATAGGCATGGCGTGATGGGCGAACCAGCCCCGAGAAATCTTGCCAATGACGACCTTGTTACAGGGGTGCTCTTGCTTTGTTTCGTTTTGGGAATAACGGCAGCCTCCATGTCGCGGAATTTCATCTTGCAACAACTAAAAGGACTTTTTCGGCTTCCTTATCGGCGGAGCAATGTTGGTGAAACAGCTGATGAGTTGAAGTATCAAATCTTCCTTGTTGTTCAAACGGCTTTGATTTTTAGCGTGTCTTATTATATCTACGACAAAGAAGTATTAGGGAATGTCTATACTATGGCTACGCCACTGTTGACTATGGGCGTTTTCTTTGCGGTTTTCTTAAGCTATTTCGTTGTGAAGCATTTGCTCTATTCTGTAGTGAATTGGGTCTACTTCGAGAAACGAAATGCCCTTCAATGGCGCAACACTCACCTTTTTCTTACATCTGTGGAGGGTGGACTTCTTTTGCCAAGTGTATTGCTGATTATCTATTTTAATCTTGCCATACAATATGCTCTAATCTATGTCGTAATCATAGTAGGATTAATAAAATTACTCTCATTCTACCAGACTTTTGTTATCTTTTTTAGAAGAATAAATGTCAGTCTGCAAATAATTTTGTACTTTTGCACCTTGGAATTACTGCCGATGATGGCATTAATAGGTGTTCTGACATTTATAGGTAATTATTTGACGTTAAATATTTAAAACAACAATGATAAAAAGAATACTGATATCACAGCCAAAACCCAGTAGCGACAAGTCGCCTTACTATGATATGGCGAAAGAACTTGGGGTGGATTTGGTGTTTCGTCCGTTCTTTAAAGTGGAAGGATTAACAGCAAAGGAGTTTAGACAACAAAAAATTAATTTGTTAGACTATACTGCTGTGGTATTCACTTCGCGGCATGCGATTGATAATTACTTCAAGTTGGCTCAGGAAATGCGTGTTACCATTCCCGAGACGATGAAGTATTTTTGTGTCATTGAAACTATTGCGCTCTACATTCAAAAGTATGTTCAGTACAGAAAACGAAAAGTTTTTTTTGGCAACTCTGGGAAAATCGACACTCTCATTCCTACTATGGTGAAGCATAAAGAAGAGAAATACCTCATTCCGCAGAGTTCTGTTCACAACGATTCTTTGAAGAACTTGCTTGCTAATCAGAAGCTGAATTATAAGGAATGTGTGATGTATAGAACTGTAAGCAATGATTTGAACGAGGAAGAAAAGAAAAATTTTGAGTATGATATGCTCGTTTTCTTCAGTCCAACGGGTGTGCGTGCGTTGAAAGAAAATCTCCCTGACTTCGTGCAGGGTGATGTGAAGATTGCTGCTTTTGGTCCTGCGACAGCGAAAGAAGTTGTGGCACAAGGCTATCGGCTTGATCTTGAAGCGCCTTCTAAGAAATATCCGTCAATGACTGGAGCTTTACGTGCTTTCTTGGAAGAGCACAACCAAGAGTAAAGAAAAGAGAGAATGGGAGAGAAGCGCAATGTCTGCTTGCCATCAATATAGTTTCAAAAAAGAAGAACGATTGTGCAGTCGTAAGCTCATCGATCTACTCTTTAGCGGAAAAGGAAGTAAATCGTTGGCAGCTTTTCCGCTGCGTGCAGTCTATTTAGAAATGCCATTGCAAGGCGAGGGTAGGACAGAGGATGGACAAGTGAAAATCCTTATCAGTGTGCCTAAGAAACATCTGCGTAGAGCTGTAGAGCGCAATCGAGTGAAACGACAAATAAGAGAGGCGTATAGGAAGAATAAACACCTTCTTTATGAGCGTCTTTCTGAAGTGAATGAGAAACAATTGCTCATTGCTTTCATTTGGATTACGAATAAAATTAATCCAACTGAGCAAGTAGAACGCCAACTGATCAATCTTTTGCAACGCATGTCTGAGCGGTTAGAGTAGACCAAATGGACGAGCAAGCAAATGTAATGAAAGGATTACGTAAATATGGATAATAGTCAGAAGAAGCATATTTTCACATTAGTGATAAGTATACTTTCAAAAGTCTTTAGTATGTTGCTCATCCTCCCGATATTGTTCTATCAAAGATTGATTTCTCCACTTACGCCACCTTCATGTCGTTTTACACCTTCATGTTCGGAATATGCACGTCAGGCTATCCTCAAACATGGTCCGATAAAAGGACTTTGGTTGGCAATTTGGCGAATATTGCGGTGCAATCCATGGGGTGGAAGTGGTTACGATCCAGTGCCGTGAGCCGTAAAAATAAACGAATTAAGAAAAGATAATATATAAGTCTTTGTGACTTGAATTCCATTCGATCATTAGAGATCAAAGGAAAGTTGTTAAATACGATAAAAAGAAAACCCTAACGGTCTAATGATCGATTTGGGTTAAAAACAATTCGATGATGAAAAACTTTGTTGAAGAATTGCGTTGGCGTGGAATGCTGGCGCAAATTATGCCAGGAACAGAAGAGTTTTTACAAAAAGGTATGGTGTCGGCATATCTTGGTACCGATCCAACTGCCGATTCTCTGCACATTGGTCATCTTTGTGGCATTATGATGTTGCGCCATCTCCAGCACTGCGGACATAAACCCTATTTGCTTGTTGGAGGAGCAACGGGAATGATTGGTGATCCCTCTGGAAAAAGCCAAGAACGAAACTTGCTTGATAGCGAAACGTTATATCACAATCAGGAAGCTATCAAACAGCAGGTGAGCAAGTTCTTAGATTTTGATGGAGATGCTCCTAATAAGGCAGAAATGGTGAACAATTATGATTGGATGAAAGATTTTTCTTTCCTCGATTTTGCACGCATCGTGGGTAAGCACATCACCGTTAATTATATGATGGCAAAAGAAAGTGTGAAAAAACGGCTCAATGGAGAGGCTAGAGACGGTCTTTCGTTTACCGAATTTACTTACCAATTGTTGCAAGGTTATGATTTTCTTTACCTTTATGAGCACAATCGTGTGCAGCTGCAGCTCGGTGGCAATGATCAGTGGGGAAACATGACTACAGGTACAGAGCTCATACGTCGCAAATTGGGTCAGGAAGCCGAAGCCTATGCGCTAACTTGTCCGTTGATAACGAAAGCTGATGGCAATAAATTTGGCAAAACGGAAAGTGGAAATATTTGGCTCGACCGCAATCGAACAACACCTTATGTGTTCTATCAATTTTGGCTCAATGTTAGTGATGAGGATGCTGAAAAATACATTAAGATTTTCACATCGCTCGATCGCCCTACTATCGATGCATTGATTGAAGAACAGCGTGAAGACCCAGCACGCCGCACTTTGCAACGTCGTTTGGCAGAAGAGGTAACACGTATGGTGCATTCGCAAGCCGACCTTGATATGGCGATTGCTGCATCAAACATCTTGTTTGGAAAAGCCACGAAACAAAACCTTTTAGAGCTTGATGAACAAACTTTTAATGATGTTTTCCAAGATGTTCCTCGTTATGAAGTGGGGCGTGAATGCCTTGGTTTGCCAGCGGTGGAAATCTTCAATCAGGAAGGTATGCAGATATTCCCCAGCAAGAGTGAGATGCGTAAACTAGTAAAAGGTGGAGGTGTGTCGCTCAATAAGGAAAAGCTCAACACTTTCGATCGCATCATTACAGCCGAAGATCTCATCGCAAACAAGTATTTGCTGATCCAAAAAGGAAAGAAGAATTATTCGCTTGTTAGCGTAAAATAGTTTTTTTAAGTGGAGTAATATTCCCTTATTGGTGTAGGGACTAACTTGTGTGTTGGTCTGCAAACTAAAGGAGTAGACGATGTTATGCATTCTAGTAAACACATCGAATTGAAACTGCAATTTAAAATATTAAACGCGATTAAAAGAAAAAACTGCCTTTAGAAGTGTATAGGCTTCTAAGGGCAGTCTTTTTTTTGTGGCAGATTTTTTTGATTTTTCTTGTTATGCCGCTGGATGGAAAGATAAACCTAATTCGGTAGGCTACTTTAAGAGAAAATAGAGTTTTAATCATCCATTTGAGATGTCTCTTTTTTCTTTCGCTCTAATTTTAGGCGGATAAAGAATGCCAAGAAAAAACCCAATCCAAGTCCTGTTGCTGCGAGAAAGAAAAGCGCTTTTAGATCGTTTATATCTAAAAGAGCGTATGCCAAATAGCCCAATCCAAGTCCCATCAGCGCAGTACCCCAATGAAGCAGACCATATTCATTTTTTTTACCAGCATTCTCTGGTTTTTGATCGATTAATAGTTTTGCAGTTTCTGCATCTATTTGATTATCAATAATTTTCTTACGTATGTTGTGTTGATTATTATCACGTTTGTACGCCACTATTGACGAAGAAATAATGGCAATAATACCGCAACAAATTCCTAATACAGATGAGATGTAACCGATTTGTGAAGCTAACATAATAATTATTTTTTTTAAGTTTGACGAATGTTTTTATTTACTTAATAGACAGCTTTACTATCCATTTATTACACTTCATTAAAAGAAAAATTTGCAAGAAATCGGTTTGCCAACCAAATCATAATGGTGCCAAAAACGAATATTGTACCAATAAGAGGTAAACTTTCTGACAGCGGCTCTAAACGACCGACTAACATAACTGTGCCTCCTACGCCAAGAACTAAAACCACGGGGAATCCAATGCAGAATGCAGCGATGCGTAACCATTGCCTACACAAAGCCTTGCGTTTCTTGATTTTTATTTCTTTTAAAACATTGCGTTCAATTTCGCAAAGTATATCTTGTCGCCTTATTGCTTGACGCATTAAAGTATCAAAATTGTTATCATTCATCTTTTCTGTCATCATTTATCTGTTTTTTAAGTCGTTCACGTATTCTATGCATCCGAACAAGGATATTGTTTTGTGTCATACCAAGTTTTTGGGCAATCTTTTCTGTTTTCAGTCCTTGGGCGTAGTACATCTTTATGATGCTACGATCTTCTGTGGATAACTTTTCGATTGCTTGTTCCAAACTACAAAGCTGCGCTTCATGTTCCTCGTTATATTTGTTTTCTTGCGCTTGCACCTTTACTTCTTCAATGGAGTAGGAACGATGCTTGCGTCTTGCTTGAACTTCATCCAGTGCAAGGTGTACAGCAATGGAACTAAACCATGCACCAAGCTTTCCGCCGCGCCAATCGTACAAATGGCTAAAACCTTTCACAAAAGCTCTTTGTGTGATTTCTTTTGCATCATCCTCATTTTTCAATATTCTTAGGACTTTAGAATAAACAACCCCTGAATACCGACGCATCAGTTCGGTATAATGCGCTGTTTTTCCATCAGTCAATATTGAAGCGATTAGTTCCTTGTCGTCCATTGTTTTTTCTTTACATACTATTAAGACGAAAAATGCTCCATATTATTACAGCTCTTCTTGAAGAAATTTTTACTTTATTTTGCAACTCCGTTCGTTTTCTTGCTTGAACAAGCGTTCAGAGAATGGTTGCTTGTTTGGGCAATGTAAAAACTTTGTTCCTCTGTTTTCTACTGCTCATTTGGCTAAATAAAAATGTTCAACTTCGTCGCTTGGGCATTTTTGGGAGAGGCGTTTTAAATAAAAGAGATAACGTATAAAGGTTAGATGTATCAAGTCTTCAGCGTTGATGTGGGATATAATTGCTAATATATTATATTAAGGTATCTGTCCTTTTCTTACTTGATATATATCAATGTTTTTCTATTATTTTTATTTTTCTATTTATTTTCTTTTGAAAAAATTTGGAGGTAATGCTATTTTTGTTGTATCTTTGCACTCGCTTTCACGAAAAC
>JALFSW010000051.1 GCA_022779305.1 Prevotella sp. | reverse complement strand
ATTCGATGGTATGAGTTGCGGACAAATTGCATTAAGGGAATTGGGCGTAACAATTGACAAATACTATGCAAGCGAAATAGATAAGTTTGCAATCCAAAACACGATGGCGAATTTTCCCGATACGGTGCAGTTGGGTGATGTACGAAATGTGGACGCTAAAAGTTTGGGTAAAATTGATTTGCTAATAGGTGGAAGCCCATGCCAGTGTTTTAGTTTTGCTGGAAAACGTGCAGGAATGAGTACCAAAAGCAAAGAACAAATCGAGACCTTAACAAGGTATCTGGAATTAAAACAACAGGGCTTTGAGTTTGAAGGGCAAAGTTACTTATTTTGGGAGTACGTCAGAATACTTAACGAGCTACGAGAGACAAACACAAACATCTTATTTATGCTTGAAAATGTTGAAATGGGCAAGCGATGGGAGGCGGTTATTAATGGGGCTTTGGGTATCGTAGGTGTTCATATAAATAGTGCTTTGGTATCGGCACAAGTACGTAAGCGTATCTATTGGACAAACATTAAAACAGCGCAGTATGATTTATTCGGTCCACCACATAGCGCAATACCACCGCCCAAAGACAGAAAGATATTTATTAAAGACATCATAGACGAAAACGTAGATGATAAATACTATTTGTCTGATGAATATGTGCAGAAGTTGTTCGTCTACAACAAACGACAGAGGGAAAACGGCAACGGCTTTAAGGCTATTTTCCACAAGGAAACAGACAAAATGTGTACATTAACAGTGGGGGGACGTAGTGTGAAAGACTTAATTTGTGTAGCCCAAAGAGGTAGAGCGTACCGAGGCGAGCCACAGCACTTTGAGGCAAGCCCAAACGATGGCAAAACGAATTGTCTTACTACTGTCAGCAAAGATAACTTGATAATGCAGAGACCACGTGGCTTTAACAAGGGCGGTTGTTTTGCCGACAAATCGCCTACGTTATCGGCTAATTCGTGGCAACAAAATAATTTATTAGTGCGCAAACCAAAAGACGGAATCAAGCAGATAAACCCAAGCCGTGAAAGTGGAGGCAAACAGCCATACCAACAAAACCGAGTTTATGCAGCTGATGGCAAAAGCCCGGCTTTGATGAACGGACACGAAGGGCAGACGATTAACGCCTTAGTGGAGGGGCCGCAAGTCAGGCGATTAACGCCGACAGAGTGCGCCCGACTGCAAACTATACCAGAGTGGTATAAATGGGAAGTATCAGAAACACAACAATACCGTATGTTGGGCAATGGTTGGACGGTTGAGATTATAAAACATATACTTTCGTTTTTACCCGATCATCTTAAAAAGTAAAACAATATGGCAGAAGATTTCAAATACATAAGATTTAAGGTTATCAAGGTGAACCGCCTCAAAGACCTATACAAGCAGTTGAACGATTTGAAGCAATTCAGATATGAGTTATTGCAGTGGTATGGTAATACCGATGATGTCACCAATGCATAAATTGTACATAAATGTACATTGTATTTGACGCAAAATGAACAAAAAATTATGTATTTGTACATAAATGAACATATAACGAGAAATAAAGAAAAATGAAAACAAAACCAACAGAAACTTTTAATGTGCAGAAAAGGTGCGAGGAAATCCACGCACAATACGGTACGAGCGAAATGGCTAACCACCAGATATTGCTGATGTGTGATAAAATCGAAAATCGTGCATTTGAGGCTGGACGGAAGAGCGTGATAGAAAGTGCTTCTAAATTGAATTGGGAAGAATTGGGCATATATGGACGATATGGAACATACTTGGATGTGTGTCTGGCACATAAACCATTAGGGGATTTCCTCATTCGCCAACGGTATCAGCCTAAAGATATTGAATTGTATTTTCTCGATGAAGATTCAAAATGGGGATTTAAGAGTGTTGAGGAAGCAAAGGAATATGCAAATGAAATGTATAAAAACAAAATTAAAAAAGTATTAGGATTATGAACAGAGAAATTAAATTCAGAGGCTGGAACGCCAAAAATCAAAGATGGTTACACGGATATTACTTCGTAAATCGTGGCAAATCGTTTATCGTTAAAGATGAAATTCAAAATCCATTTGTAACACCAGATGACTTCCTTGTAGCCCACTCCACTATCGGGCAGTATACTGGGCTAAAAGATAAGAACGGTAAAGAGGTTTACGAGGGGGATATTCTCAAAACCCCTCATGGAAATATAGGTCAAGTTGTGTTTGGCAGAGCGGAAGAAAAGTGTAAGCATCGAGAATATGGTAGAATGATTACCGATGTCTATACAACTTACGGCTGGTGTTTCAGACGTGCTGATGGCTATATTTGCGCGATAGATGACAGCATCTTAAATGGGGAGATAATTGGTAACATCCACGATAATCCCGAACTAATGAAAGGATAAGATTATGACAATGATAAAGAAAACAATACATGTATACCGCGAAAATAAATACATCGGGAATATTATGTATAGTGACAGAATACCATATTTCTCAGAAGAAGAATTGCAAGATGAAATCTTAAAACATTTTCCGAACCTCAAAGGAAAGCGTTGGCATTTAACGTTTAGCTAAATTACAACATATGAAAGCATACCGAATTAAGCATATACCTACTGGGCTATATTACCAGCCCAGTAGTGGAGGGAGCAACCTCTCCAAGCATGGCAAAGTATATCTAACAAAGCAAAACCCTTTGATTCAAAATCGTGGCATGGATTATATTTGGATTGACATCAACAAATATTCAAGGATCTACAAGGAATATGCTCCATATTTTCACGAGTTTGAAAACTACACAACAAGAGACATATCCTGCCGCATACCGAAGTCCGAGTTTGAGATAGAGTATATCGCAGAAAACGAAAAATGAGATTAAACAACCAGCCAAAATGAACGCATTCAGACAGAATATACCCGCTACTGCCTATTGTCAAGTAAAGGCAGAGCTAAGCAAAGAAGACATAAAGACGCTGCACGCAATCTCTGGCACATTCCACACTACCGTGGGAAGTGCGAACGGACAGCCATTGAATGATAAGCGATATGGTCGGGCTACTATAAGCAGGTGGAATAAGCAAAACTATGCCTTAAACAACCTGCAAAAGGAGATTAAGAAAACCGAAAATGCGATTAATAGAGAGGAAAGTAAGATAAAAGTAAGATAAAAGTGTAGAACATATAACCTCCTTATTGCCTGTTGAAATAGTATCATTGATAGAAGATGGAACGTTAATTCAGTGGCGCAAATATCCTCATATTTTTTTCGTGAACGGAGTAGATAAAGCCAGAATTATTTGGGATTTGAAAAAGAAACAGGTAGCTCATAAATTCACGTCGTCTTTACAAGATAAAGAGCAGTATAAAAAGTTCGCAAAAGTATATAATTCACTTGCTTGTAAACTTAATAAAATCAAAAAATAAATTATGAAATAAATAGGCAAATAATCAAAATTTCAACACAATGGAAACATCAAACAATAAAATCAAGAACGAGACCAAATTATTAGGCTTGTTTACAGGCTACGATGCTATTCGCCCATATATGTACGCACCGTTCTTCCATCCCATCTTACAATGAGGTTTGGGCAACGGAAGGACACGTGATTATAAGAATTAGCCCTGAAAGGCTTAACGGACACAACGAACCAGTCGTAGAATGCGAAAAACTAAAACTGCCCCAAACGCAAATTCCATGTCAGCTATCGTGTACATTAGATGCTATTAAGCAGGCATTAGATGCGTGCCCGTTGGTAGATGAAGTGATAACGGAAGAGTACGAAGAACAATGCAAAGAGTGTGGTGGAACGGGCGATGTGGAATGGGAATACACCGATGATGACCTACATACGCATTATCATGATTTCGATTGTCCGAAGTGTGGCGGAGATGGCGTAATAAGGCGTGAGAAAGAAATACATACTGGTAAGAAAGTCCACGATGAAAAAGCCATCGTAAAGATTGGAAATGCTATTTTTCGCTGGTATTTTCTCGACATTGTGGCAAAGGCTTTGAAACTCATAGGGGCTGATGTAATAAGCATCACGGCAAATAATCCTTTGGGTATGACTGAATTTGTCTTTGACGGCATCAAGATTGGCTTAATGGGCATATTTGACGAAGACGGTAAAGGGATTAGTGCAGAAGTTGAATTAAAGGAAAATGGAGGTACAGAATGAAAATAATATACAGCAAACACTTTCCTCCACGTCCCTACAAGGCGATAATGCTACTAAAGTGGATAATCGTAAGGGAGGAAGCAAAAGAACGCTTCACAGCGGTTGATAACAACCACGAGTGCATACATTACGCACAGGAAAAGGAACTGTTGTACATCGGTTTCTATCTGATGTATGTTTTTGAATTCCTGTTTGCCTTATTGTATTTTCGCAACTGGCACACGGCTTACCGCAATATCTCGTTTGAAGTTGAGGCTTACGAGCATCAGGATGAGTTTAACTACCTGCAGCATCGTAAACGGTTTGCGTGGAATAGATTTGATTGGTAACAGACACCAAAAGATAAAATCAATCAGCCCTATACACTTCCTATCTTTGCAGCAACATAAAATGCCACGACATGGAAAAGGATATACGCTTCACCGGTTATACTGCTGTCCCGTCTGATTACGAATGTTCAGACGGAGAACTCACGCAGGCATACAACCTCATCAATGAGGATGGTGCATACAAATCTCTGCTTGCCCCCAAGGTCGTTTTCAATCTTGGGGAGAGCCATAAGGTGATATATGTGCACAAGGCAACCACCTATACACACTATATCATACAGGACACAGAAAACAAGAAACTACTGTGGACTAATGACGGTAAAAGCCTTACAGATTTGTATAGCCTGAATAGTAATGTATTGTATCAGGTCGTAGGAATTGGCAATACTCTTATTGCCCTTACTGATACAGGTATGTTCTATTTCCTTTGGAAAGGTGATACGGCTGGGTATCTGTTTCTCGGCAACGACATACCGGAGTTGTCTATCTCGTTCGGATTGCAGGGAGAAATGCAGCGTACCGATGAGTTTACCCTTGAATTTGATAACCTTAGCTGGGAGACAAAGACTAAAAATAGTGGGGTAAGTTATCAAAGTTACAATGAGTTTACAGATGAAAACAAGAAGAAAATAACCTCACAGGTGCTGGCAAAAGTAAACAAATTCATAGCCGATAGATCCACAAACAAAGGAAAGTTTATCTATCCGTTCCTTGTACGCTATGCCTATCGCCTGTACGATGGTAGCCTCATCAGGCACTCTGCCCCTGTCCTTATGGTTTGTTCTACAAGTTGCGCTCCTATTGTTATGTGGCGACACTTGTATGGTAATAAAGGTTTGAACAGGGCAGATGTGCGGGTTGTTGGTATGTTGCACTCTTTAGACTATGCCGTTATCAATCAGAGCGAATTAGACTTGTTGAAGAATTGGTCAGACATCGTAAAGTCGGTTGATATATTTGTATCAAAACCGATATATACTTATGACCAAAACGGAGAATGCGATAAGTTCTTCAATTATGATGAGTACGGGGATGAGGCATGGGGATATAGCATCTGCAAGCATACCAATCAGGCGGCAGACACTACCAAATATCCTGTTCGTTATCAAAAAAAAGATATGGGCTATCTCTATCAGATGACTTTTGATAAGGATAATCTTGATAAACGCCCAGGAGGAATACTTGGCTTGCCACGAAAAGACACCTCCACGGTAAAAGAAGACATTCGCAATTGTTCTAATTTCTACTTCCTTGAAAGTATCAAGTTGGAACAGCTTGCGACAACACGCACACTCATCAACATTGAGGAAGATTACTTGCAATCTCTAGTCAATAGGGAGGTGATGACCGATGACTACGACAGCCACGATAAGATTATAGCCAAGTACGCATTTGGCTATAACTCACGCATCAATCTTGCCAACATAAAGAAGACACTCTTTGAAGGATTTAATGCTGGGGCTATGCTAACTTTCACAGATGGTTATGTGAAACATTGGCCTGCTGGAGAAGAATCTACGATTTTTGACAGAAAAGAAACCATCTCTGTATATGTATATATTAAGCATGCTGGTAGGGATATTGTAGTTCATGGTACAGCTAGTGTTTTTGGCATTAATAATCCGACATTGCTTATTTACTACCCAAATGCAAATGCTTACAAAGCTATAATATCATCATTAGATTATGTTTACACATTCTACGAAGTATCACTTGAGCGACATTCATTTCTTAATGGCTCTTTCTACTATGGTGGTTGGGACTACTTGGATAAACGAGTATATAAGTCGCCAATTGTTTCCAATGATACAGAACGGACAATTGACATACCAAACAAGATATATACCTCCGAGATAAACAACCCTTTCTTCTTCCCTGTTACTGGAATCAATACCATTGGGACGGGAAAGATACTGGGTATCTCTACTGCTGCAAAGGCACTCTCACAAGGACAGTTCGGACAGTTTCCTCTTTACGCATTCACAGACGAGGGTGTGTGGGCTTTGGAAGTAAACGCTTCTGGTGGTTATTCCGCCAAACAGCCTATTACAAGAGATGTGTGTATATCTTCAGATAGTATTACGCAGATAGATAGTGCGGTACTATTTGCCACCGACCGTGGTATAATGGAAATATCAGGCTCACAGACACAATGCCTTACGGATATTATAAATGGTGATGAGTATTTTTCGCTCGACCGTTTGCCGGGATTGGGTAAACTCTATCCAGATGGAATACCGCAGGTGGATTGTACATTCTCAGAATATCGTAAGAACGCTCGTATGGCTTACGACTATGTAAACCAGCGGATTATTGTCTTCAACGCAAGCAAGGACTATGCTTATGTGTTCTCCATGAAGTCCAAGTTATGGGGCATCGTGGCATCATCGCTCACCTCTGCGACAAACTCATATCCCAATGCGTATGCAATGGCACAAGTAAAGACGATTGAGGGAGAGGGTGATGATAAGAAAGAGGTCATAAACAACTGCCTCGTAGACATATCGCATTATACGGAAACACATCATAAAGGATTGCTTGTAACTCGACCTATTAAGTTGGAGGTTGCCTCTATGCTGAAAACATTCGACACGGTGTTCCTCCGTGGTCTGTTTGGCAAAGGAAAGGTGCAGGTTGTCCTGTATGGCTCACGGGACAATATCCGCTGGCATCTCATACATTCCGCAAAGGAACATTATTTGAGAGGTTTCCGTGGAACACCTTACAAGTATTTCCGTATCGTTGCCATAACCGACCTTTCTATTGGTGAAACTTTGGTCGGTGCATCCGTAGCCTATACCCCACGGCTCACAAATCAAATCAGATAATTTCTTTTCATACATCCATAATAAAAGGGCAGTTCTGCATGATGCAGGACTACCCTTGTTTCTTTTTAAAACACCGACATCAGAACACCGATAATCGACGTCTGTACCTGCCCATTCTACTGTGCAGTGCTACCCGTATTTGATGCTCAATATCTTCTGCTTTGAACGCCCAAGTATCAGCCTTGGCAGGATTGGTAATGCTCATCCAGTCCGACAAGACACGGCACACCAAATATTCGTGAATCAAAAACTCCAGCATCTTTATCGTTGTCAAAGAGAAGTCAGACGGTACGGATAATTGCATAACGTACTCTTTTGTTTCCGTCAGAACATCGTCAATTTCTGAACCACACGTAACATCCTTTTTTGTGTAAGGGTACAGCATTTCTACAATCTCAGCGTGCGCCAAATCCAACACACGTGTTACCCTGTCTACATTTCCGTCCTGCACAATATCCGCAATCTGATGCTTGGCGTGCTCTTCGTCTTCCGGCATAACGTCCGACACCACAAAAGAATAATTGCTCACATCATACAATAACTCTTCACGCTTGAATTTTAAAACAACGTTTTTTCTTGCTTTATTCGCACTGCAGCAACCCATAATATTAACCTTTAAGAAATTTTGGACGATTAGGGCGTCTGCGTCTATATAACGCCCTCTTAATATTCACCATACTAACCATTGCTTGCCTATTGTATATTTCAGCATCTGCCTTATTCGTTATGGAAAACCAATCGGATAAAGTCATGCTGACTAAATAAGAGTGTATTCCATCTGCCAAACCATCTATAGCTGTATCATTATAATTAGCAGGTAACTGAAATATAAAAACAAGCTCTCCATTCTCCACAATTTCGCTGAGAAGTCTATTATCACTATCGGTTCTATCTTCTGCAAGATATTCGCTTAGCGAAGTCTTAAGTGAAGAAAAAGCGTTACCAATAGAGCGAACTATTTGATACTTTTCTTCATCTTCTTCGCTTGCCTGTATATTACTTGCTTGCTGATATGTTACGCCATCGGCTTCTCGTGCTTGCCCTGTAAGGTAAGCCTTACTGAAAATATCCTGTATTATTTCTTTGACGTATTCCGTTATCTTAATAGTTCGTTTTGCCATATCTGTAACTTCTTAATATTCTATCCGTGGAGGCTGCTTATAATATACCTTTTTCAAAATATCATCAATATGCAACATCGCAGAAGCAGCCGTTTCCGCAACAGAGTCTTTATCTGTTATAGAAAACCATTTACCCGTAATAGTCATAACAAAGAAACTAAATAGACTTTGTTGCATGCCGCTAATAAATCCATCCTTAAACGAAGAATGCAAAGCCAATTCCAAAGTATAAATACCATTAACCTCTTTTTCGGATATAAAAAATCGCTTTAAATTCTGCGTAACAACGTTTTTACTTTCTTCCCAAAAACGCTTCAATAATTCTTTATCTTCATCCGTTGTGAATATACGGTCATATAATGCTGCGTCATTTGTTTTTGCACCAACATAAGAAGTTGTTTTTGCAACTTCATTGTAAACAGCCTCCTTGTCTATGCTTAATAGTACCTTTTTCATCGCTTCGTGTATATTAGGTCTATACTATTTCTATATCCTATAAGAACATAGTCATTCTATTGAATCTATGCTATCTATTAATGATAGATTTTATACCTATCTTACCACGCAATTTCAAAACGCAAACAAACAGCAGCACACCTACAATTATACCTATTAAGGATTGCCACCACTTGAACGGATCACCTCCACCCACACGCTCTACTTTCTTATTATTGCGCTTCTTCTTTTTCTCCTTGCTCACAATGGTATTGATATTCTTGCTAACCGTACTGTCCTTGCACAGCATAGTCCCTTTCTTTTCATTCCTACGGCTCTGTGTCTGATCCTTGTACATCTTAAGCCCATGATTAATCGTAACGCTGCCATCGGGATTAATAACTATCATAGGGGTCGTTTTCGCACTATCTTTTATCGAAGTGTCAAAAACAAATTCTCTGATGGTGGTAGTGAGTTCATCCACCATCGTAGTATCGAGGATAGAGAAACTCATATTGACCGCCTTATTCTCCACACGAACACTATCAATCCGTGACGTATAAAAATCCTTAATCACGTCCTTTTTTGCTTTGCAGCCGAATACAGAGAGTAGAATGCAAATCAGTACGCCCCACAATAAACCTAATAACACATTCTTTTTCATACGCTATATATTCTTGTATTCTGTCTTTGCATCGAAGCACGGACACTCTTTTATTCGTTCCCAAGCATCTACTTTTCCGTTTCCGTTCTTATCGAATGAGAAATCACGATGTCCCTGAATGATTGCTGCAGGGTATTTCTTATGTAGCAAATTAAGCAGTGAACGCAGGCTTGCTCTCTGCGCTTCTGTACGGTTGTCTATGGGCTTTCCTGTTCTATCGATGCCACCAATGTAGGCTACATTAATACTAACGGAATTATATCCTTTTACTCCATTACTAACCTTGTCTTCGTCAAGCAATTGAGTAATCGCTCCATCTGCTGCTACCACATAGTGATAACCTGGGTTCTTCCACCCCTTACGCTTAAACTCGTCTCTCAAACTTTCAATGGTTATCGTTTGAGAACTTGCCGTGCAATGCACGGCAAGGTACTTAATTGTTCTCATACTTATTTCTTAGTCGTTTCCAAATAATTGCCAATCTCTTTAATTGCTTTTTTAGCATCTTTATCATTGACCGCTTCAACGATAACTTGCACTAATCGGTTCATATCTACAATGCTACTCTTTCTCTCTTTGGCGTGCTCGTACAGAGATTTAAACTCTATCAGCAACAGACCAGCAGTAAAGAGCATTGAAAAAGCTGGTATAGCACTATAGTTAAGCAACGCACACGCAACAAAAATAATAGCATCAATAATAAACGCAATTAGCATGAATCTCCAATACTCAGACACCTTATCCAGCGTAAGGCGCAATCTATTAGACGATATCTTTTTATGAACCTTGCGCTGTGTGTATATTCTATCCCATAGGTCTATAAGTACAGCACACAGAACCATCACCCATAGCGATACGCATATAATTAGATGCGTTAATAGGCAATGTAGATGAGAAGAAGTTAATTGTATCGTTTCCATATTATAATATACCATCTATTTCTGCTGTTGTAATACTCTTAATTCCTGATACCTCCGAAGTGAGAGTGTTCACATTAGACTCCACTTCCCTTAAATTCGAAATGGATTTCTCTAATTCCTTACTCACCAGAGGAAGCCACTCGCTCCATGTTCCAACTTCCTGCGGAGCATAATCTTCAGATGCAAGTACTCGGCAGTGTCTGTAGAATCTACTTGGCGCACCATAGCCATAACTTAGTTTAGACAGATTATTAGGATCAATAATACGACTCTCTAATACTTCAGTTATAAGTTGTTTGCCAGAGTCTATGAATATAGATAAAGTACCAACGACGAAATTCTGTGCATCTACCACTGTGTAGTATGCTGGCTTTTTATCTTTTATGAACTGCCCAATCTCTGCATTCGTAGCAGGGAAGCGAGTCAACTCATTAATAGTAATGTATCCTTCTGCATTGCTTACTCGATTCTCAAGTTTACCAAGTGCTTTATTAAGACTATCACTTGTTGATAGTGCACTTGAATCTGAACCTTTTGCATAACCTCTAAGTGATGTTACCTTATCGCTTGCATGATCTTCAACAGCATAAACAGCAGGCTTACCACTGATATTAGCCCAAGCAACACTATCTGCTACAGCCGCTTTAGCCGCTACTCCTACGGAATACTCCTCATAACCTGCTGCACTGCCAAGATTAGAAGCATCTTTAACAAAATACATCTTTTTGGTCGATGTAACCTTAACAGTATCGCCTTGCTGAACTTGCGAAGAGGTAAGACGATACATTGAAGCCTCATCAGAAACTACAACGACACGTTCTAATGCTCCTTGCGGAATGTTATCAAGTGGTATTTTGATACTCCCCCACTGAATGCCACTTGCTTGTACTTGATCTGCTACCGCTGCATGACCAACTCTCACACTACCATTTTTTAATTTCCCGTTGTAGTGTCTTAATCCCTCTAAATCAAGATACTTTTTTTCCATATTCTAATATTTTTTTATAATTTTTCTGTTATTAAAAAACCACGTTTACCGATTGGTTTACCGTTGTATACCGACGACCCAAATCCGTAAAACCTAAATAAATATGTAGAGTTCGCTTCGAGCACTTTTTGCGCTCCACTAACGCTCAAGAAACCGCCTATTGCAACTTTGGCTGTCTTACTCCCAGTAATGACAATAAAGTCTATATTCTTCGCTCTGTCATCTACGCAATACTTCTCGTCTAAGGTTATCCACCATACCTGCCCTTCGCTATAAGAATACGTAGAATTATCAAGAATTAAGAACTCTTCTGGATGAACTCCACCTATCCAATTAGTATTCTTTAGTTCTCTCTGTTTACGAATGAGTTTGTTTTGCAACTTTTTTGCAAATAACTTCATTCCGTCTAAGTCAAGATATTTTCTTTCCATTACCTACCTATGATTTTATCAATCTCTTCGGGAGTGATACTCGCAGCATCTTTAACCTCCACTGTATTATTACTTATCAGTACCAATTGCTCACCATTCCACGTGTAAATAGTTCCGCTACCTTTATGGTAGAAGATTATTCCACTACGTGGCATTGCTTGACCCGAATTCCAAGTGAGATAGTGATTACCGTTACTCCAATTGTTGTAGTAATCAATCAACCCACGCTTGGCAACAAATGTTTTCTTCACCGAATCAAAGACAACGGAGACCTCTCCTATTACACTCTGCATCTTCGCTTCAACGTTCGATACAAAGCCATCAAATGATACAACGCTTGGTAACACCTCTGAATCACGTGCGTAGTTGTCGAGTTCATCCTCTGTTACAATACGCTTCCAGTCGGACGTATTAACACTCAGTTCTGCGCTATCACAATAGTATATAACACGCTTAGACTTCTCAGAATCAATAAAACTAATCACCTTGTACCCTGCATCGTTAGATCCTAATACATCTAACGCTTCTGCTAACGTGCGCACTTCTCTATCTGGTGAACAGTCGTAGATTAATATAGAATTACTTAGATAGTTGGAAAGTCTTACGAATTGTTCATCCCTTAACTCCTGCCACTCCGTCCACTTATCTTGTACTAATCCGTACTGGGCATTAGTATAGTTAAGTGCATAGTTACGATAGTAACGCTTAGGGGCTTGGTAATAGTGTCCTAATATTAATGCACTGCCATCTTCAGAGATGCGTCCTCGAGTTTCCAATACCTCTGTAATCAAATGCCCACGAAAGTCGCTAAAGATGCTAACCGTGCCCATAGGGGCTTTAACTGACCCATCATTAACGATAGTGAAGTGCGCTGAATTGCCAGCCTTAACAAAGTCTATTCCTTCTTGGTGAGTCTTAGGAAAAGCATTGAAATCAGAAAGAGTGAGTATCTGCGAAGTCTTTATCTTATCGATTTCACTCAACAACACTTTCCCTTGTTCAGCACTTAACGCAGAAGTTGCCCCACCATCAACGAGATTATTGACAACAGAAACGGAAGTCTTGTTTTCTAACTCCTGCTCTAATCTTTCAATTGCTTTGTCGTAAACCTCGCTATTTATAGATGGATTACCTCCGATTCCTCCAGTTGCTATCCATTCTCCATCTTCTACTACGTATATAGAACAAGGAACAGAATTCCCAACAAGCGCCCACCAACCGTTACATGGCTTAGGGTAATAGTGCCTCAAACTTTCAAGGCTCTTAAACAATCCTTTGCAGACTCCTTTAATATGCTTAGCATCAAGCCAACCCTCAACCGTTAAGTTTTTCTTTACAGTTGCGTTGCCCTGCACTTTTGCATTGCCGCCAATGGCTACATTTCTTCCGATAGAAACATCACCGTCTATCTGTGTGTTTTTATAACTCATACCAATGCTGATTTAGATAATTCTAACAATAGTTTCCCTTGCTCGGTGCTTTCGCATGTAAACAGAGCCAAAGAAGCAATCATATAAACAACAGACTGGTAGCAACGTTCGCAAATCTCCACACCATTATCTTCATCAATTCGAGGATAAGGCAAGTACACCGCACGCTTAACTTTTGCATCGGTGCTTTTGCAAGAATAAAACTCCAAAGCTCTGCCCTCTGGACGAATAGCCACTGCACACACAGGTCTTTGCGCCGTTCCTCTTACTCCCTTGAACCTACTGCTCTGTAATTGATACTCTTTGTCATCTTCGCTGATGGCATGGTATACGGCACGTTCCCAATCATCCATTTGAAAAACGACAAGACGCATAAAATCGTCAGGAAGTAGACACCAACCACTTTCCATCTCACCCCAATAGATGCCATCACCGAAGTTATATCCACCATCAAGTAAATATACAGGTGCTTCACTATGCACCCTCTTGACGCCATCAATTACCTTAGAGGTAATGATGTCGTCAAGCATCAGGGTGTCAATGTCTTCATCTGCTATAAGCTGCTCATTGGTTTTGTTCTCGTCTATGGCTATACGTACATCACGCAGAATGTCCTTAACTTCGTATACCATAATCTAAAAACTGATTAGTCTGTAAATACTACATCTATACCATTACTCTTGCCACAAGCAATGATGTCGGCACGGTTACGTAGTGTACTACGCTTTACTCCGAACTCTGTCTCGAAGAAGTCCTTTGCATCGTCATTGCATGCAAACTCCTTACGGGTTACTGTATTAATGGTTTCTTCCACAGGCTGCATTGCTGAAGTTTCCTCTGTCGCTTGTTCCTGTTCTGCTTTGTCTGGAGTGTCTGCACCTTGCTCATCCTCTGCAGGTACTTCGTTGTTACCTGTTTCATCGGCGGGAGTGTGAGTATCTGCAACCTCATCGCCCTGCAGGGCTACATGCTCGCTCTCAATATACACATCCTCATCGGTTTTCGCCACATGAACTCTGCTGATAAGTCCGGCTTTGAACTCTTTGCTGTTCTCTATGGCTAACTGAATAACTGTATTGCTGGTAGAAAAGGTTGCAGGAGTACGCCCAGCTTCATTGGATGATCCGTTCGTGAACGGTATCTTCATCTTTGCACTGCCAACCTTGATAAGGGCTTGGTATTCGAGCATACCAGCCACACCGTAGATAATGTTCTGTTTCTTCATTTGTATCTTAATAAAATAGGCGGACGGTCATAAACCTATCCGCCTATGGTTTCTAATTGATGTTTGAAAACTTAGTTACCTAATGGAATTTCGCCTGTATAAGGCTCCCATGCAGAGTTCTTATATGTCCATACAGTACCGCTTACAGCCTTGCTGTTGATAGCAGGACAATCCACCATGAGGTAGTAAACGCTATTCTCCTTTGGAGCAGCAGGTGCTTGGTCGCTGTTCCACAAGTGCATGTGGAGAACATCTGTTCCGTAATTGTTATCAGAGCCCTCACCGTCTATCCATACATGGCAAGTGCCTTTCAGACCGAGACCATCCCATACAATGGTAGCGTTGCGTGTTGCCTCTTCGCCCTCTACACGGTCTTTGTCCGTATGCTCTGCACTATATACATAGTGTACACAACGGTCGTAGGCAATCATGAAGCATGAATTGCTCCAGCGAAGTCGGTCGAGTGTCGGGTCGTGCTTGAACTCAAGATTACCGAATACGGTATGGATACGGGTAACTTCCCAGCCGAGAGCATTCAGTTTCACCTCAATGCGTACCTCCGGGTGTTCAGAGAAGTCGATTGTCTGTATCTTTTCAAGGAAGTTCTTGCCGCACAGACCGAGAATGGTCTTGGGCACATCCTCCCCTGTAAAGATGAGCTTGGCAAGAGCGATGAACTTCTTGAATGACCATTTTCCATCATCTTTAATCTCTTTCTTGACCTGATAGCGCACACCCTCTGAGAAGTAAACATCCTGTGGACCAATCTTGGTGTCAACAGAAATCTTACCTTTTCTACCTGCATACAGGGTGCGGTTTCCCTTTACCTTGAAGTTGGTAATCTGTGCCTCTGCAATGATTGCATGGTCGAATGGAATCTGCTTATCCTGTGCATCGAAGTAATCAGAAACAACGCTGTTCATGATACGCTTCTGCAGGTGCAGGTCGATTGGCTGGGGGACTACGAGGTCGGGTTCTACCTCTTTCTGTGTCTCGTAGCAGGCATTAGCCATAAGAACGCACACAGTTCCGGCTGGAATATCAGGTGTGGTGCAACTTTCATCACCTGATACGGCACGGGGACCGTTCACGGCGATTGCTACAGGATTTCCACTTGTAGTGTCCTTGCCCACAATGAATATCATCAGGTCTTTGCCCGGAGTAGGTTTCTGACCTGTTGCATCGTAACCATCCACACCCTTTACAAGAAGTGTTGTGTAAGGACGAGGCAACTTCTGGTCTTGGCTCAACAAAGGAAGAATAAACTGGTTGTCCGAACTCTTAACCACCTTATCCTTGGTTGTAACGAAACTCTTGGGCTCGTCAATGATGTAGTGTCGGACAACGGGGCTCTTTACATTCACTCGCTTTGAATGCAGCATAATCTGCATCATCGGAGTGTCATCACTCTTAAACTTGTACAGCTTTTGGTCGATGTCAGGCGTGATGAGGTTACCTGCGCCAACGCCACCCGTAGCACCTGCTACCGCACTCACGGTAGCTGCCTGTCCCCCCACTTGGGCCTGAACACCTGCTGTACCTGCTGCGGGCTGCTGATAGCCACCCACATGTTGTTGTACTGTTTGTTCTGTTGCCATTTGAAAAAAATTAAAATGAATAATCTATTTTTACATGCTGGGCTTGACGAGGTTATCAGCTTTGATACCACCAGTGGCATTGGCTAAATTGCTTACCGTCGCTGCTGCCCCATATATTTGGGTCTTGTATCCTGCACTCCCTTTATTTGGCTCTATATTGGGATTGCTAACTATTTTTACCACCTGTTCTATCATGCCATGTTTGCAATGTCGAAGATGTCCATGTCCTGCTTTCTACTACCTTGCTGGTTGTTCTTGCCATTGAGAGGCGCAAGTCCATCACCGTTCTTGCTCTTGCGTAATTTTTCGGTAACCTTTTGGTTACGCCCTGCGACCTCACCTTCTTCTTGTGCATCTGCGACATCCTCGTCATGGTTGATAGCCTTTGTCATAAGGTCGAACATCTCCGGTGAGAATTTTCCCATTACACCATCACGCACAATATTGATGAGGTGGAAGATGATTTCATCGGTCTGTTCATCAGTAAGTCCTCGTTCCTCTTGAAACTTTTGGAGTGCTTCCAATGACTTAGGCAAATTCTCTGCGTACTCGTCGTCAAGCTGTTTGCTTTGGGCGATTCGCTGTTGTTCTTCCGCCCATGCATCCGCAAGTTCTTGCATCTTCTCGGGGTCATCAAGGGCTTCCTTTATATCTGGTCCGAAATTCTTCAACAGACTAAGCACGGGGTTTCCTCCTTTGCTCATTTCAGTAAGGAACTCCGCACTGCGAGGATCGGAAGCAAACATATCAGAAAGTGCCTTTTCGCGTTCTCTATAACCACCGAGTTCCTTTTCATAGTTATCGTAGTCCTCACTTATCTGACCGTAGATTTCATCATCGTTCTCGAAGCTCTTATCAGGGTACTTTTCACGCAAACGACCGATGTGTCGGTCTCTTTTGCTGACTTCTTTGTTTTCAATTGTATCCATGTCGTTGATACTCGTAGAGTTGTGATTTATTTACCTGCAAATATAATGTGATAATTATTCCTTTTTCTTTTATCTTTTGTGAGATGATTTTAGTATCTTTACGGCAAAATTCTAATAAGTATGGTAAAACATTATGGCTGCATACTCGACTTTACCAAAGAGCGCAACCAAGAACTCCTACGGGTCTACCAAGAAAAATTATCCGAGGTAGGTTATATCATCATGCCTCAAATCTTTGAGCAAGTGGCAAACTCTCCATGCTCTCGTTTTTGGGTGAGTGAGGAGCGTGCCGCAATCGTCATATCTTCGTTACTCGCAGGAAAACCATTACTCAATATGCGTAAAAACAAACGTGAAATGTTTGAAGAGATTTTCCGCCGTTTTCTTGCTGTCCGTGAGAAATATCCCGAAAAATCAATTTATGCACTTGCAATAATGGTAGTAAACCAACCTGCACCAAGGTTTTACATGACACCACGTACAGTAGGAGAACTAATCTACCGCATAAAGAACGGCTGGTATGATAAGCAATTCAACAGGTATAAGGATTGTTCACAGGATAAGAACGAGAAGCCTTAAATTGTAGCAGCTGTCATTGGTTTATGATGGAAAGAAACTTTCTGTTCTTTCTTTTCGATTATCATAGGCATATCCATTTCATACAGACAGATATGCATACCGATGGCTCTTGTCATAACCTTATCGTCATGTCTCCCAGAAATAGCACCGTATGAGCCATTCTGTTTCTTCTCATATACAAGCAACTCATCAAGCGCACGCATATCTCGCTCGGTATAAAGATGTTCACGAACGCACTTAATGAGGGTTGATATAATCATGGGCTTTGTCGCTGGGTTGGTGTTAAAGCCGTATTTCTTTGGCACCCCTTGCCGTATCTCATCCTCACTCTGTCTGCGTGCGTACATATTAGGATATACGCTCCCTATCTGATTGAGAATATACAATGATTGGTCGCCACCCTCAACATGACGTTCTTTGTCTCTACTGTCCATAGTATTACTTTCAATTACCAATAAGGAGTTGTTATAGAAACCTGCAATCTGTGCTGACTTCCACGCTAAGATATCCATATCACAATGTCCGTACCATTCTGCCACTACCGCAGGGCGACCACCATCCATAAGATTGATACGGTCAAAAACAACTATATCCGACCAGTCGGCTTTTTCCGTTCTACCTCCAACATCGACTATAGTGAGGTAGCGGTCGGTTATCTCCACATCCTCATCGTCTTCAGGCAAAGCCCATACCCACAGCAAGCCTTGGGCATCCTCATGGAAACGCAATCCTGTAAGCGCATCCTCTCCCTCTGCCTGTTTGCCGTAGACATCACCAATGAAACGAGGAGGACGGCACGCCGGCTTGAATTCTTCAACCTGATAGCGGTCGAATACCATTGAACCAGAGTGTACAAAAGCTTCTATATCATCTGATGGGTACTCACTTGCCATCACACCGTGGTCGTTCTTGCCGGAGCGTTCCTCCATATACCAGTGTATGGCTTCAAGAGTTGCGCCCTTGTTCCATAGCCACCACAGATATTTTCCACTTTCTTCACGAGTGGACATCACATTGGCATTTTCCCTATTGATATAGAGATTTGTTGCAAAAGCAGTAAGTTCCGCTTTTGATGCAAAAGGCAAGGAATACTGTTCAATATCAAACCATGCAATAAACAGTGCATCAAACTGTGAGGGAATGTGTGGGTCTGATGCCGCCTCATACTCTCTGTGGAAGAAGTTGCCTGTACCATTGGCGGTACTCTCCATCACAATCATAGTATAAGGCTGATACAAAATACCGGAGCAGGCAGAACGCACTATATCTTCGGGGGTCTTTCCCTCCGTAGATTTCCAAATACCCACCTCTGAAAGGTGAACAAGGTTGTAATCACCACCACGGCAGCCATCTGGGCGCTCAGCCGTACCGATTTTGATTTTACAGTTACGCTGTGGAACACGGTGTATGGAGCCACTTTTACCCACACCGACAATCTTCGCCTCGGTATCAGAGTATGCCTCGCCCATTTTGTGCAGGAGTTCAACAGGGTACTCCTTTATCATACGGTCAAACATATCCTTGATTTCGTCCGAGGTTGAGCCTTGATGCGCAATGATGAGGGAGTTAAGACCTACTTTGTGCATAAACTGTAGCCATGCGAAATACATCTGTGTTGCGGTAGAGCCACCCCACTGACGGGCTTTCAGCAGAATAAGGCGAATGGGCTTTCCTGCCAGCCTGTCTTTTTCAAACTTCGCTATAAGTTTTCTCTGCGCCCGGTTAAGCCTGAACAGCACATCTTTACCTCCACCTTTTGCCTTGATGTAAGCAAGCGTTGCCGCCCAGAAAGCGAAGTCATGATTATAACGCAGTCGGATGAGTTTCTTTGAGACCTTTCGACGGTCTGTGTCATTGGGTGTAATATGGAGAACATCTGTAAGGAACTTCTCAATACTGCCACTACGAATGAGCTTCTTCACGAATGGTATCTTCATCATCGAGTTTGGAAGCCATTGTTCGGGCATAACGAAATCGGAGATACATACTTTTGTACGCTCTCCGATAGAACCCTCACCCGTTACGGGGTTGAACTTAGAATAAATGGATTCGTTTCGTCGGTCGTTTTCTTTGA
Organism: Prevotella sp.; assembly: GCA_022779305.1. Taxonomy (GTDB): domain Bacteria; phylum Bacteroidota; class Bacteroidia; order Bacteroidales; family Bacteroidaceae; genus Prevotella. The sequence goes on along the minus strand of JALFSW010000051.1, from coordinate 19,212 downwards.
TGATGTTCCTTACCTGTTCCTTATCTGTCATGCTATCTCTGCAACATCTGTTGCCCCTGCTGCACAGCCTCCATATTTGCCTCTTGCTGTACTTGTTGTGCGAGTTGTGGCGACAGACCATCAGGGGTTTGTCCGTTCTCTATCTGCTCCTGCTGTGCCTTGATACTCTGTAACAGCTGGTCTGCAAATGGGAAATCTCCATTTTCAAGCAATTGCTGTACGCTGATGGCACCTGCTGACCACATCTGCATGAGCAAATCATTAGACATCGCACGGTAGGCAGGTGTGGCGGTGCTCTCAACGATAGATAGGTCAAACTCCACATCCCGTATTTTCTTGGGGTCATATTCTACGATGGTTGCACTTCTTCCTGCAATATTGAATACTCTCGGTGTATCGTAGAACTGTTGGATATTCTTTACATCTTTGGTTGCTCCGTCCCTGACAAATGAAGAGAAAGTATCAAGTAGGTCAAGAAGCGAGGTTGTGGCGTTCTGTGCCTGTTGGTTGTACAGACTTGCTGACATGCCAGAATAACCGGGCTTGCCTTGTAAAGCACCATTTACACCACTGATGTCTTCAAAGAATTTCAACTGCATGCTTAGCAACTCCGATATGCCAATATGCGTGCTGTTGTTGGCTATCTGCTGCGGGAGTGCCGTGCCCGTCTTGGGTTGCTTAATCATGATAACACCGTCGAAGCGTGCCCACTCACTCGCCACATCCTCCATGCTCATACCCTTTGGCAGACATTCTTCAGGGAATAGCAGAACACCCTTGGCACTGGCTCGCATAATCCAGTCATGCATTGTTACCAACCGGTTCACATAGCGTTGTTGGTCTATTACATTACTTACAAACGAGTGTATCTCTCCATCGATGAATGGGTATGCCTTGAATACATAGGGATGGCTCTTGTGCTCGTATGGTGTTTCTCCCTCATCAAGAATATCTCCGAATGGAGACAAGTAGTAATAATACCAATAATTATCCATAAACCACTCGTACTTGATAAGTGGTACATCTTCATCAACCATGCCAAGCAGTCGTGCCTGTTCCATGCGCTCACGGTTTACACTGCCTACAAACTCATCAAAGTCCTCTATATCAACTTTGAATACATCGCCATTGTTCACATCGTGACAACGATAACGCGGCTTGCTTTCTCTGCGCCATACTTCTATAACCCTGCATCGTGTAGAATCATGCGGAACGAGGAAGTCATAGTAACTGTTCAGAGGATATCCGAAACTTTCGTATGCCATACCAAGCACGCCTTTGTCTCGTGCAAACTCGTATATCTGCCCCAAGCGTGCAACATCTGCCGGACTTTTGGCAAAGCGTTCACACAACTGCTCAAAACTGATATCGTGTATCTCACCCAAACAACTTACATCCCAACCACGGAAATCACGCATATTGTTATCGATGAAGAAATTGTTAGGCTGCACATAGTCTGTCCAGCAGTCCAGCTTATTGTCACGCCACCCATACCATTTGCGCTGTGCAACAAAGCCAGAAATAAGAAATTCCTCCATGCATCGAGCATTTATCTCTGTCATACGGTTAAGCTGCATATTGCATTGGAGGACTGTGGACATAGTTTCTCCGTATTTCTGCTCGTCTCGGTCTCGGGCAGTACAAGTAGGTTCACTCGCCTGACTGCGATATACGCCAAGCACGGCATTCACCATACGCTTGATGAGATTGTTTTTTAGAGGAACACTACCTTGCTTCTTAATGTATTCCTCCTCACTCATACGCACACCATCCACGCATACATAGTCATCCCACTGTTTGCCGTAAGTGTATTTCTTGTTGCGCTCGCGGTCTCTGCGGAACGTCTCCATAGCAGTCCAGTACTGCTGTGCTTCATATAGTATATTATAGGCACGGGTATGTCCATCCAATATCTTGGAACGCAGTATGGTGTCCGTTTCAGACTTAGGCATAACCCTGCTTGCTCTATGTAATCTTTCCTTTGCCATTTGATTGAATGTTGGGATGGTGCAAAGACAGTGCAAACGAGTGCAATGAAAACTTGTTTTCAAATTGCCGAATGCAGCCTGTCTTCGCTGATGCAAAGATAATTCTCCACAACATCCATCATTGTTTATCTATTGCTACTTAGAGGTCTTGAGGTCAATGACCATTTCCTGTTGTACCTTAAACATTGCCTTGGTAAGCTGCTCTCTTTCTGTTGGAGACTTTGAGTTTAACCAAGCTTTTGTAATATCATTCATATCACTGTTATAGTCTTTCATTATCAAGTAACGGTCGTATTCAGGAGTATTCTCTAACTCATTCATTTGTTCGTCAGCTTCATCCTCGTCTTGCTCTCTGAGTTTCTTTATAGCACTTAGTTTCGCAGCAGTCTCTTTGTATTCTGCTTTCCACTGTTCTAACTCTTCTTTATTAGACTTGCTCGCAGCAGCCTTAAAATTTTCTCTCGCTTTCTTGTACACGGTCTCTTTTCGTTTACCGTCTTTATCTGCTATGGCTGCATCGCTATACATCCACCCTGTGAGTGGTGCACTGCGGTGTCGTTTGTAACGTGCAAAACGTTCTGCAATTTGACTTGGTGTCATCTTACTTGCTTCAACACCACTCGCACTTAACTCATCAAAGTAAATCTTATCCAATTGACTTTGCGGACAGTTTAGAATACGTGCCATCAGTAATGCACATTCCCTTGAGGTCTGCGCATCATCACCACAATAATCTATGATAGCTACCATGGCATCTATGATACTTTGTGGGTTTACACCGACAGCAGACTGAGTAAGGAGATTTATACAATCGTTCAAAGCTTCCACATTATCCTTTGGGAATGTCTTTAAAATATCGCTCAAATCACTAACCAACGGCATATCTTTTGTAACTGTAGCCCAATTCCCTTCACCTTGAAGTGCCATATTACCAGCTTGACTAAGAACATCTCCACTCGTTAAACCCTCAAGGCTACCAAACAAGGCATGCGTTAGGGCATCATCGGTCATCTTACTCTTTTCATCGTCATCATCACCAAGAATAAGATAAGGAAGATAAGCTCCTAAGTTCCATGCAAATTGTAACAAGAAACCAAATACGGCTATTCGTGCAAGGTTATGAAGTGGTCCCTTACGAAGTTCTCCATGTGCTGCCTTTTTAGCCTGTTCTTCTGTCAGTCCCTCACGTTGCAATTGCTTAATCATAAATTCTTCTGCTCGCTGGCGATAACCTGGTGTGAACAGCTTTACCTCATTTCGGAATGCGTCATACTGTTGACGAGTGTAGGCCATTGACGAGTTTCTAAACACCGTGAACAAGACACTTAACCATGAGCGGTCTACCTGCATTGGGCTTAGGAATGCTCCCTCGCTTGATTGCTGTGTAGAGTTATAAAGAATTGTTGCGTCTTGCTTTGCACGCTTATCAGCAGTTACTTCGTCAAATCCCCAACGCTTATACTTAGCATAACGTGATTGGTACATAGCATGTGCACCCATTGCAACTGTGAGTGCGTCAACAAAAGCATTAGGAGACATACCTATCATCGAAGCAATTTCTACTATACGACTACGCCACGCCTTCCAGTCCATATCGCTCTTCATCAGACGAGGGTCACCTGCCATACGGCTCTGCCAACGCTTTTCGAATATAGGAAGATTCTTCATCGACCATTTCCATGCGTTAACAGGGTTTACTACGTCTTTTGCCAGATGAGCTAAACTCGCATCTGGTAGATAGGCTGGGAAAGATAGGAACTGTTTCAATGCCGTGAAGACACGAAAACTTACCTTTGCAGCCGTAACACCTTTAGCTACATTGACAGCTGTCTTATCAAGTTCTGCTATTGGTGGACGATACGCACCTACAGCCATCTTGCAGACACTACGGAAGTTCTTCCATAATACAGCACCAGCACCGTATGCACTTGACATGTTCATCACTTGATTTCGAAAACGTTTGTAACTTAACATCGTATTGATATCACGTGTTAGTTCTGCAAAAGCTGCCCAATGCTCCATCTCCTGTAGATGGTCAGCTATTACATTGAAAGCATCAGCACCTGTGACATCTAATGGCTTGTTGTTACGTGTTCGTTTGATGATACCATTGGTTGTAGTGCCTGGTAAAACTATACCAGCATTATCATCCTCTGCAACATCTTCTTCTTTATCAAGAGCATTCTTCAGTATCTTCAATGGGAAATAATTGTCTATTGCTGCCATAGGAGCACCGAACATTCGCTTATGAACTTCGTTGTATTTATTTCTCTTATTAACAAGATACTCCTCCTGCAACCAGTCGGCAAGTTCCTTGAACTTAGGGTCAAGTATTTCTGTTATATGTTGTACATCTTGTTCTGTTATACCCATATAACGCAATTTCATCCTACCATCACTCATCTTGTCAACCATATAGATATACAACAAGTTTCCTTGTGTAAGTTCGTGCAGCTTACGTTCTCCGCCATCCCAGAACTCAACAGGGACTTTTCCCATCTTACGCTCTAAAGTAAACAAATCTGCCCACTTCGTTTTCTTTCCATAGACTTCACTGACCTTTGCATCGAGTTCTTTCAAATCGTCACGATAACCTGTATACTCGTTTTCTGTTGCGTCTACCCAGCTACGCATGAATCTATTCCACAAGTAGCCCTCACCATTGACATTCTTCTTACCAAACATCCTAAGCATTTGGTCAAAAGTACCAAGTGGGGCAAGGAGGAAACGAATAGCACTATTGTTCATCAGCTTTTGAACCTTGTTATCTTTATGATGTTCATCAGTGATACGACCTTCCATATCGCTATTGCAGTTATGATGAATATCATTGATACGCTTTTGCTCTGCCTCACGCCACTCTTTTGCACGCTTAGCACTTTCACCAAGCATGCCTCCAAACTCCACTGCTATTGAAAAATAGGCTTCTGCACGGTCTATTTTATTTTGACGAATAGCTTCTTCGGTTGCATTAACATATTGCTTATAGGCTTCTGTATCAAGTTTGCCTGCATCCTTATCTTCTTTGGCAGTCTTGATACTCTCACGTAATGCTTTCTCCTCTGCTTTGCTCTCGGTGATTTCTTCTACATAGCGTCTTGCTATCTGAGCACCTGTATACTCTATGGCTGCATTATCTGCAATTGTTTGGTCGTCACTTCCCATACGGTTCATAAGGTTAGGAATAAGAGTGTTATCTATTTCCTCTTTAGGGAATGATGTATACTTACGTGCTGTCTTAACAAGAATCTGACCTTGTGGGTCAAGGTTACCCTGCACCTCAATCCTTCTATCATTTAATCTTGTACCACGCATTGTGAAAAGTTTACCCAGCATATTTGCACCGCTATGTAATTGGTTATCCACCACAATATCCATGAGCTTCTGTACATGTCCGCTGATGTCTTCCTTGCCAACACCATTCCTAACAGCACTAAGTACTCGCTTGGTTTCGTAAACACTCAAATTATCAAGTAAACCTTTATCGAGTAATACCTGTGCAAGGTCGGTCATTGCTTTTGCTGTACTGATGTCGTATGAACGCTGTCGACTCATGGCACTTCGTAACTTTTGTAGATTGCCACCAATGGCTTTCATAGCCTCAACCTTTGCATTGAAATCATCTTTATTAGCTGCACTAATTTCTGCTTTCATGTTGGTGATGGTTTCTTCTAATCCCATATCACCATCACGGAACAAATCCTCTGCGGCTAACGATTTATCACTATCACTGTTTTCTGCATAATTGCCCACTTTTAGTTCTGACTGCTTGACAACATCCTTTGCTGTACCTAATATACTTCGGTAACGACCAGGCTCTTTCAGGTTCTCGTAGCTGCGCCACAGGATATAGCGTAGTTCGTTATCACTTAGTTCTCCACCTTGCCAGTTTTCAAAGCCAATACCATGCAACATCTCAAGGAACAACCGCTTTATCTTTCCCCAGAACGTATCAGGAATACGCTCAAAGTCTGTGTTCTCTGCAAGACTTGCAAGATATTCTTCCGTTGCCGTATGGAAATTACCATGATGCTTCTTTAATGCTAAGTCTGTTATCCTCCTGCGCACACCCTCGTCGGCTGCCTCATACACATTCTTGAGGAAGGTATCAAAGTGCTCTCCAAAGAGTTTACGCAAACCATAGTGTGCCACTGCTTCATGCAGCAAAGTCTGTTCTATATCCTGTACACTTTCATGATTAGGTATCACAATGGTTATGGCGTCTGTCTGTGGATTGTAAAAGCCTTTCGCCCTTGCCCGTTTACCGCTTAATTCTGACACATCTGTAACTATCTTTACATTATCTAAATGCAAAGTGGCTGCAAGCTCCATAACACGTGTGACCATGTTCCTACGCTGCCTGTCTGCAAACTCCTTGCGCTGTCTTGCTGTGCGTGTGCTCTTGCCAAGCATCTTTGCTATCGGGTCATTGCTCATGCTCAATTCATCGTCTGAAAGAGTGCCAGCACCATCACGAGAAAAATTTTCACCTTTCATTACAGGATTTACAAAATCTTTCACTATCTTTGCAGCAGAAGAAAGGTCTTGATTATCTATTTCCTGCTGAACATACTGGGACGCTGAGGAGATATAAGCGAGTCCTTTCTCTTTATCTACCCATTTTAATGTTCCGTTTTGCACAATAGGAAATACGATGTCTGCAAGATTACGTCCGTGAACTGAGCGAATATCGTTTACCTCTAAGACATCACCACCATTCTGTATCCTGCGATTTAACTCTATTGCAACACATATATTCTTTCCATCTCTATCTTGCGCTTCCGTCAAGATACCAAGTGTATTATCGTTTCTTCTGAAAACAAAAATAGGACTTGATAAATTTGAAGGCATATCTACAAGGGAACTAATAGCGACATTATGCTTCTTTACACTTCCCTTTGTAAGAACACGCTGTCGCATTACAATAGGCAGGTTGGGCAAGAACATTTGCATCACTCCTTGTGGATTACCAAGGTATAGCCTTTTGTTTTTATCCATTTCTCCATTGGCATAGCGTTGCAATTCCTCATTAAACCGCTCATTCACTTCTTCGAAATCACGATACCTAGTATCATCGCCAGTAGATGGACGCTTCTTCTCTTTCAATGCCGCATCAAGTTCTGCTTGTTTCGGGAAAGCACTCTCGCCTTTCTCGTAAAACTTTTCATTTTTTGCAACCTCATCTAAAACTTTTCTGCCTTTTTCATAAGAAAACTCAACACCTTTGAGTAACTTTGCAAGCGTAATAGAGTTGTTGCTCGGGGCTATTGCCTGACTGCTTGCAGTAGGGATAGACGATGGTAACAACTCTATTTTTGTTATCTCGTAACTGTGCATTTTATTGTTTCCTTGTTTAAAAACAATAGCAGTAGTTTTTACACGATAATGCTTTCCGCCAATATTTACCGCCCCATAAAAACGCTGAGATTTATCAATATTATTATCACTCGGATTTTCCGCACTACGCACACCATCAACCTTTATTCTATCCCTATGCTCTTCTATAAGAATAGAATTACCTACTACATCTTCTAAATTAGAAAATGCAGTAACAATGTCCATATTATCCTTGTGTTTGGATAATTCGTTTTTTAGCTTATTTCGGGTTGTTCTACTGATATTTAACTGCACGCCATCCAACGTTTCAACCTTTTGCGGTAATTCACTGATACTTTGCACGGATTCATCTAGACTAACATCACTTTTCTCAATATTAGTGATAGGTATCTCTGTGCTTAATGGCAACGTGGTTACCGCCAACTTATCATCATTCTCTGATGCAACACGGCGCATATTGTTGTCACCTTTGCTATTTGAGACATCTTCTATTTGGAAACGAATATCCTCACTGTTATAAGCAGCAATATTGGTAGCTATTCTTCTACTCTCTTCGTCACCACGCTTATAGGTATATAGTTCTATTCCGTTACTCCTCAATGCTTCTTTTAAGTCTTCCGACAAATCTTCAGGAACAATAGCTTTTGAAAATTCCTGAAAACCTACGGGACGCTCAAACTTTGTCTCAAAGTACATTGCAGGACGTTCTTCTTTGATTGCCCTTACCATGTCTTTGAGTTTCTGCATGTCTTCATCCGACAATCTCACCCCATATTCTTTTTCAAGATACTTTTGTGGATCTGCCTTGCCTACCGCTTCTTGTAGGCGAGCAAAGCCGTAATCATCAAAACTTTGTGCACCAGGCTGGAGTTTTGTCGCAAGTTCAAAATACACTGGCTTCCATTTTTCCTCAAATGCTTCTAAGTCCTTATGGTCTGTTGTTAACTTCCCCTTGCTTTTCTTAATACCTTGCAATGTGCCATTGACATTCATCACGCTTGCGGCAAAGCTGGAGAACGAAACACCTAACCCTGTAGATGCTTCTCTACCTTGCTTCTTCATTATCTTCGAAACATTCACCAAGGTGTTTGGAATATACCTGCGCTTTCCTGAAGGCGTAAAGCCGTCAAAGATTACCTCATTGGTATCATAACGTTCGTCAAGCCCACGTAACCATTTCTTATAATCTTCTTCCAACCCTTGTTCTTTTACCTTTTCACGAGCCGCAAGTAGAGTCGAGGACGTATTTGCTTTACCATTCATTTTCCTATTACGCTCTACATTATCTACAAAGTCTTTTATATCAGCTAAGGAGAAACCGTATTCCTCTATTTCTTTCAGATTTTGCTCTGCCAAACGATAATGCATAGAGTTAGCTGATAAATTTTCCAACGCATTTTTGAACTTTGCTTTACGAGCTTCTGTCTTTTCATTAAACGCTAACTCTTTGCCATCAAGCTCTATTGCAATGAACAAATCTTTCAGCTGCTGCAAATCGTCTTTTGATAAAGAATAAATACTACTTGCTCCTTTCATTATCCCAATTATAGCATCATGTACCTCATCGCTATATTTAGATTGGTACAATATCGTAGCCGTACTCTCGCCTCTTTGATGTAAGTAGAGATATCGGAGGTTATAATCGCTACCGTTATCAAGCCAAGCATTCAGTGCGTTACGCACTTCACTCTGCATTTCTTTTGGTACATCGCTAATATCCTTATGCATTTGTGAACGACCTTTATCGCTCATTTGTTTTTCAATGGTAGGGTACGTCGGTGTCCACGCATCGCCTTCAAATGTACCTGCGTTCTTACCTTGGCGTTTATCTATTTTAGCAGAAGGCATTAGCAACGAAATTTCACCATAGCCGTTATGTACTTGGGTATCTACATCTATAATGGCTACCGACGGATTAGCAAGTCCTCCTTGCTTCAATGCTTTATACAGCTTATCTTCTGTAATATTGTGTACACCAACAAGCGACTTATTATCTTGCTTGCCTGCCTGCAAGTCTGTTTTATTTATCAAGTCGTACAGTACTCTGTCAGTTATTTCTTCTATGCTGTTAAACTTCTTTATCTTGAACAATTCTTTGCCGATCCAACTCCAGAAAGTGTTCAGTGCTCGCTTCATTCTCTCAAGCAGTGTCACCGCCTTTGCCTTGTCTAAAACGCCTGTTGCTTCATCTATCGCTTTCTGTGCCTCGGCTTCCATCTTCTTAGCATTCTCCTTACCACTAATACGACTCAGTACTTCACTTGCAATGGCGTCTTCATCGTCTTTGATGCTTACATAGTTTGGGTCTTTTGTGACTTGTTCCCAAATAGGTGTATTGCGTAACAAATCTTTAATACTATCCCAGCCTTTCTTGTTATGCTGCATCATAGCGTTTGCCCATAAGTGTGTGTACTCATGAATAGGTGTTTCAGGGTTAAACCCTTCCTTTGTTAGATACACTTTGCCACCAACAGTCCAGCCATAAACAATACTCTGCGGTGTCTGCATAATCTCAATATCACTACTTGGGGCTACTCCATTAAAAGCACTATTATCTTGATGATCAGAAGATAAAGTATAGTCCTTGCGCTTCGTTTCTTCAGTAGGTTCTCCTATCATAGCCTTAGCTCGCTCATCTGTAGCTTCCACCACATCTATGCCTGCTCTGTTCAAAGCCGTAAGTACAGCATCTGTTGCAAGTTGTTTTGCTTCAGTATCGTTCTTTAGTGTATCAGTAGTTTGCTGCTTTTGTTCGGAGACGACCTTTTTAGTCTTATTCTCCTTTGATTTTAACCATTCATCAAACTTAATTGCTGCATCCACTGTGCGAAAACCTAAAGTTGCAGTATCGCCACGCTCATACGTTTTGTCTGCATTGACAGCCTGCTCATTATAGGCGTCAGCTAAATCACCCCATTTTTGCCAATCGATGTCGCCCTTTTCGTTGATTTCTCCAGAATAGTCATACACAGCTATTTGCATAGCATCATCCAATACATTATCAGAAACAACTGTCACAACACCAAGGTTTGATGGCTTGCCATCAATAAGCAGGGGAATATACAACGCTTCAGCATCAAAATTATTCCCGTCAATGGTTGCACGCTTACTGCCATCCGTATTTGACACAAAATCTTTCAGCTCTAAAAGATTTTTTTCATCTTCCAACAAATTTTCTTGTAAATCAGCATCTTCTTTTGTATCCACCTCAGCCTTATCGTCTCTGGTGCGGCTTGTCTCTGCATCATCATCTTGCATAACTTCTTCTGGATTATGCGCATAATCTTTACCTGATTGTGTGCGTTCTGTATCAAGCGAGTTCACGCTCTTATAATCCGCAAATGGCTTTGTCTTGCGAGTGGAACTGTTCACCCACTTCTTGAACTCATCACGGCTAATCTCGGTAACTTTGCCTACCTTCCAACCATCTTCGTACTGGTCACGGTAAGCCTGTACAGCTTCTTCCATTGAGCCAAAGCCGTACATCACCTTGTGTTCATCAAATACACCTGTCTGCTGGTCGATTTGGTCCACTACATACACATTCCCAGCCGTTGGATTATCAGACAGGTAAACATCGATATGGTCGCCATCAGTTCCTTTCGTACCACGGATATAGCCATAGTCGTGTTTCATCGTGACATGCCACTCCTTGCCGTTGGCGTCCTTTCCGCTGCGGGAACTTCCCTTGGGATTTTCAAGAGTTATATCGAAACCATCAACCTTGATATGTCCCTTGCGATAGTTGCCCGCTTTCTTCTGCGCTTCCGTTGGATTGGTCTCCGTGTCCCCTCGAGCTGACGCCATTGCTTTGGCATGACCATACTCTTCCGACACACGGGCAGCATAATCCAACAAGCTCTCGTCTGCTTTCTTCGGAGATGGCTTAAATTTCTCCTCTTTTTCTTGCGTCGTAGCGGAAACTTTACTATCTTTGCCAACAGAAGAAGCATTGTTCTCTTGCGTAGGAAGGAGGTCCGGCACATCATTCTGATGTTCAGCTAAGCGCTTTTCAGAGCTGTTGGAGAACAATGTTTCTTTTGTGTATGCACGTTCAAAAGAAACCAACTTGTTCAGCATCTTATTCGGATTAACAAAATGGCTGCTCACGGAGATTTCCATTCCGTCAATAGAAACTGTTACTGAAGTATAATACTTTATCTTTTCTCCATTATGCTTGAATGTTTTCGCAAATACATAAGAAAATTTCCTATCTGTATCTTCTCTACCTTTGGCTTCACTTGGCTCTACGAAAATAACATCCGGGTCTGATAAAGTTAAAGAAATCATACCAAATTCTGAGGTACGCTTTTTATCTTGCAATTTAGCGTACTGGTTTTCTCCCATTTTAACCTTACCTATTGGAGTCTCAATAGAGTTGTTAATACCAAATGTTCTTATCCACGCTTCAGGAGTTAGGCTAATCTGTGGGTCTTCAATGGCATTTTCTTCCATAGATGCAATCAGACCCTCTGCTTGTTCTTTTGTAAGAGGTGAATTTTCTTCTCTCTCTACATTTTCTTCGGTCTTCGCCAAATCACCTTCCCCTGCCGAAGTTCTTCCATTGTCGGCTCGTCTTCTTCCCTCCTCCGATATAATGTGCGTGCGTTTATCGTCATTTCCTCTCGCTCCACTATATTCTCGAGTTCCTCCTTGATGGTCATTTGTCCCATCTGTATCCTCACTTCGTCCTCTTGGCGTAGCATCTCCGCTGCGTCCTCGTTCCCTTTCTTGGCTTGCTGCATTATCGCCAGCCAATACATTGCCTCTTTGTTGTCCATCATATTCTATATTTAATGTTTCTTTGATTGCCTCCGCAAGCGTTCTTGGTGTAGTGTCCGCCTCTGCGAATAGCGTTGCCTCTTGCGTACCTTGAATAAGGTTATATATATTATTGAAAGTTCCTTGTATAAGATTTTGACTATCACCCTTATACATAGTAGCCAACAATAGAGCAAAGGTACTAAATCTTTCCGATTGTAAATAACTTTCGCCTGTAGCATCATCAAAAGCATACTGCCGTTTCCATGCCTCAACAGCCATACGTGCATCCTTATGGTTCTTTGCAGCCATAAATACAGCATCATGAGATAGCGCATAGTAAGCAACAATAGACTCTTGAATATCATTAATTATTCTTTCAGATTCAGGACTATCGAAATCTCTGTAAGCAGTAGCAAGAATCGCCTTTTGTGCTTTTGCAGGCAAAGTGTTAAACATCTCTTCAAGATTACTGTTTGCTCCCTCAAAGATGCTTTGATACAAAATTCCTTTAAGGTCGTTCTTGGCTTCCGCTGTTAGATTGTCCTTACTATCAAACGCACTCTTGTATTGCGTCGGAGTAATCACTCCTTGCGCATTCAGCCACTTTAGTGAATCAATTCCGTTTTCATCAATGAGCGATGAGAAAGACGCTGTTTCGTCAGAAGAACGCAATAAGATATTAGCAAAGCTCTTCATCTTATCGCCCAATTTCTTAACGACATTCTTTGGTTTGATACGTTCGACACCTCCGCTTTCGGTATCGCTCGCCACAAACTGACCAAGAGTAATAGCCTCCTCATCGCTCACATCAAGCATATTTACAAGAGCAGGACGCTCCATCTTTGCAACCTCTTCCGCATCAAGACCGAACTCTGATGCATGGTCAATAAGGTATTGCTTGTATTTCTTCGCCTGCTCTGGATGGTTATCCCACATCTCTCTCAATGCAGCACTACGGTTATTGCCCTGAATAACCTCTCCACGACTATTAGTAGTAGGCGCACCAGTATAAGCCGTAACAGAAGATGTAATCTCTTCTGGGCGAATACTGCTTGCTATCTTTCGTGCAGCATTCACGCTTGCATCATCTTTACGCTCCTTTGGTTGCGCTTCGTTGATAAAATGTAAAGGATTCCGCTGTCCGTTTCTGTGGCTCGACTGCAATTCTTTCACGTCAATAACCGCAACACGTCCTGTTGGAATATTCTTATCATCAAACTTAACACTTACCTCCTTGCCCTGCACTGCTTTAATCGGCTTTTGTCTGTCCACCTTATAACCATTCACACGGCGATACCCACGTGCACGGCTATCCTGCGGACTGTCTTCTGTATAATCTGGAACACCATTGAGCGTTTCGCTATTCTGTAGCTCTATCACTTCACGCTCTATCGCTTCTTTTGCTTCCTGTTCTTTCGCTTCTTGCAATCTTTGAGGGGTGCTCGCAATCTTATGCCAATGCAATAGATTAGCCTTTGCTTGTTCAATTGCATTAACACGTTCTTTCTCTGCTGCAATCTTCTCGGCAACAGTGCTACCGCCTTTGCTCTTTGCTTTCTCGGCACGTCTAAGGGCTGAATTCATCTCAGAAACCATATCATCAGCGACTTTCTTTGCAATATCTTCATTCCCCTCTGCCTGCTCTAAGATAGCAACCCAAGCCGTATCTGGGTCGGTCTGTTCGTAGATTGGCTGCCCTTGCTCATCAGTAGGAATAGTACTCAAAACAGATCCTTTCCCAATCTCTTCTTGCGAGTTATCAGAACTTTCTGTGCCGTTTTGCTGTATATTTTCGCTTTGTGGTAAATTTACCTCACTTTCATTCTGTACATCAGAAGTAACACCATGATTGGCAACCTTCTCTGCCTGTTCGGGTATTTCTTCTCCGGCTTCTGTGTCATTTCCCAGCACGACCTGTTGTTCTGCCTTGATTGCCTCATCAGCGGCTTGCAACTCTATGTTAGGGTCCATTGGTTCATCTACTTTGTAGATTTGCTCTGGCGATATGAATTTCTTCTCGCCTGTTTCCGCATCATACACAACAACACTTTCCGATGAATGATGAATATCCACGCCTGACCCATCAGGGAACATAGCAACATTACCACTGACAATATAAACCTGCCGGTCATCGACTTTCAGTGTTGCAGGGTGTATCATGCCACTCTGTTTGTTAGTACGCTGCTCTATTTGTTGTACAGCTTCATCACGTTTGTTATCGCTTCTTTCGTTGGCGGCATCGTTTAGTCCATCCATTGCAGCCTTGGAATTGACAAAATATGCTACTGCATCCTGCTGTTCGGGAGTTAGCGATTGGTCATTCAGCACTTCCCAAGGGTCATTTTCAAGCTGCGAAAGGCGCATTTCTGCATCATCATCAAATACTCGCTCGATTTCATTGTAGGCTTCACGCATGTGGAGCACAACTGCATCGGCATTTGAACGGTCGCCCTCTGTATCTACCATGTCAGCTGCCTCACGACCCATTTCATATGCCTGTTGGCGGTCTGCGTCCTGCTGCCTGCGTTCCTCATTCTGCGGCTCAATGCTTTCTGCCTGTGTCTCGCTCGCAGCTTCATCAGCGTTGTTCACCTGCGCAATATTGAAGCCACGGAACTTTGTAAGATTGCGGACATAGTCCATAGCGGCTTCTTTCTCCTGCGGCTCCAGTTCTTTGTTGTTCAATATGTTGTCCACTACAAACCCAGATATATTACCGTTGTCGGTCTGATCTATCTGTTCTTTCAGTGGCTGCCATTTATCGGTAGTAAAACGAAAATCTGCCACCTTGTCCGCCCTGTTCATACCATGCTTGTACCTGTAGTAGCCCTGAATGTGCAATCCCATAGGCACAGCTCCAAGAAGTGCACCCATAGTGGCACACCCTAACCATATATCTACCTGTTGTTTCGGGTCTGTAAAACCCTGCACCGCTTCATCAGCGTGTCCCGTAAGTGCGTCAAAGAACATGCCCTCATATTCTTCTAATGCTTCGCCTGGTATGCCGCTATATCCACCCTTACTAAGCAGGTTTGTGTAGTTCTTATACCATGCCTTATTGCCGATACTGGTCAGCATGTTGGATATTTTTCCGAGACCTATCTTGCTTAATGCTTTCTTGCCGGCAGCGCTTAGCACCTTTCCTCCTGGTATGAACTCACCGAACATTTCTGAACCGTTTTCCCCTATTTGCTCACGCTCTGCTTCCACAAAAGCATTCATTAGGTCTTGCTGATTCTCAATTTTGTAGTTGCCGTTCTTATCCATACCAACAGTACCAGCACCCAACTGTGCCATTTTAGCAGCAGTGCGCCCTATACCTGTCGTGTTACTGATTACAGCACCGGCAGCGTGCGCACCTGCCACAACACCTGTCGCCTTAAGAGTGGCTCGTGCGATAGCCTTTGCAGTAGCTTTAACAGCGGTTTCACCTGCTTTCTTGGCAAGATACTTTCCTCCAACTCCAGCCACCTTACCTGCAATGCCTTTTGCTATGTTGCCAGCACCGGGCGACAGCAAAAAGTCTTTCATGAAGTCAATGCTCTGTGCCATTCCACTACCAGCACGCCCCCACGCCCCGTATTCACTACCATACGTGTCCTGTACGACATTATCGGTCTGTGTATTGCGAAGTACCGCTTCCGCTGCTTTTTCTTTCTTTGTGAGAGCCTGCCCCGTCTGCCGTTTGCGGTTGATGCTGTTAATGTGTTTCTGTGCGTTGAGTAGGGCTGTGGCATCTCGCATCTCTGGCAATCCATCAGCAAAAGTGTATCCGTTGGTGAACGCAGTGCCTAACGAATGCCAAAAACTATTCATTTTACCGTTCTTCTTATCCTCCAGCGTCTGTATGGTATGGTGGTTCTTGCGGATAGCCGACATCAGTTGCATATACTGCTCATCTTGCTCAAAGCCCATGTGTTCCGGGTCGGTAGCAGTAGCGGCAGGGTCCATGTCGGAGTGTGCAGCCTTACCCATCTCCGTGAGTACACGCTGATACCAAGGTCTGTTGTTATACGCTTCCTGAAGTTCTTTTAGCCGGGCACTCGCAGCTTCTTCCAATCGGTCTCGCTCACTGTATGCGTCTTCCAACTGCGATTGCACAGGGTTTAACTCACGTCGCTTCTGCTCATCGATAGCCGCCTGCTCCATGTCAGCCTGTACTTTATCATCATACTCGTTCCCAGCCTCTGTCAAGTAGCGCGGCTGCATCTTGCCAGTTTTCGGGTTATACTGCTTGGCTGTCTCTACCACATTGGATTTTTGCCCAAGTTTTACAGGCTCAACATGTAACCCTGCTTTTTTATTGGCATAGGTCATCATATTTGTCGTGCGTTGCATTCCAGCCTGCGTGCTGCGTACAATACCACGTACATTGCTTATCATACTTGCTTTTTCAGCAGCAGTCATAGGTCTACCCTGAGGTTTCTGAACCTGTTGTGGTCTTACAGGCTTCTGTGGTGCTGGTTTTGCAGGCTCACTACCAATAGCCATTGAAGTCGTACTGTTTACAGGAGTAAAAAGTGACTTATAGAAGCTGTCGTAATTATCTGGTACATCATAATTGCCCTTTTTCAGAGACTCATGTAGAGCACGTCGACTTTGAGCACCAGCTTGCCCTGATTCTGTTAATGTGCGTTCAAAACTTTCATAGTTATCAGGCACATCATAGTTGTTACTCCTTAATGAGGTATATAGTTTGCGTAAAGGCTTATCTTGCTTTCCCATATAGATAGTATGTTATATTATTATTACTTCCACTTAACTCCTGTACTCTTTTTCTGTGGTGGCTTTTGAGAATAACCTCCACTGCTTGATGTTTTGGTAACCGTCTTTGTAATCGGCTCCTTTGGGTTTAATTTGTTGGGAATAGTCGTTGTAATCATTTCGGTCTTATTCTCTGCGTGGAATGTTCCATTCCTCTTAGCAAAGTCATCTGCCGCAGCTTTTGTTCTGAATTTATATACTCGTCCTTTACTATCGTAGGCAGAAAACTCACTGACATTACTACGGTTTATCGCTCCAATACGAGCATTGTTCACAGCTATCCCAGAACGCTTCAATGATGCTCCGGCTTTCTTCTCTTCTGTGCCTGCACGTAAATTCGCCTGTCTGCTCTTTTCGGTATTTCCTTTCTCTTTCTCCGTATTAAGCCTTGCTTGCTGTATTGCAGCCGCATTGTCGGCTTCGGCTTTTCTCGCCTTAGCAACACTATCAGCAGCATTGGCTTTGGCTGCCTGTTCACGCTTCTTATCAGGCTGAATGTCAGCAAGCCATTTATGCGCCTCTTTCTCCCTACCGCCTCTCTCTCGTACAAGTCTAAGCCTTTCAGCCCTTTCCTCCATTTCTCTAAGAGCACTTGTACGCTCATTCTCAAGGTTGCCAATCCGCAAAGAGTAATTGAGATACTTATCTCTGTTTGCCTCACGCTCGGCTTTCAGTTTCTCTTGCCGTGCGTCCTCCTTTGCCAATTGACTATCATTGGGATTATACATATTGGGAGCGTACTGCGATGTGAAATAAAGGTTAGACAATGCCCTGATACCATCACCAACGGCAGCAATAATACGCTTCGACTTTTCTCGCTTCTCACGTTTTTTGCGCTCCTCCTCTGTCTCGTTGGCTTTGGCATAGGCTTCCCGTGCTCTCTTCAGTATGTTTATCTGAGTGTCATAACCGATGAGATCCGCCTTGTGGTCGGGTGTAGCCGATG
Source organism: Prevotella sp. (assembly GCA_022779305.1). Classification (GTDB taxonomy): domain Bacteria; phylum Bacteroidota; class Bacteroidia; order Bacteroidales; family Bacteroidaceae; genus Prevotella. Next base: position 1,413 of record JALFSW010000051.1, on the reverse strand, counting down.
TTGTAGAGGCAGGTTGTGATGTTTCTGCAGGCTGTGCAGGTTGCGATGCTGTAGGCGCATTATTCTGCTTTGGAGTCTGTGCCTCTTCTTTGGCAGTAGCCTCCTCGTTTGGCTTACTGCCTGGAGCCCCCTGCAATGAACTGTCAATGGCAGGAGGAATATTCGCTTGCCTACTAATAGGTTTTACCTGTTCATTTCCTATTTTTGTCATAGCCCTATCTGATTAAAACAAACCTCCTATTTCTGATGCAGAAGAAGCAGCACCTTGTGCCGCTTGACTGATGGCATTGGCTTTTTGCAGCTCAAGATTGTTCAGTTGATTTTGGATGTTTCTATCGTTCTGTTGATAGGTCTGCTCAATCTGGTCTTTGCGTGCCTCAGCATTAACTGCAATCTGACTTGTAGCGTCTGCCAAAGCCTGTGAATTGGCGGCTTTTGTTGCAGCAACGCTCTCCTCCGTGCCACCCATCACAGCTGCAGCACCCTGTGCCGCACGGTTTCTGTTACGAAACGCTTCTTCCGTCTTGGTGAGAATACGCTGCGCATCTGCACGCTGTGTGGCATCCTCATTATAACGCTGGTCATACCAGTTCTGATTTTTCTTTCGCTGCTCCTCAAGGGCACGCTTCATTCTCTTTATGGCTTTTGATGCCTTGATACCTCCGAAGATAGAGGCTGCAGCTCCTACACCTGCTCCGATAATCTTTCCTAACATACTCTGATAAAGTTGATGTTACAATACTTATAATTCGTGCGCTAAGATAATACCATATCTTTGCATCTATATTTTAAGTATTGTAGCATGGCTAAAGGAATGAAAACAGGGGGGCGTGTGAAAGGCACGCCAAACAAAGACAACCCTTTGAAAGGCTATCTAAGAGCCCACTCCACGAAATACTTCACAGAGGTTGTAGATAATGGCATGACACAGTTTGAAATCGACCAAATGGGCTTAGCACCCGATGACCGTGTCAATGCTGAACTTCGATTATTGGAGTTCCATCAGGCGAAACTCAAAGCCGTTGATGCAAACATCAACACGAACAATGTAACTATCACTATCGAGGACAAACTGCGTGAGCTTTGCCAAGAGGAAGAAGATTAATCTACTCCCTCTACTTATAGAGATTTCGTAATTTAATTTTTCACTCATAGTTTTAAGGTTAAATATTTTTTAGGTTAGAAGATTGTTTGGGCGTTCTGTACGTGAGTATGGAACGCTTTTTTTTGTCTACCATCCATTTTTTATTCCTTATTATATACAGCTTTTGCTACACGTTTGCTACACGTTTGCTACATGTTTGCTACACGTTTGCTACACGTTTGCTACACGTTTGCTACATGTTTGCTACATGTTTGCTACACGTTTGCTACATGTTTGCTACACGTTTGCTACACGTTTGCTACACGTTT
>JALFSW010000070.1 GCA_022779305.1 Prevotella sp. | reverse complement strand
GCTGTCCGATAAAATGTGTACTTTTGCCCATGTTATTGAAGTTTTATCGCAGAAACAAAAGTAACAAAAAGGGCTGAAATCCAAATACGGATTTTAGCCCTTAACTTTTATTGTGGAAAAGGTTTACCGGACAGCAATAATAAAAAATGACGAAGCTTGAAAAATTCAAGTCTTCGCCATCACTTTTACCCTGTATACCCTTAGGGACTCGAAACCTAAACCCACTGATTTAGAGTTAATTGCTCTACCAACTGAGCTAAGGGTGCATTATTGTTCAATTTCGTTTAGTTATTTTCTCGCTACGGTGAGCGTTCAAAGGACGATTACCTGCCTTAGACAAGCATCTAAAAGACGATTATTCGCCATGGCAATATAAAAACTTCGTAGCTCGTTTTTCCACCAACTCATCTGGCTTGACAAAAAACGTCTTTTGGTTTTCATTTCACAATACTGGCTATCCAAGTGAATAATTCGTTCAAGGCATAGTCGCCACTATGAGGACGATTCCAAGGCAGTTTGAAGTCTACTTGCTTTCCAACATTTTCCAGCTTCATTGCAAGATTGATGGCAATCGGGAAAGCGGTATCACGGTCGCGTGCGCCATGACGAATGTACCAATGATTGGCAACAGAGACAGCCGAATCATCAATGAAATACATTGGATTCATCAGTCGGACATTCTTTGCTACTTCGCTTGAAACCAATGTTCCTGCCTTTGTTGCAGCCCATGCTGTGAAGTTCACATCCGCCCCCGACGCATTACCAAATTCTCCATTCTCTCCACTCGCTGCAGCTCCGTCCACGTTATAGCTATCGAACGCAGGTACGCCCTTGAGTGGTTGCGTACTCACAACATAGTTGAGATACTTGTTCATATCAAGATCAATAATGTATTCACCCACTCTTTTTTCACTGCCCATTGGCATACGTGGTGCACCTGTTCCGTCTTGTGGTTTCGCTGGACGATCTGTGCCTACACCACCATTGATGGGTGCCTGGAACATAGCTTCGTTGCTGAAACTAAAGCCCAATGTGTCGGCAATCGATGCACCCGCATCCTTTGCTTCTTGTGCGCTGCGGATGATGATTTGTTTGATATAATCCAAATAATTATCGGCATTGAGCGAAGTTCCATCGGGCTTTCTCAGCGATAATGAATTAATATAGGCAGGGAATTGTGCAGCTAATTCTTTGCTTAAAGTCTGCTTGCTTTCAGTCAACGATTGCCTACTATTCGTATTTCCATACAACCACTCATATGCCATATCTGCATGTTCTAAATCAGTTATCGGACAATAGCAAATGCTCGCAAAAACATCATCGCGCGCATCGGCAGCTCCCATTTCCTTAAGCAATGCTGCATAGGCAGGGTGATTACCTGTAGCTCCCATCAATGCCGACATCGCCCCCCCAGCACTCGTACCATCAGTAATGATTTTCTCTGCATCGCCTAAGATTTCTTTATCGAAGTGGCGGAGATAGCGAATGGCAGCTTTCAAATCGAGCAACGCCTTTGGTGCACGCCCAGTGTAGATGGTTTTCTTGTCACGTGTAACGGTCGATGTGCGTCCACGACAGCCAGGAATTGCCAACACATAGCCCTCTGCCAATGCTCTCCCGCTTGCATCTTGTGCTTGCGGATAACCTGCCTGACTTGCCATATAGCCACCTACGTAAGTCCGAAGGAAGATGGGCGTTTGTTGGGCAGCTCCCTCGGGGATAAAGATGTTCATATACTGATATGTAGAATCTTCGATGTTCGTAACGAAATAGAGCTGCGTATAGGCTGTATATTTCACAACCTTACCATCGGGCATCGTCAGCGATGCTGCAACCCCCTGCGCAGAATCAAAGTGTAAATTGGAAGTTTTCTCTTTCTTTGTAGCCGAAGCACCTATACCGAGCATTGCGGCAAGCGATAAAATCATGATTCTCTTCATATTTCTTCATTTTTTTTGTTATCCATCATTCCTTGTTCCTCCGTTGCTTTAACCCAAATCGGTCATTAGACCGCTTGAGTTTAATTATGACGGAGAAATATTGAAAAAGTTTAATCCGAATAGCCGAAATTTAACTGAGCCTCACTTGCATTCTAACTGAGGTCTACTTACCGTATAACTGAACCTCAGCTGCTTTCTAACTGAGCCTCAGTTGCAACGTAGATATAAACCGCTTGAAATACAGGCATTTCTGCAACGTCAATGTGCCATAAAGCTAAAGAGATTTAAACTTTCAGTTTTTCCTTTGTCAATTGGTAGTTTTAGCGTAACTTTGTAGCCGAAAATGCTGTACATAAAAATCATTGAAGAATAACTACCTATGTGCAGCAAGACATCGTTCAGCTGGGCGATGAAAAATAGGTATTACACAAAACAATAATCAATCAATTATGGCAAAAAAAGCATTGCTTATGATTCTCGACGGATGGGGAATCGGAACACGAGGCAAGGAAGACATCATCTACAACACACCAACGCCTTATCTTGATTACCTCAATGCCGTTTCGTCGCACACCTACTTGGCAGCCTCGGGCGAGAATGTTGGGCTGCCCGACGGACAAATGGGAAATTCGGAGGTGGGACACCTCAATATCGGTGCAGGAAGAATTGTTTATCAGGATTTAGTTAAAATTAACAAGGCTTGCGAAAGCGGCGATATACTCAAAAATCCGCAAGTGGTGGAGGCATATACTTATGCTAAAGAAAACGGAAAGAAACTCCACTTGATGGGATTGACCTCGAATGGTGGTGTTCATTCATCTTTAAACCATCTCTTTAAACTCATCGAAGTGGGCAAGGCGTATGGACTGAAAGACGTCTTCGTACATTGTTTCATGGATGGTCGCGACACCGATCCAAAGAGCGGAGCTGGATTTGTGGCAGAGGTGGAGAAAGTCTGTGCTGCCAATGATGCCCACATCGCATCTGTAGTGGGTCGGTTCTATGCAATGGATCGCGACAAACGTTGGGATCGTGTGAAAGAAGCCTATGATTTGTTGGTTTCTGGTAAGGGGGAACAAGCTACAAACATGATCGAGGCAATCGAAGCAAGCTATGCTGCGGGCATTACTGATGAATTTATAAAGCCGATCACAAATGCGAACGTAGACGGAACGATTGGCGAAGGCGATGTGGTTATCTTCATCAACTTCCGCAACGACCGTGCAAAGGAACTCACGCAGGTGTTGTCGCAAGAAGACTTGACGGAAGAGGGTATGCAAACGATACCTAATTTGCAGTATTACACGATGACCCCCTACGATGCCAACTTCAAGAACGTGAAAATATTGTTCCCAAAGGAAAATGTAACCAACACGCTGGGAGAACATTTGAGTAGTTTGGGCAAGAAACAGCTCCACACGGCTGAGACAGAAAAGTATGCACACGTTACTTTCTTCTTCAATGGCGGACGTGAAGAACCTTTTGAAGGAGAAGACCGTATACTCGTGGCTTCGCCTAAGGTGGCTACGTATGATCTAAAGCCAGAGATGAGTGCTTATGAAGTGAAAGACAAGCTCGTTGCAGCCATTCATGAAAATAAATATGATTTCATTGTTGTGAACTTTGCCAATGGCGACATGGTGGGACACACGGGTGTGGTGAATGCGATTGCAAAAGCAGTTTGTGCGATAGACAATTGTGTGAAAGAGGTTATCGAGGCTGCTAAAGCCAATGATTATGAAGCCATTATCATTGCCGATCATGGTAATGCAGACAATGCTTTGAATGCCGATGGCACACCAAACACAGCCCATTCGCTTAATCCTGTGCCATTTATCTATGTGACAGACAACAATTCTGCACGTGTGCGCCCAGGTCGTTTGGCAGACGTTGCACCATCGATTCTGCACATCATGGGATTGGAAAAGCCCGAAGCAATGACGGGAGAAAACCTCATCGAAGATTAAATCGTTATCATAAAGAAGAAAGCCCCAAAAGATACGCCGTATCATTATGGGGCTTTTATTGATTAATTCCAATTCGGTCATTAGAGACCAAAGAAAAGTTAGTAAATACGATAAAAAGAAACCCCTAATGGTCTAATGACCGATTTGGGTTAATTGCTATGGAAACAGCAAAGAAAGTAAAAATAGAGCCTTCATGGGCAAAGCATTTGGAGGCAGAATTTGAAAAGCCCTATTTCAAGCAACTCACTGAAGCGGTGCGCAAAGCCTATTACTCGGGCGTTTGTTATCCACCAGGACGGCTCATTTTCAACGCCTTTGAACTTTGTCCTTTTGACGATGTTCGAGTGGTTATTTTGGGACAAGACCCTTATCACGAACCAGGACAAGCCATGGGATTGAGCTTTTCTGTACCTGAAGGTGTATGTTTGCCACCCTCTCTACAAAATATTTACAAAGAGATTGCGAGCGACTTGGGTATCTCGGTGAATCCCTCTGGAGACCTAACAAGATGGGCAAAACAAGGCGTTCTTTTACTCAATGCCACGCTAACGGTGGCTGCCCATCAAGCCAATAGTCATCAGCATTTGGGATGGTCGAGTTTTACGGATGCAGCTATCCAGCGATTAAGCGAAGAAAAAGAAGGATTGGTGTTTATGCTTTGGGGAGGGTTTGCCCGTTCAAAGAAAAGTTTTATCGACACAAGTAAACATCTTATTCTTGAATCTGTGCATCCTTCGCCTCTTTCTGCCAACAGAGGAGGGTGGTTTGGACAGCATCAATTCTCTCGCTGCAATGCTTATTTGACGGCACATGGCGTTCTGCCTATCGATTGGAAATAGCGTGAAAACCTTTGTAATGTGCAGGCTTTATTGTAATTTTGCAGTTCGCAAAGGATGGAATAGATTCTCTATACAAAACAGATGAGAAAGAAATGAATAATCGTTCGATGATGCCCATATTGCAGATAGGCGATGTTTTGGTATCGCCCAACATCATAACGGAAAAGTTCTGTTGTGATTTGGACGCTTGTCGGGGTGCATGTTGCATTGAAGGTGATGCTGGTGCACCTGTTTCGTTGGATGAAGTAGGCGAGATAGAGAACGTCTTGGATGTGGTTTGGAACGAACTCACAGCATCCGCACAAGCTGTCATTGATCGTCAGGGGGTTGCATATGTGGACAAAGAAGCCGACCTTGTTACGAGTATTGTAGGAGGAAAGGATTGTGTTTTTACTTGTTATGAAAACAATTGTTGTTTGTGTGCATTAGAAAAAACACATCGAACAGGACAAACAAAATTCGTAAAACCCATCTCGTGTGCACTCTATCCGATACGAATGAAAGAATTTGGGAACGGATTAGTGGGACTGAATTATCACAAATGGGATATATGTCGCCCCGCTGTGGATAAAGGTCGCGCACTCAATCTGCCGATATATAAATTCTTGCGTGCGCCCCTCATTCGCCGATTTGGTGAAGAATGGTATGCAGAATTAGAAGAAGTGGCAGAAAGTCTAACAAATAATGCTCCTTAGTTCGGTTGCGTTGGTTGCTGAAATGAAGTGAAAAGGTGGGATAGTCTGACAAAGAAAGCTCCTTAAATCTGGCTCAATGCGCACAGAAATAAGGAGCGATTATTTTATAATGACTGTTTGCCATGTATGCCACAACTTGAGTTTAGCTACGGCGGTATTGCGTAGGACTCATACCATAATGTTCCTTGAAGTATTTACCCAAGAAACTTTGGTTGGGGAAGTTGAGCGCATCGGCAATCTCTTTGATACTCATACGGCTGTTTTTAAGCAACACGCGTATTTCCATCATTACATAGTATTCAATCCATTCGCTTGGAGAACGCTGACTGACAGCCTTAACCGTTTCGGAAAGATACTTTGGTGTGAGGCAGAGTTTAGCGGCATAAGAACTCACGCGACGCTCTCTACGGAAGTGTTTTTCCACCAATCGAATAAATTCAGCGAATATCGTTTCGGCACGTGTGCCATTGACCTTTTCCACTTCTTGCTTCGCATAGATCGTGTTGCAAGTGTCGTAGATCAAAACTTTAATCAATGTAGTAACCAATTCCCTACGGAAGCGATGCTCCAAATCAATAACTTTTTCCTTGATCTTCATGAAATAGCCTTCAAGTTGACTTATCTGGCGGTCGGTTATCTGGAAAACAGGATAGCGTTTTGCAAAAAGGAAAAGAGCAGAAAGCTCTCTGAAGCCACTCACCACTTCTTGGAAAAAATCTGGCGACATTGCTAAGCAAGCGCCACTGCAATCTGCCGACGCACGATAGTTGCCTATCACTTCGCCAGCGTTGGCTATCAACACATCTCCTGGACCCACTTTGTGGGCTACAGTGTTTATGGTGTAACTGATTTCGCCTTGCGTGCAGAATGCAAGGATGATACATTTGAGCTTGCCCGCTTCTGTAATTGTGGGCAAACCAATCTTCTGATCATACAGAAGGAGTTCTTTTTCGATTCTATATCCTGTTGGAAATTTAGCATTAATGCTTTCTATTGTGATTTCTCTCATAAGGAAATTGACTTTTAAATGTGCAATATATGCAATAGCTTTTTACGTATGATGTGTTGATTGAAACCTGAATCTATTACAATATCTTATTTACTCAGAACGAGATAATTTTTAAAATGTTTTGTAATGTCGCCTGTTTGTTATTCTTTGCTTTGTTTTCTTGATGGGTGGGCAAACCTCTTCCAATTAGCAAGAAAGTCTTAAATTTCTTTTGAAAGGCTTGTTTTTTGCCCGAAGTTCTTTCTTCTTTGGAAGAGGTCTGCCACTTGTTTTTAACCTATTACTTACTTAACTTCATCTTTTAGACGTTATAAGTAGGAAAAAGTTTAAGCCTATTTTCAAAATTCTATGCAAAATTGCCTTTTTCCTTAAGCATCAATGTTTGCGTAAGTAGCATTTTGTTCAATAAATTCGCGTCTTGGTTCCACATCATCTCCCATCAGCATTGAGAATATTTCGTCTGCCGTTGAGGCGTTTTCGATGGTTACCTTCTTGAGCAAACGGGTCTTTGGATCCATGGTTGTTTCCCACAGCTGTTCTGGATTCATCTCACCAAGACCTTTGTAGCGTTGTGTGTGGATGGCTTTTGCTTCTTCATCGCCTCCTGCATATTTTTGAATGAATTGCAGACGTTCTTGTTCTGTGTAGCAATACTCGCTCACTTTTTTATAGGTGCATTTGTAAAGTGGTGGTGTTGCGATGTAGAGATGCCCTTGCTCGATTATTTTTGGCATGTAACGATAGAAGAGTGTCATGATGAGTGTATCGATGTGAGAGCCGTCTACATCGGCGTCGGTCATGATAATAATCTTATCGTAGCGCAATTTGTCGGTGTTTGCCTCGAAGTCTGATTCTCCATCAACACCAAAGCGTACACCAATTGATTGAATGATGTTCATCACCGATTCGGCTTCAAAGACACGGTGGCGTTGCACTTTCTCAACATTGAGAATTTTTCCACGCAGTGGCAGGATGGCTTGTGTGTAACGGTCGCGTCCTTGTTTGGCTGACCCACCTGCCGAGTCACCTTCGACAAGGAATATTTCGCATTCTTTTGGGTCTTTGTTTGAACAATCGGCGAGTTTTCCAGGTAGTCCACCCCCTGTCATCACATTCTTTCGTTGCACACTTTCTCGTGCTTTGCGAGCGGCTATTCGAGCTGTAGCAGCAAGGATAACTTTGTCGCAAATGAGTTTTGCTTCAGCTGGATGCTCTTCTAAATAATCAGAAAGTGCTTCACCAACAGCTTGTTGCACGGCTCCAGATACTTCGCTGTTGCCCAATTTCGTTTTTGTTTGACCCTCGAATTGTGGTTCTGCCACTTTTGTTGAGATTACCGCTGTGAGTCCTTCTCGGAAGTCTTCGCCTGCAATTTCAATCTTGGCTTTTTCTATTTGTTTTGCAATTTGCGGCTCATTATCTGCGTAGGCTTTGAGTGTACGGGTCAGTGCCGTACGGAAACCTTGTAAGTGAGTTCCTCCTTCAATCGTATTGATGTTGTTTACATACGAATGAATGTTCTCGTTGTAGTCCGTGTTATACATGATGGCTACTTCGATAGGAATGTTTTGTTTCTCGGTCTTGAGATAGATGACATCATCGAAGAGATGGGTGCGATGTCGATCTACGTATCTGACAAACTCTTTGAGTCCGTCTTTTGCATGAAAGACTTCTTCTCTTGTTTTGCCTTCGCTATCGGGACGTAAGTCTTTGAGAATGATTTTAATACCGGCATTGAGGAATGCGAGTTCCCTCATGCGGCGTGCGATGATGTCCCATTGAAATGTGGTAGTTGTAAAGACAGTTGGGTCGGGCCAAAATTGCTGACGCGTACCAGTTTTTTCTGTCTGACCTACAATCTTAACGGGGTATAAAGGTTTTCCTTGCTCGTATTCTTGTTGGTAGATATTGCCGTTGCGATAAACCTGCGACATCATGTGTGAAGAGAGGGCATTGACACAACTCACACCAACACCATGCAGACCACCGCTGACTTTGTAGGAACCTTTGTCGAACTTACCACCTGCGTGCAGCACAGTCATGACCACTTCGAGCGCACTCTTGTGTAGCTTTTCGTGTTCGTCTACGGGGATACCACGACCGTTGTCTTCCACCGTGATAGAACCGTCTTCGTTGATGGTTACTTCGATGTCGGTGCAATAGCCTGCCAATGCTTCATCAATTGAGTTATCGACAGTTTCGTTTATGAGGTGATGGAGTCCCTTTTCGCTAATGTCACCAATATACATTGCGGGACGTTTGCGCACCGCTTCAAGTCCTTCAAGCACTTGAATGTTACTGGCGGAGTAGTTGCTCTCTTTTCCTTGAATATCTTCCATTGTTTTTTGCTTTTCCTTTGTTGTGCGGAGAGTTTTTTGACTTGATTTTAATGATTTTATCTTGTTTTCTCCCTCCAATGCAAAGATACAAAAAATACTTTATTTTTCAGCGAGAAAAGTTCTAAAAAAATGTGCATTTTGGGTTAAAAATCAAGCATAAATGCTCCGTTTTTAATTGCATTTTGTGTGCTTATGATTTTTAGTTTTTATACGGCTGTTTTTCGTTAGAAAAACACTCTTTTGATTGTTTTTATTTCACGGGATTTTAAACGCATTCTGCGTGTTTAAGCATCGATAAACCAATCGGTAAATATTGATACTCATTTGTGCTAAACAACAATGCTCAGCCGTATTAACTTAACAAAACCACCCATACTAAAACAGATGATCATAAAACGTAAAAAAGTTGAAATCCATTTGGATTCCAACCCTTTATTTTTTTATTAACTATGACTAAAAACCTGTTTTATGCAAGCGATGCAATATGCTTACAGAGTCCAGACTTTAAGTTTGCCGCCTTATTCTTGTGAATGATGTTGGTCTTCGCAAGTTTATCAAGCATCTTCTGAATAGTAGGATAAAGCTTCAAAGCTTCTTCCTTATCTGTGATAGCACGCAACTTGCGAACCGCATTACGCATAGTCTTTGCATAATATTTGTTGTGCAAAGTTCTTGCTCTTTCTTGGCGTATTCTTTTAAGTGATGATTTATGATTTGCCATCTTTTACGTTTATCTTTTTTATTATTGTAGTCCCTAGCGGAATCGAACCGCTCTTACAAGAATGAAAATCTTGTGTCCTAACCGATAGACGAAGGGACCATGCTTTTGTTTTGCGGGTGCAAAGGTATAACATTCTTTTCTTTCCACCAAATCTTTTTCCAACTTTTTTCTGAAAAACTTATTTTTTTTGTATTTTTGTCTTTGAAAATGCTTGTATTATGGTGACTAAGACAAAAGCGATAGTGCTTCGCAGCTTGAAATATGGAGATGCGTCGCTGATTGTGGATATGCTAACGGAGGCTTTGGGAAGGGTTTCTTTTATGGTGCGTATTCCCAAAACGACAAAGGCGAAGGTGAAAAAGCAACTTTTTCAAGCGATGAACATTCTCGAGGTGGAGTTTGATTATCGTGTGCGTGTGTCAATTCAGCGGTTGAAGGACGTGCGGTTGGCAATTGCTTATAGTGACATTATAATTAATCCAATGAAGATGAGCGTCTTGTTTTTCCTATCGGAGTTCTTGACCCATGTAACGCGCGACGAACAAGAAAACCGTCCTTTATTTAATTATGTGATAAACAGTTTGCAGTGGTATGATGCGCAGGAACATGGGGTAGCGAATTTTCATCTTGTGTTTATGATGCGTTTGAGTAAGTTTGTAGGGTTCTTTCCGAATCTGACTGACTACACACAGCGAGCTTACTTTGACCTTCGCAATGGATGTTTTGTGTCATCGGCTCCTTTGCATGGAGATTTTTTGAATGAAACCGATGCAGAACATATGCTTCTGATGATGCGAATGGATTATGACAATATGCACCTTTTTCGTCTTTCTCGTGCCGAGCGTAATCGGTTTACCGAACTTGCGATGCGCTATTATCGTTTGCACGTACCGACGATGCCCGATGTTCAGAGCCTTGATGTATTGCAGTCGTTATTTGTAGATGAGTGATTGAGAAAAAAGAACATGCTATACTTGCATTTTAACTAAGGCTTAGTTGCAGGGTAACTAAGCCTCACTTGCAAGGCAAATGAGCCTCACTTGCAAACCAAGTAAAATAACGTGAGTCGATAAAAGACAAAAAGCAAACGAGCGACAGGATTTTTCCCGTCGCTCGTTTTGGTTTTTAATGTGAAGTGAACTTTCAATATCTTGCGAAAGAATTTAGATAGTTTATTTTTGTTTGAAAGTTCACTCCTTTATTAATCGTTAAGTTTGCAGCTTCCCAGCTACTCGGGTGTATTATAACATTGTTGTATGTTTTATGATTTTAAGCATGATATTCTATTTTATTTAGTTGTTCTCTTGCCCACTTGACGCAATAAAAACGTTCCTATTTGATGAAGTTGGGTTCTTGCAGTTGCACGGTTCTTCGGGCTACCGAATCATTGTGAACAGAGTCTGCTTTTGCCACAGAAACGCCATCTTTTTGTTTGGTAATTTCTGCTGCCATTGGCTTTTGGAGCGTTGGTTCAGGTTCATTGAAAGCTCCTTGAATGGCATTACCCAACGTAAGGATGATAGCCACGATGGCTGCTGCTTTAAAGAGTGGCAACAAGCGTTGGCGCGTGGTAATCATACGCGCCTTGACAGGTTGGTCGGCTCCAACGATGTTCAGTATTTTTGCATCGAAGTCATCGCCCAAAGCGACTTCGTTTGCTTGTAACTGTGCGTAAGCAAACAAGTCCTTATAGGGCAGCAAAGCCGCTGGCAAGTCTTTTTGAGCAAAAAATGCTCGGAGAATGCGCTCTTCTTCCAGCGTAGTCTCACAACGCCAATAGCGTTCCAATAGTTGCTCAATGTATTTATAATCCATAATTGTCTAATTCGTTAAACCTTGATTTAATGGCTTGGCGGGCACGAAAGATATTTACTTTTACTTGTTCTTCGCTGATGTCCAATGCCTCGGCAATTTCTTTGTAGGGTTTTCCGTCAAACTCTCGAAGTTGTATACAACTTCTTTGTTTTTCGGGCAAATTGTTGATAATTTCGCCCACCCACCGAATGCGATCTTGTTGTATCATTACCTCGTGAGGCGTGGTGGTTGTATAGAGTTCGGTAGCAAACTGCCGTTCTTCAAATGAAGCGTTTTGGTTGTCTTTTTTCTTTATGCGGTCGAGCGAGAGGTTTCGGCATATCTTCATTGCATAAGCCTCAATGGAGTCGATAGTTTCCCATTCGTAACGCTTGTCCCACACTTTTATCAATGTGTCCTGCACAACGTCTTCTGCTTCTTCTTTGCTGAGCGTTATGCGGAAAGCCAATCGGAAGAGTAAATTCTTCAGTGGCAACACATCGTTTCGAAAACTGACATTCTTCATTCGTTTCTGCTTGTAAGACGATTAACGGGGATATAAAGTTACAAAAAAGCGATATTTTACTTCTTATTTAATATTCATTAACTTCTTAAATATAACTATTCCCCCAAAAAATCAGTCATTAGCTAATAGGGGGGCTTTTACTTTCTTTATTCTCTTCCGAAATACTTACTGATCCTTGTACAATCTAAAGAAAGTCGGGAAGTTCAAAAAGACGTGTGCCGTTGCTTCCTTTTATGAGAATATGGAAACCTTTAAGCGGGTGTTGTTGCAGTTCTTCTTTCACCTCCTCAATGTTTTGGAACTTTCGATAGGTAGTATTGATCTTTGCGAAGTTTTCACCCACAAGCCAAACATTTTGAAAGTCGCCAGCTTCAAGACGCTCCACCACCTTTTGATGTTCTTCGTCCGTGGTTGCTCCGAGTTCTCGCATATCACCTAAAATCGCCATTTTCCGTTCCACCTCCATCACACGGAAATTGTCAATCGCCGCCGCCATACTCGAAGGATTGGCATTATAGGCATCAACAATGAGCGAATTGTTGGGCGTCTGTGTGAGTTGTGAGCGGTTGTTACTAGGCGTATAGGTCACAAGTGCATCGCAAATATCGGCAGGCGAAACCCCAAAATGCAATCCGATGGCAACTGCTGCAAGCATGTTGTCAAGGTTATAAGCCCCAACAAGTTGTGTTTCCACCGTTTGCCATTCTGCATCATTGCTGCGCCAATGGAAATTCAAGAATGGTGCACAGCCCGTCATTTCGCCCTGCACATTGGCAGTAGTGCTTTGTCCATAGGAAACGATGCGTTCAAAGTTTCTTTCTTTTGCCATCGAAACAAGGTCATCGTTGCTTTCATTGAGGAAAAGCAAAGCATCATTGGTTTTCAGATAGTCATAAAGTTCGCCCTTCGTGCGCTTCACTCCTTCAAAACTTCCAAAGCCTTCCAAATGTGCTCGCCCCACGTTGGTAATCAATCCACAGGTGGGTTCGGCGTATTCCACCAATTTTCGTATATCGCCTTCATGCGAAGCACCCATTTCTATGACTGCTATTTCGTGTTCATGGGTGAGCCGCATCAGTGTTTTTGGCACACCAACATCGTTATTGAAATTGCCTTCAGTATAGAGCACATTATACTTCTTTGACAGAACAGCCGCAATGAGTTCCTTGGAAGTGGTCTTACCATTGGTTCCCGTGATGCCAATAACAGGAATGGGAAAACGGCGACGATGTTCTCTTGCCAATTGTTTATAGGTGAGGAGCGCGTCGTCTACCAGAATGATACGCTCGTCCGTTGGGTCACCATACGCTTTGTTGTCAATGATGGCGTAGCTGCATCCTTTTTCCAAAGCCGCTTTCGCAAAGCGATTGCCATCAAACGATTCACCTTTCAGGGCTATAAAAATACTGCCGGGTGGACAGTTGCGGCTATCCGTCGTAATGATAGGGTTTGCTTCGTAGCGTTTATAGAGTTCTTTAATGTCCATAATCATTCGTAGTATTCTTTGTTTTGTCGCATGAGCGTTATTCAGCGCAAAGGTAGACAAAATTAAGTAGATACTTTGATAGTTTACAAAAATAATTTATCCGATTAGCCCATATACAAAAAATCATCTGCAAAAACATTACAGATGATTGACTTTAAAGTGGTATTTGTAGGCATGTTTAACCCAATTCGATAAGCAGATGCAAGCCGTTGGGAATTTAAAAATAAAAGAAAAAGAAAACTGTAGGCGGTCTAATGCCCGATTTGGGTTTAATCTTTTTTCTCGATAATCTTAATGCTCACAGCTTTGATTTCTTGATGCCCAGCCTTGTCGGTGAAACGTATCATGAAATGGTAATCGCCTGCTTGTGCATGTTCTGGAATTGGGATGCGCTCATCGGCAACAAAAGTTGTGCTACCAGTGGGGATCTTAAAATCTTTATTGTAAATCCAAACATGGCTATTGGCTTCTTTTTTGGAATCCAATTCACATTCACCTGCATCGGTTGAATGGCTATGATGGTCGAAGTTGTTGTGTATTTCGACGTTGTAACTTCCCAATTCGATATTGTCTTTCAGTACGTAACACAGGCGTATGGTGTCGCCTTGCAAATATTGTGAGCAATTCAAAGGTTCTGCCACAACACCTTCGGTGGTGATGGTGGGCTTTTCGAGGTCCTTTTTGGTAACTTCCCCGTCGTTTCCACACGCTCCAAGGGTTATCCATAATCCTAATGAGCAAAAAAATAATTCAATCTTTTTCATACATTTACGTGTTATAAAAGAGACGGACTTCCATCACAGAAGCACCGTCTCTCGGACTTTAAAAATTACAATTATAATAAGATTTGAGAAAATAAAAATCCTCCTGATCTTTCATCAGAGGTTTATTTGCTGGTAACCGTGAAACCTTCAAACTCGCCCATACCTTGCTTGCCGTTTGCATCTTCCACGGTAAAGTGGAAGTGATACTCTCCAGCAGGGCAATCGTTAGGGATTGTAAGTGTCTCTTTGAAACGAATCTTTCCACTTTTGCCTACATATTTAGCGAGTATACTTGCTGGAAGCGTGATTTCTTTTTCGGTACTACCATGTAATTCCAATTCGATTTCTTTGATGGCATTGCTCGTTTCAATAGTAGCTTCAATCTCTATGCTACCACCTGCAACGCCTTTTTTGGCAGACTCGTTTGGACTTACCAACACTACAGAGGGCGCACCCGTAGTACTTGCAGCTTCAAGTGTGAGCAATCCCCTTATGCCATCTACGTGTCCTTCGCTATCAATCACCACGATGCGCAACTGATAGACACCAGGTTTAAAGGTGCTGGCTGGCAATTCAATGTGTTCATGAAATTCGGTGTTCAATACGCCTACGTATTTTCCCGTAGTATATTGTTGCAAAAGAAACTCTTTTCCACCCTGTGTGATAAGGATTTCGATTGCTTTGATTTTGCGTTCAGCATAGGCTTTGAATTCAATGTGAAGGTCTTTACCTATCGTTCCTTTACCAGAATTGTGGTGTCCCACTTCAACATCAGTAATCTTGATTTCTCCTTCTGTTACATCGTCTTCATTACATGAACTGAACGACAAAACAAAAACACTCAAAAGTGCCATTGCACTCCATAAAAATACTTTTTTCATTTACTTCATTTGTTTTATGAGATTTGCTATCTCGGTTAATAATTTTCTTTTTTCCAATGTTTAATCCAAATCGGTCGTTAGACCGTAAGAGGGGGAGGTAATGTTTGGTCATGTTGCGATCAAAAATCAAGTCCTATCATCAATGCCACATTGCGCCCTGGCTCAGGAACATCAATGAGTCGATAATAACTCGTATGATCATAATATTTGCGATTGAAAAGATTTTCAGCATGAAGATTCAAACGCAATGTTTGTTTGCCAATCATCATACGTCTGCCTGCAGTCATGTTCAACGTGAAATAGCCGGGCGTGGATTCTTCGGGTGGGACAATGTTCTTTTGTCGTCCGACAATGCGTCCGCTTACTTCCACAAAGGCTTCTTCGCCATTTTTTTGCATGGGGAAAACATATTTTCCACTCATTTCCAAGCGATAAGGAGGCATAAAGGGGAGCGAATAACCTTTCTTGTCGCCCGATAGCTGTTCGGCATAAAGATATTCACCTTTCCATCCCCACTCCACGTTTTGTGTCATCTTCCAATTAAGTTCCATCTCAAATCCCCATCTCCAGACCTCACTCTGGACGTAATGATAGAGTTGCAGTCCTTCAAGATAATCCGCAGTGGGACTCAGATAGATGTAATTCGGAAAATAATTCAGATAGGGGTCGAGCGCAAACGATAGGTTTTTGCTGTTCCATTTCACACCTAAATCAAGCTGATAAGATGTTTCTGGTGAAAGCCCTGCATTGCCTTTTTCGTATCGAAAGATGTTGTAGTTCACCCCATCTGCCCCGAGTTCCTTTGCAATCGGAACTCGGAAACTTTTCCCTATATTAGCTTTAAAAAACCAACTTCCACATTGATAATTCGCACCCAAAGCATAGGTAAGACTGTTGAAATTACGTTTCAAATCAGCTGAGCGCTCTTTGTAAACCAAATCACCATCATTGACGGGTGTTTTAAACCAATCTTGATAGCTGCGAATGACTGTATGAGCGCGGTCATACCGCAGACCTGCATTGAGAATGAAGTCTTTTGAGACAAGAAACCTATCGAAGGCATAAACGCCCAAGTTCCATGTATCGAAGTCTGGGATGATAAATCCCCATCCCCCGCGCCTGTTTCGCTGATATTCAGTGTTCATACCAATTGCCATTTCGTGGAAATTAATGGGCGACCATTTCAACGCAACGTTTGCAGAATACGTACTTTTTCTGTACGCACGCTCCAAACTATTAGCAGGTTTGGGCATATAGCCATGCGAAACGGGTTCAGAAAATTCTTTTCTCACATTGTTTTGATAACCCAAATTTGCTTCAATGCGATAAGCTGTGGCTTGATACGTCGTTTGATTGGCAATCCGAAAGTGATTCACCATCTGATAGGGCAGATCGATGTCGCGCCTTGAGGCATCATAATCAATATCCGACAGGCGCACCTCTATTCCGTGGGCATTGGCAAAATAGCCACTTTTTGAATAGGTGTTAGACAGTTTCAAGTCGGTTCTGAAGCCTTGATATTTGTAACCAAGTGTCAGACTTGCATTGCGTTCCTTTCCTGCGGTGTTGCGCAAACGTCGATTTTTCAACTTAATGAAATAGGAATAATACTGTATGCTATCCGTGGGCACTTTGTAGTCGGCATAGTCTACGAATGTAAACGTTGAACGCCAGAAAAAGCGTTCGCCTCCGCCCTCTAAGCGGGCAGACAATCCCAACGACTCGTTGTTGCTGCGTGAAAATAGCGAAAAGCTCCCTTGAAAAGGATGCGAGGGCATATAGTTACTGTAAACATTCAGTACACCACCAATTGCATCCGATCCATAGAGCAACGCCGAGGGACCTTTGAGCACCTCTATTCTGTCAATCTCATATTGATCGATTTCTAATCCGTGATCGTCGCCCCACTGTTGTCCTTCGTGTTTGATTCCGTTATAGGCAACTGCCATACGATTGAATCCCAAACCACGAATGGCGGGTTTCGATTGGCTCGATCCTATGCTCATAGCACGAACACCTGGAATACCGCTCAATGTTTGCATCAAGCTGCCAGAGAAGTTGGTTTGCAGATAGTTGCGGCTCACACTGATAGCGTTGAGCGATGTTTGCATCTGGAGTTGGGCTTTGCGATTACCCAAGACGGTTACGTCTTTGAGCGAAATGGTTGTATCGGATTGAAGTTTTTCCGCCACTTGTTCGCTCACTACCTTTTTCTGCTTGTCTGCAAAAACCATCATTGAACAACCCATGTGAAGAAACAGAATAAGGACTATGATAGTTTTATTCATCTTTCTTATGGTCAAAAAATGGAGATAGTTTTGTTCTTAACATTAGCCATTCTTCCATAATGACACGCCTATTTGCCACTCGAATAATGAACGATCAAGATGGATATATTTGCAGACGCACACAGAAGTGTAACACCCGCCATCTAACGAGTCATTATCTACTAAGGCTTGTTAAAAACGTTTCCTATGAAATTTAAAAAAGAAACTTTGTGGGAGGACCACGCAGCAAAAGCTGTTTCTTGCTTATCGAATAGAGTTTTTCCACATAGGCTTTGAACACCTCGCTCACAACAATAGGTTGGACAGATTCAAGGTTTATTTCGGGTGCTTTCACAAAGCTGTGGAACACGAAATTACAAATAGAGCAATCGTCTGTGTTGTGTTTAGATGTGTCATGGTGATGCGATGCGGCGGCATTGGAAGAACATTTGTATGCCTCCAACTGACAAGTATGCAACGTTTTGACTACCATCGGGAGCATGAAAAGCCCCAATAGTACCCAAGCTGCGAACAGC
The DNA here is from genome assembly GCA_022779305.1 of Prevotella sp. GTDB lineage: Bacteria > Bacteroidota > Bacteroidia > Bacteroidales > Bacteroidaceae > Prevotella. The sequence goes on along the minus strand of JALFSW010000070.1, from coordinate 141 downwards.
CGTTTTGCATATTTTGTTTTGCCTTGCATCTGTTATTGTGATTTAAAGATTGTCGCAAAGGTAAGAAATATCAAATCTGCATGCAAACGTTTTTAAAACAAAAAACGCTTTTTAACTTCTTTTTAAACTCAAAACAATTGT
>JALFSW010000065.1 GCA_022779305.1 Prevotella sp. | reverse complement strand
CTTACTTAGAACGCAACTGAGGCTCATTTGCTCTGCAAATGAGCCTCAGTTGCATTGTTTTTTTATGATGATTTGTAAACAGTTGAAAAATAGATATTTGTGAGGTGTGTTTCGCAAATACAATTCTTAGCCTTCAACCACAGATTTTTCAGTTTTCATCGTTTGGTGGTTTTCAGTCATTCGACAGAAAACTACCAAACGTATGTTGCATATTAATCAATGATGATTCTTGCCGTCTTTCCACCGATGCGGAAGAGATAAGCACCAGGTGTGAGCGAAATGGTGTTCTTACCTTGTGTCATTGCTTTTGAAAGCACCGTTTGTCCTGCAAGATTGTAAACCACGAGTTGGTCGTTCACATTGCTTGTAATCTGCACAAGTCCGTTGCCCATAGGTTCGATTTCAAGACGACCGATCGTTTTTTGATCGATACTTGTCTTTGTGGTGATGACAGTTATAAGGTTAGAATTATCCGACGTATATTCAAGGAAATTCTTGTTGCGATAGGCTTTCACCTTATAACCATAATTCGCACCCGATTCCAAACCTGTTACTTCCTTACGGTTTTCCGTTGGATAGCTTATTTCCATCAGCTCCGTTACTTCTTCGTCGGCACCTTCGGTTATTCTTGCAGCCTCTATTTTGTCGAGGAAGAAACCTTTAGAGCTGTTGCTTGCGAATACAAGGTAATAGTCTTTGCCCTTTTCAAGCATTTCGGTCATGTGTTCTTCAGCTATAAACAAAGTGACTTCTTTTGTTTCATGTGCTTTCACATCCAGCGGAATTTTGTAGCCAAGATTTACATAAAGATCTTTCGGATTTGCCATAACGAGCACCCATATACTGTCATTGTCCACCGTTGGACAAGCACTGAATTTCACTTCCGTTCCCAATCCACCACGAATCGGCATAGCAGGTGAAATGATGAAGTTCAGCTTGTCGAACCATTCGTAGGTGTCTTTTGTTCCGATCATGCCCTTTGCCCACATAGGATATTCGGCAGTCCAGTTTGTCTTCGCAAATCCTTGACGTGAAAGATCCAAGAGTGGGGTGTACATCTTTGGTTCGGCAGGCGTTTGTGGTGTGCCTTCATTAATGCCTGAGAAGTCTTCTTTAAGCAGTGTGATGCGCTCTTGCGCTTTGGTACTCTTGCTGGTTTTGTAGAGTTGGAAGACATAGCTATCTGCATTGCTGTTGCGTTCCCAGTTGGCAGTGAAGCTATTGTCTTTGATATTGGTAGCTGGTAAGGCTGTAGGTTTTAGTCCAAGAATACCATCCACCCACATATCGTTCGATGGAGCTGATATAAGATCGCCATCTACGCTCTGCACATAATAGTAATATTCCTTTTCTTCATCCAAGTCTGTTACCTCATATTCTAACTCGTTGGCTTCCACACGCACTGCATCTAAGTGTTTAAAAGGCACAGGTTGGCTACCATATGTGATGGAGAAATCATCAAAATAGAAGTTGATAGCTTCGCTTCTTTGGAGGAATTCAAAGTGAGCTTGAACTACATTTTCGCCCAATTCATCGCCTTTTAGCTCATAATAGAGCCCTTCGTCTTCGAGCCATGTATTAGGAATGTTGGCAATGCGTTTCCATGTTCCATCTGCATATTTCACACGCACACTGAAGAGCGTATATACGTCTGACTGGCGTTCAGTTGTTGTAGGCTTCACCCAAAATCTGAGTGAGCTGATAGGAGCCTTCATTTCTGGTGTGTAGAAGTCATCGCCTTCGGCATCGAAGACAATAGATTGTTTTCCACTGATATAGGTATTGGCTGCTGTGCTGATTTCTTGGTTACCTTTTTTGCTCAATCCAAACTGCCATCCTTGTGGATAATTCGGATTGGTAGCATCTATCTTCCCCATTGCGTCGGCTTTGATATCATCGAAATGTTCGGTAACGGTGGTGATAGGAACAGGATTTGCAGGCATCTCTTTATAATAAACGGTCAAGAGATAGGCTGTTGCATGGGGTGCAGGCAGCCATTTTGCAAGGAAATCGGTAGTAGAAATGTTCACAGGTTGCAATGCAGTAGGAGGAGCAGCAGTGTTTCTGTTTCTCACCACTTTGATATCATCGATGAACACTTCGCCTTTGAAGGCTTGGAATTGTATTTGGTTGTATTGGCTAAATGTGGCTAAAGACGTTTCGTAGGTAATGTTTTGCCAATCATCTGTAAGCGGATAGGTTTTTGAGTCGAGTACAGCCATGACGCTGTCTGCCAATACGAAAGTGAGCCCTGTGTCTTTCGTGGTTTTCAATCCTTTTCGTGCGCGGCATGTTACGGTAACCGTGCCATACATTTCCATATATGGAAGACTGAGATAGCCATAATCTGTGGAATAGGTTGTGGCAAACTCACGCAGATAGGCAGCTCCACCTGCCTGATAGATGTGAACACCACGCCATCCGTCAAGGTTCATATAGCCAGGTTTCATGCGATAGTCGCCACCTCCTGCACCTGCAACATTTTTGCTGTCGGGTTTCTCAAGGCTACCTGCCGTGAACTTGTCGAAGTTCTCATCGGCAATAACAGAAATGCGCGAATTGTCTGCGCTCTTTGCCTTTGTAGTCTTATTGCGTGATGCAATAAAAGGTTTCATGTTTTGCCCGAAGCTCGGCAATGCCATCGCAACACCAAGCGTGATCATTAGAAGTTTTAGTTTTTTCATAAGTTAAAAACATTTGTGATTGATAAATATAACGTTTTTTGTATTTCTCGCTCATTTTTCAGTGACCTTTTTAGGCACAAAGAGGTTTATTACGGCGTCAAAGATAGGTATTATTTTTAATTTAGCGAAAACTTTTTAAAAGGTTTTTAACGTAAAAGAAAACTTTTTTTGTGATTTCAGCGAAATATACTTCCAAAGTTACGGCTTTATGCAAGTAAATATAGGGAAACTTACTAAGTGGTTGCAGAAAGTTCTAAAAAAGATCTTTGTAATCTTCGTTATGTAGTTTATGAAGAAAACCAGTTGTCTTACTGTATATATAGTTGTTGGAAAATAAAAAATCTTTGCGAATAAATTGTTTTTTCGTGAAAGGTTATCAATTATTTTCCTTAATTTTGTAAGCACATAGAAATAGGTTGTGGAAAACAATAGAAACAAAACCGTTGCAGTGGTTGTCTGTACTTATAATGGTGAGAAGTATCTGAAAGCGCAACTCGATTCGATACTCAGTCAGACTTATCCGATTCATCAGATCATCATACAAGATGATGGATCGACTGATTCCACTATGCAAATAGCCCAAGATTATGCAGCAAAATATGCACATATAGAGGTGCGTAAAAATGCAAAAAACATCGGTTTCAACGAGAATTTCCTTACTGCCACACTGCGGGCAAATGCTGATTTCATTGCCATTTCCGACCAAGACGATGTTTGGTATGCCGAAAAGATAGAAAAACAGGTGACTGCCATAGGCGAAAATGACATCTGTTTCTGTTGCCACCATCGAGGTGTAACACCTGAAAAAACGGTCTATGTAACACCACAATACAGCCTGAAAGCTCTACTTTTCAACGGATTTGCTGGACACACAATGCTACTGCGTAAAGATTTTGCCCAAAATAAGGCAAATTGGCTCGGTTATATACATTATGATTGGTCATTGGCAATCCACGCACAATTGCAGCGGGGCATCGTTCGCATTGATGAACCACTGAATTGGCATCGCACACATGCCATGTCGGCAATTGCACAAGAAAACAAAGCGCATGGGGTGGACAATACGAACATTCCCAAAACCGCTCCTTATCAATATGGATATAGCAATTATCGCCGTTTGCAGCGTAAAGAAAACTGGCAAAAACTTTATCAACTGATTTATGAACAAGCTGCATCCAAGGACCCAATAGCGCATAAAATGGTTGGTTGGATGCTCAAGAAAGATTGCATTTCTTTGATGCGTCTGTGCTTTTTTTGCGCCCGTTATCGAAAAGAAATCTATTACAACCAGAACGCCAAAGGCATTATGGGATGGGTGAGAGGATTTTTCTATCCTTTCATCTTTGCCTACAACAATGTGCAGTATGATTTATAAGCTGCGGTGCAATGGCTTATCCAACTCACCAAATCATTATTGAAATATTAGAAAAGAGCAAAATATGAACATCGCATTACTCACGGCAGGCGGCATCGGGAATCGTATGGGACAGGACATTCCCAAACAGTTTATGACCATCGACAATATTCCCGTTATCATCTATACGATGAAAGCATTTCAAGAGCACAACGAAATTGACGCTATTGGTGTGGTTTGTCTCAACGGATGGGAAGTGATGTTGCAGGCATATGCCAACCAATTCAACATCACGAAGCTACAATGGATATTCCCCAGTGGCGAAACCAATCAACAATCTATCCGTAACGGACTGTTAGGACTGCAAGCGCAAGGCTGCAAGGAAGACGATATTGTCTTGGTGCATGATGGTGTTCGTCCGTTGGTTTCTGCACGCATCATCAGCGAAAACATTCGTAAATGTCGGGAATTTGGCTATGCTGTAACAGGTTTGGTCTGCAAAGAAGCAATAATGGAAGTGAAAGGCGACTGCTTGTTGAACATAGAAATTCCGCGCGAACGCCTCATTCGCACACAGACGCCTCACACCTACCGTCTACGAACATTGCTTGAGGCGCATGCTGAAGCCCAATTGCGCGGTATCGAAAACACTGTGGCATCGTGTACGTTGCTGGGTGAATTGGGTGTGGAGGAACAACATCTGGTGATTGGGTCGGAGCGGAATGGTTTAAAACTGACGCAAACCGAAGATGTAGAGCTTTTTAAGGCACTGAAAAATACGGATAAGGAAGACTGGATGAAATGACAAAGCGTTACGAGGAGCAACTGCGCCACGTGGCAATGACCGACTTGCCATGGGAAAAAATGACAGGGAAGAATGTTCTGATTACGGGAGCAACGGGACTCATTGGCGGTTGTTTAGTGGATGTGCTGATGCACCGCCCCAACAAAGATTTCAAGATCTATGCCGCAGGACGTAATGAGGCGCGAGCTAAGGAACGGTTTGCTGCTTATTGGCATGAAGACGATTTTTGTTTTCTTTCGTTTGATGTGGTGAATGAAGTTCCGTTCGATATTGATTTCCACTTTATTATCGACGCTGCAAGCGGTGCTTCGCCCAGTCTGTATGCAACTGATCCAGTGGGTGTGATGCAAGCAAATATCATAGGCGTAAACCAATTACTCACCTATGGTCTGCACCACCATTTAGAAAAGTTTGTCTATGTGTCATCGGGTGAGATTTATGGCGAAGGTGTGGGACAGATGTTTTCTGAAACAGATAGTGGGTATATTGATTGTGCCACGGTTCGAGCGTGTTACCCTTCTTCTAAACAGGCAGCCGAAACCCTCTGTGTTTCCTATGCTGCTCAGTATGGACTTGATATATCCATAGCCCGCCCCTCACACGTTTATGGTGCTTACTTCAGCGCAACGGATATGCGTGTTTATGCACAATTCATTCGCAACGTTTTGCACAAAGAAGATATCGTAATGAAGAGCAACGGCGAACAGTTTCGATCGTGGTGCTATGTGCTGGATTGTGTAGCTGGTTTGCTGTTTATCTTATTGAAAGGTAAAAATCAGTGTGCTTACAACATAGCCGATCCACAATCGAACGTCAGCATACGGACATTGGCGGAGTTGATTGCTAAAATTGGTTGTCAGCGGGTGGTCATCGAACTACCGCCTGAAGTGGAAAAGGCGGGTTATTCGGTGATATCTAAAGCCACATTTTCTACATCACGCTTGGAAGCATTGGGTTGGCGAATTGAAGGAACAATGGAAGAAAAGTTGCGCTTCACGGTAGAAGAAATGCAAACGCAAAATAGGGAATGAGCATGTGGTTTATGTATAGTTTGCAACTGAGGCTCATTTGCATGGCAAGTGAGCCTCAGTTGCGTTCTAAGTGAGCCTTACTTACATTGCAAGTATACAATGCCTGCAACTGAATATTCAGAAGTCGTTGTGTAGCTATTTCGATATTTAGTTTAAATGATATAATTTACGAAGAGCGTTGTGTTGTAGCTCATCAAGAATACTGTCAGTACAAGGAGGAGAATGTTCATCGCAAGTCGATAATTTCCTTTTAAGTGGTGTAGGAGGTAGGCACACCCTAAGGGAAGGATGTAAATCCAATGGGTTGCCATGATGTAGACTTCATTGATGCCAAAGCCCAAACCAATGTGTAACACCATATCCATAGTGGCAAAAGAAAGGGCTATTTGCATCACTTTTCGGTTACGTCCCCACCACGCTCCCACGATGAAAAGGAGTAAAATCGTTCCTTCCACTACATAATTCCAAACCCAATCATAATGAACAATGACGGGGCGGTGCGTCAATACATCTTTGAGGGTGTATTGCTGATGAAGTTGTATGGATTCACCAAAAAGATTTTCGATAATGGTTGCAACTCGGTCGGTGGTTACGTCTGTCCAAAACAGAAATCTGTAGGTGCTTATCGGTTTACCTGTATGTGCCTTGTAAGGTTTTTTTGCTTCGATGGAATCTACTTTTTTAAGATGATTTGCCCATACGTCTTCAAATGCTTTGATTTGTTGGAGAGAATCCTTGATGGGCGTAGATTGCTTAAATTCGGCAAACATCTTTTGTTTTTTTGCTTCTTTTCGGCGTTCTTTCTTTTGTTTGCGTTCTTTCACGATGTCGGCTTTGTAGTATTGGTATTCCCATTCCGCAAAACCCCATATAAAGATGGAAGGCAGAAAAACTATCAAGAAAAGATTTTTCGGACGGAAAAAACGTTTTCCCTTAGTAAACCAATTGGCGAGAAATATCTTCAAACCATTGTTGAGTGTAATACCTGCCGTGAGAAAGAACAGAACTAAAGTTTCTGTGGCAGTCATTTCTTGTTTTGCTTTTAGGCGTTTACCCGCAACATAAATGGATAGCAATAAGAGTGGCAGAGAGAGGGCAAAATGGTCGGGACAGATTGCCGACAACATTACATGCGAAAACGAAAACAAAAAGAAAGCAAGCACACTTGCTTCTGTTTGCGATAAACCTATCAACTCTTTACCAATGCGCAACAATAAGACGAAAGCAAAACAAGAAGAGGCAAGCAAGACTATGGCTACCAAAAATTGGGTACAATTGACGCCCGTCAGTGCTATCAATGCTTGGTTGAGCCCATAAAGCGGATAATAAAAGAAGGCAAGTAGCGGATGGCGATGAATTTCGTAGGCAGCGGTCCAATCGGTAAGGACACCATAAGTGAGTGGATCGAAACCTGAGATGGTGAAATTGCGCACCGTGAGTTTGTAGTAATTCTTCGTTACTTGCGAAAAAAGTGGATAGTATTTATAGATGATTATCCCATGAAGTGCCACCATCCAAAGCACAAAAAAACTCAAAGGGAGACGTTCGTCACGTTTAATTTTAAGAAAATCCAAGATGCGTTTCATAAGAAATAGGTAACAATTTGACTTCCATTGTATGCCCATAGCCACAGAGTTAGCAACGAAAGCACCACTCTCAACACACGTTGGGGTGAAAATGAAAGAAGTTTCAAGAAATAGGCGATGGCGATAGGAATGATGAATATCCAGCCAGCACTCATAATATAGACCTCATTGATGGCAAAACCCAAGACCAAATGCAATCCTACATCTACCGAAAACCACAACAGAAGCATGCGGAAAAGAGATTCTTTAAAAGCGATGAAACCGCCAAAAATGAACAAAAGAACGATAAAGGCTTCAATGGCATAATTGATCCACCAGCTGTATTTCACAAAAATAGGGCGATCCCACGATACATCTTTGAGCAAATAGTCCTGATGGAGCTGTATAGATTCGCCAAAGAAATTTTCTATGAGTGTTTCGCCACGTGGCGTAGAAACGTCCATTAACTTTCCAATTTTGCTGTCGTCGAAGTTTTTTCCCGTATGCGTTGCCAACCATTGGTTGCGTTCCTGTTTGTAAGCGGCAGTTTTTTGTGCATTCTTCTTTTTTACGTTCGCTTCTATACGTGCTATGACTGCTTTTTGTGGTACTTCAAACGCATAATATTGCCATTGCTGAATGCCTATCAAGAGTGCAATAGGAACGATGAAACCGAAGAAAATATATTTTGGATTGAAACAATAACGACCATTTGCGAACAGTCCAGCAAATAAGGTTTTCAGTCCGTTGGAAGTTGCCATTCCTGCCGTGAAGAAAAGCAAAAGTCCCGTTTGATAGGGCGAAAGGAGTTGTTTTTGCTTCATCTTCATACCGCAGAGATAAATTGTGAGCAACAAAAGCATCAAAGAAATGACGAAGTGATCGGGGACGAATGTGGGCAACATAACGTGTGCAAAAGAAAACATCAAGAGTGTCAGGAGGGTTGCGTCATAGCGTTTGAGCTCTATCACTTCTCTAAAAATGCGAAACATGAAGATGACGGAATAAAAAGCTGAAAACAAGGTGAGACTTGCCATAAAAAACACCGCACAATTGGTGCCCGTTTGTTCTATTAACCAGCGATTTAAGAGGAACATCGGATAAAGAAAGGAGAGAAACAGCGGATGTCTGTTGGTTTCAAAATGGATGCGCATGCCAGATAAGGTTATCCACGACCAATTGTCATAGCCCGACACTCTAAAGTTTTTGGTGAATATGCTCCAAAAACCATTGCGTGCCCCCATGGTGTACACATCGAAATGGCTGAGAATAAGAAGTGTGGTGAAAGTGGCAAAAACGAGTAGTAGGCACATTGCCAACCAACGTTCCTCGCGTTTCACCTTGAATATACTGAATGCCGACATTTTGACTTTTTTCTGTTTCGTGGTGCAAAGGTAGTAAAATAAGCATAAACCACAAAGAAAGGTATGAAATGCTATGTGTAATTTGAACGTTTTTGTTAAGTCAGATGAACAATGAAAAACGAGGTACGATGTTTTTACATTGTCATGGTGAAAAAACGGCTAAACAAAGTTGAAAATTAACTTTAAAAAGGCAGGTTGTTTCGTTTGTTTTTATTATCTTTGTGGCATTCTAACTTGAATTATCAATCTGAAAAACTTTTAACAATCAAGAAATATGAAAAAAATAATGTTATTGGGTTGTTTGTTTGCATGGACAATGTGGGCAAACGGACAGACACTTATCAAAGCAAATTTCAACAAAGGCGACCGCGCTGTGTATGAAACAAAGATGAACGTAAAGGCAAATGCGGCGATGGGAGGCGGTGATAACAATGCCGATGTAACGACGGAAAGCTATTACGAGGTCGTGGAGAAGAACAGCGAGGGCATGATCATTGAAACAATGGTAACGAATATTGATCAAAAGGGAAACAATGATCTTGCAGACCAAATGGGTGTAACCTTTGATCGCTATTTGATGGGGGTAAAAGTGTTGCTTTCTACCGATGGAAACGGAAAAATTTTGAAAATCGCCAACAAAGATGAAGTTCTTTCACAGGTAAGTAAGGCTGCATTGGCAGACATCGAGGAAAAATATGCCAAGCATCCTGAATTAGAGAAGGCATTGCCCAAAATTAATATGATTATGTCAATTAGTGAGCTTATGACGGCTGAAATGCTGATAGATCAATACTACAATTCTGGTTTGTTTACGCTTTATGGTAGAACACTCAAAAGTGGCGAAAAAATAGATGAAACCTATCTGCAATATGTTAAGACCATCAATACCTATACATTAGAAGAGCTTCCAAGCGAACTGAAAGTTACAGGACAGATGAAAGGTAACATGACGGAAGACGATGTGAAGCATTTCCTCATTGAATCAATGAAGAAGATGGGTGGTGGTGAAGATATGGTGGCACAAGTGGAAAAAGGTTGGTCACAAATGAAAGCAATGGGTATGACGAATATGGATTTTGGTGGTGAGAAGGTTTTTAACTTCTTGCAAAACGGATGGATCAGCAAGACAACGCTCAACACGAAAGTAAAGATGATGGGTATGGATATGACTACAGACAGAACCATCGAGTTAAAAAGCAAAAGTTGGTAATAAGCTTGACATTGTTTGACCCCATTCGGTCGTTAGAGACCAAACTGATTGTTGCTAATTGTCAGTGCAGATTGTTTTGCGTTTTATCGCAGATGTAGCGGACTACTTCAAGAGAAAACAATGAACAAGATGCCGAAAAGTGGTTGCAAGAAGTTGGGAAGTGAATAAATAAAATAAAAAAAAACTTTAGCACTTTAATGACCGATTTGGGTTTAAATTATATATACTAAGAACATAGACTTTTCTTTGGATGGGTTTCAAGAAAAAGGTCTATGTTCTTTTTATGTTTCTATGATTTTTTTGTTATATGCCTATGATTTCCCTTTCAAGAAAGTGCGCACCAAAAGGAAGTTTATCGGTACGCAAACACCAAAGACAGGTAGCATAGCATATGCTTTATTGACACCCAAATAGAGGAAAAGAGAAAGGAAAATGATCTGAAGTAGATAATTAACGAGATGTGAGAAAGCAAAACCTATGCTGCGTTTGACGGTGGATTTCACCTTAAACGTAAATCGGGTGGATGCGAAATAATTGAAAATGAAACTCAGTAGATATCCAATTGTGTTAGAAATGCGAGGTTCTAACCATGTGAGCAAAAGGAGATAAATGCCATATTGCAACGCAGTGGCAGTGCAGCCAACCAAGAGAAAACGCACGATTTCATCGAATTTACGGCTGTTGGTAGCTCGGAAAGGTTTGTAGTGTGCTTCATCGGCTTCCGCAAGAAGCTGTTTGTCGCCTCGACTATCGCCAAAAGCCACCAAGCGAAAGGCTCTTCGATAGGGAAACAAGGCATAGAGGCGTTTCACTTTTTCTGTGCCATAACAATTTTTGCTAAGGAATTGTCCCGTGAGTCGGTCTTGTCTGACGGCAATTTTGGTTCCCTCTACCTTCATACGATTGTCAAATTGTGAAAAAAACGGAGCCACCCAGTTTTCTATACTGGCTGTGATGATGATCACATTGTCATTTTTTGCCAATGCTTCCGCAATCAAGTCAAATCCTTGTTGTCGCAGAATGTCTTGTCGAGAATGGGCAAAGGAAGTGCAAAAATGATTGAATTCATCGATTTCCATACCTTTAAAGAACCATGAAAATACCATTTGTTTCGCCTTCCAGTTGGGGAATAATCGTATCTTCATAAGCACGAGGATTGGCAAGAATAGTAGAAAACCAAGATAGGTGCTTCGCTTTCCTTTCACGAAAAGAATGAATTCAACAAATGTGTCTTTTGTTGTTAGCGTACCATCAAAATCGAATGCGTAAACAGTCATGCGGTTATAAGATATAAATAAAGATGAGGAAGGTTGCTCCAAATGCTAAAACGATGCCTTGAATGAAGCGGTCATGTAGGATAACTTTTGTGGGATCACCACTCTTTTTGTCTACAACCGAAAGCTGAATATAGCGCAAAAGCCCCAATAAAACATATACACTTGTGAGGTAAAGATTGTCTGTTTTGAACTTCGCAATTACTTCAGGGCTCATCGTATACATAATATAACAAACGAGCGTAACGCTTGCTGTAATCGTAATGGCTTGATTGATGAATGTCAGGTTATATCTGATGGTGTTCTTTCTCGGTGCCTCTCCTGTTTCATTCATGCGCAAAACATCGTCTCTGCGTTTGGCAAATGAAAGAAAAAGCATCAATAGGAAGGTCATCAAAACAATCCATTTACTGAGTGTGATTGATGTTGCAAGACCACCGGCAAGCAATCGCAAGACAAAACCAAAGGCTACAATGCAAACGTCAATGATTGCATGTTGCTTGAGAATGTAGCAATAAACAACATTGAGTAGCCAATAGAAAATCAGTACACCAGCCGTTTCTAAACGATGATTGGGCAGTAAAAGTAATGTAGTCATAGAAAGAACAACCATTATCGACATAATGAGATAACCCTGTTGGATACTCACCTTTCCCGAAGCTAAAGGGCGGTTGCACTTCAATGGATGACGCCTGTCATCTTTCACATCTAAGATGTCGTTCAAACAATAGATGGATGAGGCGATGAATGAAAAAGCAATGGCCGTGATGATGCCTGCATAGAGGGCGTTGAAGTGCATCAATGCGCCGCCAAAGAAAATTGGAAGCAAAACAATCGTGTTTTTGATCCATTGTTTTGGTCGAATTAATCGAATGATTTGTAGCATTATCTGTTTGTCGTTTGTTGTTGATGTGGATTAAAAAAGAGGAGTTGTTATGCACTTGCTATTTTAGTTTCAATCACTCGAACCAATTTGTTCACACCTTTGTGAAGCAACCATGCAAGCGGAAGGGTGATGGCAAGGGTGAGTGAGAATTTCACCCAATAAGTGCATTTCAATTGTTCAATATAAATGAGTATGAAATGATGATGAATCAGATAAATTTCAAGACTTATTCCTCCGATGAATAGGAAGATTTTACGTAATCCTTGGGGAGTTTTCGTCAAAAGTTCACAGAGCAACAGTAGGGATGTGATGGTGAGCGGAATATAGACCATTCGTTCTAAGAACAAAGGAAATCTGCCATGCTTTACTTGCTCCAAGTAGATACAAGTGGAGAGTGTTAAGAGAAACACAAAACCTATCAACCAAATAGCCGAACCATCCAAGCGTTTTTTTTCTTTCACAGCAATACCGAAATTCAGTCCTATGAAGTAGATGGGTAAGCGGCTCCAAAAGATTTCTATATGCCCCACTGTATTGTGAATGAGGGCTATATAGGCAACAATGACACTCCACACCATCATGACCGCAGGTAACCAACGATACACCGGAGCCTTAATGATGAGCCGCAGATATACAGGCGTAAACAGATAGAGCATCATTGTGGCGGGAATATACCAGAATGTGAGTTCATCATTTATCCAAAAATCCCAATTGATGGCTATATCGCCAATTAGGTCTATTGCATTTGTGCTGTGTCCGCTATGTTTTACGAGATTAGGGAAATAAAAGTCAGGCACATAGTAGAGTGTAGCCACAATGAGCCATACTGGATAAATGCGCAACATACGCTTATAGAGGAACTTCATTGTATGAGGCGTTTGTGACCACGAGAACCAAAGTCCGATGCCACTCAGGAACAGAAACATATCAACCCCAATATTTCCCATACGCTTCAATCCAAAAAACATATCACCGCGATGCAATCCCACATGGAAAAGCATCACAAAAATGATAGCCAATCCCATTAGTTCGCCTCGATAACGACTTAATTTTTCTAATTCAATTCCCTTCTTTTTCATTTCATTTTAGGTGATGGAAGATGTTTCATAAACTGATGGAAGCACCACGCCAAACACATTGTCGTAATCACATAGAGTATTAAGCCAGCCCAATAATCGCCTTCTCGTGAGATGGGTATAATAATTTTGCGTGTGATGGGATGACAAACGAAGATCGCTGCCGACACCGTTCCAATCCAATTAAGCAATGACGACAGCCATGTGAACCATAAAGCTGTGCCAGTGGGCAATAGTTGTGCCACCTTCGTAAGCGAAATGAAAGCCACACAAACGAAAAGTGGATTTAAAAGCCACGTTAGGAAAGATGCGTCTGCAAAGATAACAAAGCAAAAGGCGGGTATCATGAGGTAACAATAATACTTCTTCGATAACGCTTTCCCATATTTTGCATAAAGCAAGCCAAGCCCAAAAGGTACGATTCCACCGATGAAATTATACCTTATGTAATTCAATTCTTCACTTTCAGGAGCTACGACACTTTGCATAATCGTACACAGAAGCATTGCTCCTACTATCCACTTCCAATCCTTTCGATACAAAACAAAACGATAGGCAACATACAATTGAAGCATCAAACCAAAGAACCAATAAGGTCCTGGCCATATCACTTTGTCGGGAGTGGGCAACAGATTATTTACTAAACCCATCTGTGCGATAATGTCTATCACTTGGTAGCGATGTGGTGCAGGTGTAATGGTGTCTAAAAGAACAAAAGCAGCGAAGCCAAAAATCATCATTCGGAAGAGTTTCAGCCAATGGTATTTCAAGAACGCTATGCAGTCATAAGTTGATTCTTGTTCATCAACAGATGGCGTATTTTCGTATTTTCTCACCAATCCATAGGCAGAGAGAAACAAGAATATCGGAACGCCATAATGTCCGAAGTAAGAAAAGAGATGAAAAAAGAGATGTTCCACCTCTCCCAAAGGTTTTTTCATCAGTTCAGCAAACCATCTCACGTTTTGAACTTTATAAGTAAATTCGTTCTCTTTCACGATGGGCGATAGCCAATGGCAGTAGTTGTGGAGCATAATACCCATGATAGCAATACCCCGCAAGATGTTGCATTCCTGCCCACTAAGCGTTGTCCACTGGGCAGCCGATTTTGCTGGATGTTTTGTTTCTTCTGTCATTGTTTACTCGTTGTTGTTTGTTTCTCTGCGCCTTGTTCCTTTTTGGAAAAATAACTTTTGCGCACTTTGTCATAATCCGTCTTATTCTTCAATATGCGTGGACGCATTTCATCGTATTCATCGCTCAATAGGTCGTATTGCGGATGATAATATTTCGACCGAATTCCTGCAATATCCAGTAGCAAGTGGGGCAACGCATCGGTCATAAACCTTTTGTCCTTCACTTGCTTTATGCGTGCATAAATCTCTGGATGGTTGTTCACATATTGTTTTGAACAATAAATCCAGAATGGAATTTCAAACTCATAATGCGCCAAATCATAGTCGATTTCTGCTGAATGATTTCTACAAATAAACCCTCTTTGTCCTTCATAACACTCTTCGCCATGGTCGGGCATATAGATCACAATGGCTTCTTTGTTGGCAAAACGTTGAATGATTTGGTCTACAATCGAGTCATTATACAACGTTGCATTATCATAGTGGGCAAGCATTTTTCGCTCTTTCAGCGATAAATCGGCTCTTTTTTCTTCATAGTCATCGCTTGTGAAATGTCTTTGCGCCTTCGGATAGCGCA
The DNA here is from genome assembly GCA_022779305.1 of Prevotella sp. Taxonomy (GTDB): domain Bacteria; phylum Bacteroidota; class Bacteroidia; order Bacteroidales; family Bacteroidaceae; genus Prevotella. The sequence goes on along the minus strand of JALFSW010000065.1, from coordinate 26,140 downwards.
GCTTGTAAGACACGTGTTGCCCCATCAGATGAAAAATTATCAAGTTGTGAGCTTTGTTTTGTTTGGCAAGTGTTGTATCATAATCTTTTAACAATCCTTCATCCAACTGGTGCAGTCGTGTGTTTCGTGTATCAAACATCGACGCCGACAGCGCAGCATCGTTCAGAAAGAAGCCCCCACTGAAATCATAAACTGCCGATTTGGCTTGAGGCAGAAACTGATTGGTGATAAACGACACATGATAACCTGCTTTGCGGAAGAGTTGTGGGAACATAGGATAGTCACACCAGTCGCCCGCTTGCCCGACAACGTGCAATGAAAAAATGTTCTTAAAGACAAAACTCGTCAAGTTCCACATTGAAACCACATCGCTGAAAGGCGTCAGTAAACCGCTTTTTTCGTGTGCAACTTGGCGAGGTGTGGTTGGCATGAAATAGCCATATTGCTGGGAATGGTGCCTACCCATACTCTCTCCAATGATCAGTACGATGTTTTCTGTTTTCTTCGCAACACCATCCACCTGCACTTTGTCTTTGGCTTCCTGTAAACGATCAATTTGTTGTGCTGCCAGTGCATTTGAAAAGATGCTGAAAGCAAGTCGATAGAGGGGCAAATAAAATTCAGCGCAATGTTTTGTGGTGAGTTCGTGTTCCACCTCGCCAATAGATTTCTTTCCAAACATTTCCACCATTTCTTGCTTATTGCCATAGGATATAACGGCACTCCAAATTAAAATGCCTGATAAACCTACTGAAAAAGCATTGATGATGAAATACTTATGTGGGGAAAAGAACGATAGGTTTGCTATCTTTTTTGTCCAAAAATTACGAACTTTCGTCCAAAATAAACCACAAACCAAGTGCAGCAATGCCACGATGAGCACACCGCCCACTTCCGAAAAAAGCACATCTGCATTGAAATAACTGTTCAGAAACTCTCCTGCTTCTCTTCCATTGGTTTCTAAAGCCAACAGCAGCATAGCCGGATTGAGCGTTGCTTGGAACTTCACCCAGCAAAAAAGATCGATGAGCGTAACCGCATAGGCAATGAATGCAAAACAACCGCGCAGCCATGGGCGCACTTTTTGAGGGAAAAACGAAAGAATGAGGCAGACGATATAAAGGTCGAAGAACAATTCTAACCACAAATTGTCATACACTTCTGCCATCGGTTTGTGTTGAGGCAACTCAAGATAGGAAACGAGTAGCCCCAAAACGTACATAAAGAAAAAGAACAAACCGTTACGCCTAATGGGCATAACTGCTTTATTCATAACTCCGATAACTGTTTTCCAAATTCCCATTGAATGTCTCTAAATTTATTGCAAAGGTACTGTAAAATAATAATATGCAAAATTAAAAATCTCTAAAAAAAATATTATTTATTTGTTATTATAAAAATATCCTTGATTAGGCATTTATAAAGTATAGAATAATATTTTCTGTATGTACATACATCATTTTAAGCCCAATTCGGTTATTAGAGACGATGCCGGCAAGCAGATGAAAGTCGTTGATAAGTGAATAAATACGATAAAAAGAAAGCTCTAATGGTCTAATGACTGATTTGGGTTAAAATTAAAGTAGGTTCTAAGAAAAATCTTTATGATTTCTTAGAATCTACCTTTTGCATAAACCTCTTTCACTTCCTCTTCGATGTTTTCTGCCACCATTCCGCGAATACTTTTGCCTGTTTTTATGCTTTCTCGGATGTCCGTACTACTGATATTTATCATTTCGCTTTTCAATAGTCGCACATTGTTAGGCAACGCATTTTTTTCGATTTCATCGCCTTTTCTTGGGAAAATGACTATGCGGTAATTTGCAAGGATTTCATCGTGATTGCGCCAGAAATGAAACGATTTCCAATTGTCGCCTCCGATGAGAAGCGTGAATTGTGCAGTGGGAAAATCATTGGAAAGTTGTTGCAATGTATGCCACGTATAGGAAGGTTTGGGTAGGCTAAATTCATAGTCGCAAGCCACCAAACCTTTGTGTCCGATGACGCTCTTGCACACCCATTGCAAACGCCTTTCGTCATCCAACAAATCTTTGCCCACTTTGAAAGGGTTTTGCGGAGAAACCATCAGCCAAACCTCGTCAAGTCCCTCTTGATTTAAAAAGGCTTCTGCAATACGGATGTGTCCGGTGTGTATGGGATTGAAAGTGCCACCATAAATACCAATTTTCATTTCCCCTTTCTTTTCCGTTTTTTCGCTCATTCTGTGAGAAAAGTCTTCAAAATCTCGTAGGTTTGTTGTTTAGCAGTGTCGAGATCGTCGTTCACAATGATTGCATCAAACTGTTCAGCGAAAGTCAATTCGTATTCAGCTTTTGCCAAACGACTTTCTATGGATGCAGCACTGTCGGTTTGTCGATTTTCCAACCGCTCACGGAGCGACTTTAGGGATGGGGGTTGAATGAAAAGACTAAGCGCACGCTGCCCATAAAAGTTTTTTATGTTGCACCCGCCTTTCACGTCCACATCAAACAAAACGTTTTGGCCTTTGTTTATCTGACTTTCCACCTGTGATTTCAGTGTACCATAAAAACGGTTTTCATAAACTTCCTCAAACTCTAAAAAGGCATCGTTTTTTATTTTTTCCTTGAATTCATCGGGCGAGAGAAAGATATAATCTATGCCGTTTTTTTCTGTTCCTCGTGGTTCGCGGGTGGTGCAACTGATGGAAAAAGCAAGTTTCAGTTCAGGGTGTTCGCGGAGCAACCATTGCACAATCGTACTCTTTCCAGCTCCCGAAGGAGCCGAAAAAATGATGAGTTTTCCTTCTGTGTTTTGCATATATTCAACCATTTTTCAGATGAAACATTTTTTACTTAGGCTTTATAGAACCTGCCCTTATAGAACGTTTAAAACTTGTTCTTTGATTTGTTCCAACTCGTCTTTCATCATTACAACGATGTTTTGCATCTCGGCTTGATTGCTTTTCGAGCCTGTTGTGTTGATTTCACGCCCCATTTCTTGTGCGATGAAGCCCAATTTTTTACCAACACCACGTCCGTCTTCCTGCATGGTTTGTCGGAAATAGTCCAAATGGTTGGAAAGTCGTTGGCGTTCTTCGCTGATGTCGAGTTTCTCGATGAAATAGATAAGCTCTTGTTCCAGTCTGCCTTTGTCGTAATCAATTGCAGGAATTTGTTTTAATCCCTCTATCAAGCGTTCTTTTATCTTCGGAACCCTACTTTCTTCATAAGGTGTGAGGCTGTGGAGAAGCGACGCAATGTTGTCTATTTTTTCATTGAATTTCTTTTCTAACGCCTCGCCCTCTTGCTGACGGAAATCCATTAAATGGTCAATTGCCATGCGGATGGCTTCTTGTGCCGTTGCCCATTCCTCATCGGCAAGTTCTTCTATTTCTGTTTTTGTGGTTACTTCGGGCAGGCGGAGCAATGAAGCAAACCAGTCTTGGGGTTCTGGAATACCCACATCGGCAGCTATTTTCTTTAGCTGCATGTAATAGTCTTCCACCAACCGAGCATTGATAGGTGTTGCGTCTACATGGCTTTCTTTGTCTATCCAGAGTGAAAAATCAATCTTCCCACGCTCAAGTTTCTGTGAAATGAGCTGTCGGATTTCCATTTCTTTTTCACGATAGAGTGGTGCGATGCGCACAGAGAGATCGAGCGTTTTGCTGTTCAGAGATTTTATCTCTACATTGATCTTCTTTTCTTTATAGGTAAGGGTTGCTTTCCCATAACCTGTCATTGATAGTATCATTCAATTTCTGTTTTGTTGTTGCAAAAGTACGAAAAAGCCACGAAAAAGCCAAAACACCGCCTTCACTTTCCGTTTATTTTCTCACTATGCTACACTTGCGCTGCAACTGAGCCTCAGTTAAGACGCAAGTAAGGCTCACTTACCGTGCAAGTGAGCCTTACTTTGAAAGCGTTTTCTTATGTCTTTTAAAACAAATGATTTTCAGATGTTTATAAGATAAGCAGATGCAAGCCGTTGGGAAGTTAAAAATAAAAGAAAAAGGACACTCTAATGATCTAATGACCGATTTGGGTTTAATAAACAAAGGGTTTTCTAAAAGAGTAGGAATAAGCCTGTGTTTTCTCCCGCAAGTGATTTATTCGTTTAATGCCCAATGGAGCATCAAAGAAACTTTATACCCACTTGGTGACGATTGCGTTTGTCTTTTGGTGGGAGATCTTGATACGCCCCATAGATGACTTTGCAAAACGCATCGGGATTTGCAGGAGCATTGTAATGCTTTCCTTCAAAACTTATGGGCTGATAGGGGCGCACGATGTGTTCAGGAAAACGTTCATAGAACCACGCACCATACGTGTGCATGTATTCGCCACGCTTACCGAAGATGTGTCCGCAACATCTGAAGACAGGGAAGATAATGCGGTCTGAAAGGTGGTAGAGCAATCTGGCAAGTCGTGGATGCTTAGGTGCGAGGTCAATGTTGATTTTTGCTGAAAGTTTTCCAGCCAATCGCTGCATGGAAGGAAGGATCTGGTCTTCGTAGGGAAATATGTCAATGTGCAACCCACGGAATGTCAAACTCTCCAGCGAGCGTCTTTCCCGTTCGTCTGTGGTGGGGAGGGCGATGTGTTCACTCTTTAAATCGCGCAGACTTGCCCATGCCTTGAGATAATTAGAGTCGGTGCTGGGGTCTTGTAGGACGTATTGGGGATGTGGGTGAGCTTTGAGGTAATCGCAGAGTAGCTTATAGTCTTTCCGATCCACCACAATGTCTACGTCATCGTCCCACGGGATGAACCCATTATGGCGCAAAGCTCCCAACACGTTTCCTCCGTCTAATCGCCAACTGACGCCTGCCGCATCGGCTGCTGTTGCAAGATAGTCGAGCATGTCGAGCATACGCAATTGTGCACGGCGCAACACAGACCCTTCGGGGTTATATGCCACCCGCAAAGATGTTTGTGTTTCGCCCGTATTAAAGACCTTTTCCATTGTTGAATGAGAGGATAAAGTGCACACTTTTGTTGTCTTACATAATGCCCAACCAGCGCAAAATATCGTTGAGGTTTGCCAAAATCATAAGACCAATGAGAAGGAACATACCCACATATTCTGCCGCAATCAAGAACTTTTCAGATGGTTTGCGGCGAGTAATCATCTCATAAAGCAAGAAGAGTATGTGTCCGCCATCGAGTGCAGGGATAGGTAAGAAGTTCATGAAAGCCAACATAATGCTGAGGAAAGCAGTCATGCTCCAGAACATATACCAATCCCAATAAGGTGGAAACATCTTTGCAATGGATGCAAACCCACCAATACTCTTGGCTCCTTCGGCAGAAGCAAGGTAGCGAAAGTTACCAATGTAACCTTTCAGCACGTTAATTCCGTGCTTTGCTCCAGCTGGGAAGCTCTCGAAGAAAGAGTAGGTTTCGGTCGTAGGCTTATAGTATGACGCAATGGTTGCTTGCAAAACGCCCATTTGGAATGATGGATTGAGCGTCATGTGAAGCGTATCCATTTTATGGGTATCACCACGTTGGACAGTGAGTACCACATGGCGAAGTGCCAATGAGTCTTTGGCAGTTTGTTTTACGGTTGCAACATCCGTAAGAATGCTCATTTGGAAGTTCATATCTGCCCATGTTTCAACAGCCTTTCCATTGATACTCTTGATGAAATCGCCCTTTTTGAGACCCGTCTTCATGGCAGGCGAGTCGCCCATTACGCTGTCGATGCGTGCTGGAATATAAGGTTCAGCGAAGAGCGGACGGTTTTTTATCATTGCAAGCATATCTAAGTCGCCAGGCATTTCAATTCTGTGTTTTTTGCCATCGCGCAACACATCTACATATTTAGACAACGCTATTTGGCGGAAAAGGTCACCATTGACGCTCGCATATTCTCTGAAAGCACCCTGATCCGTTCCCAGAAGTACGTCTTTGTCCTTAAACCCGAGGGATTTTGCTTGTTCATTGAAGCGCATACCCATCGACATTTCCGACACTTTGTAGTAGCTGTCGCCCCATGTGAACATGATCATGGAGTAGATGAAGAGTGCCAAAAGAAAGTTTACGAGCACCCCTCCGATCATGATCAACAACCGTTGCCATGCTGGTTTGGTTCGGAACTCCCATGGTTGGGGTTCTTGTTTCATCTGTTCGGTGTCTAAACTTTCGTCAATCATACCCGCAATCTTGCAGTATCCACCTAGAGGTAGCCAGCCAATGCCATATGTAGTGTCGTCGTTCTTAGGTTTCCATTTGAAAAGCATACCTTTCCATTTGCCTATTGATACGTCGAAGAAGACGAAGAACTTATCCACCTTCACACCAAAGAGCTTGGCAAAGAACATGTGTCCACCTTCGTGGAGCAACACCAATAGAGAGATTGCAAGGATAAATTGTAGTAATCTGATGAGAAATGTTTCCATTATGTAGTGATAATTTGTTTGATACGATATTCGTTAATTGTAGATTTGTTTTGCCATCAAGTCGCTGGCAATGCGCCGTGCTTCTGCATCGGTTTGCAGATAGACGTCTAAGTCGGGGTTTTTGTCGAATGCCACGTGCTTCATTGTTGCCTCAATGATGGCTGCCATGGCTAAGAATGAACATTGGTTGTTTCTGAATCCTTCATTCACTACTTCATTGGCAGCATTCAATATACAGGGCATATTGCCGCCTTTGTCAATTGCTTCATACGCCATTGCAAGACATCTGAACTTTTCTGTATCTGGTTTGAAAAATTCCAAAGGTTGTTTAAAGAGATCTAAACGTTCTCCTTGCAACGTCAAACGGTCGGGGAAAGAGAAGGCATATTGAATGGGTAGCCGCATGTCGGGTACGCCCAATTGCGCTTTTATTCCTCCATCGATAAATTGCACAGCACTATGGATAATGGATTGAGGATGAATGAGCACCTCAATCTTATCTGCTGGAATGCCAAAGAGCCATTTTGCCTCGATAACTTCAAATCCTTTGTTCATGAGTGAAGCTGAATCGATGGTGATTTTAGCTCCCATGTCCCACGTTGGATGCTTTAATGCGTCGCTTGCATTGACGTTTTGCAATTGTTCGTGGTTCAAAAGGCGGAAAGGACCACCCGAACAAGTGAGCAATAGTTTCTCAATGGCGTTGTCTCCTTCGCCCACTAAGCTCTGAAAGATGGCACTGTGTTCACTGTCTACGGGCAGAATAGGAACCTGGTATTCTCTGGCAAGGTTGCAGATAAGTTCACCTGCCACCACCAATGTTTCCTTGTTGGCTAAGCAAATCTTTTTTCTTGCCTTGATGGCGTGAATGGTTGGTTTTAAACCTGAGAAACCAACCATTGCCGTGAGTACCATATCTATGGGCTGCGCTTCCACTATTTGCGTTAAAGCGGTAGCTCCTGCATATACCTTTATATCTGAATAATCAGCCAATGCTTCCACGAGGGGGGCGTAAAAACATTCGTTGGCGATGACAACTGCGGCGGGCTGAAACTGTCGTGCTTGCTCTGCTAAGAGTTGCCAGTTGTTGTTTGCTGTGAGCGCATAGGCTTCATAGCGATCCGAATGTTGCTTGATTACTTCAAGTGCTTGTGTTCCAATGCTTCCTGTTGAGCCAAGAATACATATTTGTTGTTTCATTTTTGCATCTTTTTTGTTGTTTTCTCACATCATGTTTCCACATTAAAAAGGCTTATAAAACCAACAATCCATCGGGTATGTTCATTTCGATAGTCTTGTTTTCCTTGTCTATTGCCGTGATGAGTTCAGCATGGGCAGGAATGAGTAGGTTTTGCCCTTCTTCTTGTTTGACTTCAAAGAGCAAGTTGATGGTGCTTTCGTCTACGCTTTCTATGCTTCCGATGCGTGTATGTGTAGCTGAATCAATGAGCGAAAAACCAACGATTTGTGCCCACGAGAGGTGTTCGCTACTAGCTTCCGCTATTGAACGAGGGAAGAAAACTTCTACGCCCGTCAGTCGGCGGGCTGCATCTTCATTGTCGATGTCGCAAAACTTCATGAGTGCTGTTTCTTCCGAGCGAAACCGATATTCTTCGATGAAGAAAGGAACGAGTATTCCTTCCATATCAAGGATTAAATATTCAGCTTCGCATTGGTCAAAGATGTCGTCATCGAAATGCAACCGCAATTCGCCATGGATGCCGTGGGGCTTACCTATTACCCCTATCTTATAAACGTCTTCTTGCCTTATCATGTCGGTCGCGAGGTTTTATTTAGCAAATTTCTACACGCTGAATGTTTGCCCCTAAGGCATTTAAACGTGCTTCAATGTTTTCATATCCACGGTCGATTTGAACAATGTTGTCTATCCGACTTGTTCCTTTTGCCGACAAGGCAGCAATCAAAAGGGCGATACCTGCACGAATATCGGGACTCGACATGCGTCCACCTCGCAGTTGAACATTGTTATCATGTCCAACGACTACAGCTCTGTGAGGGTCGCACAAAATGATTTGTGCACCCATATCTATGAGTTTATCCACGAAAAAGAGACGACTTTCAAACATCTTTTGGTGGAAAAGAACACTCCCTCGTGCTTGTGTGGCAACGACAAGAAGCACCGAAATCAAATCGGGTGTAACTCCTGGCCATGGCGCATCACTTATGGTCATAATCGTCCCATCAATGAACGACTCGATAGCGTAATGTTCTTGTCGTGGAACAATGAGATCGTCGCCTTCCTCAATGATGCTCACGCCCAATCTGCGGAACGTGTCGGGGATAATGCCAAGGTGTTTGATGGCTACATCTTTTATACGGATGCCATCGCCGATCATTGCAGCCAAGCCAATAAACGACCCTACCTCAATCATGTCTGGAAGGATTTTGTGTTCTGCACCTTTCAGACTTTTAACGCCTTCAATGGTCAGCATATTGCTACCTATGCCTTGAATTTTCGCCCCCATGGCTTTTAAGAGGTGGCAAAGTTGCTGAATATAGGGTTCGCAAGCGGCATTATAGATGGTGGTTGTGCCTTCTGCAAGTACAGCTGCCATAATGATGTTAGCCGTTCCTGTAACAGATGCCTCATCAAGGAGCATATAAGTACCTTTCAATTTATCGGCTTTGATTTCATAAACGTTTCTGTCTTCGACATGCACAAACTTTGCCCCCAAGTTTTTGAAACCCAAGAAGTGGGTATCCAAACGTCTTCTTCCGATTTTATCGCCGCCTGGTTTGGTGATGGTGGCTTTCCCAAAGCGACCCAAAAGTGGTCCATAAAGAAGTACACTACCTCGCAACGAAGCACATTTATTTACAAATTCTTCGCTTTCTAAAAAATCGAGGTTCACTTCGTTTGCCTGAAATGAATATGCATTGTCGCCCAATCGTTTCACTTTCACCCCAATATCTTGCAACAACTTCATCAAGTTATTGACATCCAGAATGTTTGGAATGTTGCGTATGATGACTTCTTCGGGTGTGAGTAAGGTTGCCGAAATCACTTGCAAGGCTTCGTTCTTCGCTCCTTGTGGCGTGATTGAACCTGCCAATCGGTTACCGCCTTCGATAACAAAAGACTCCATAATTACTTCTTCTTTTTATTGTTGGGGCGTGGTTGTACCAAATCGCGTTGGTTGATCTTTTCAAATTTAAACGTGCTGAGGTCGAGTTGTGCTTTCCCGTCCGTTAATCGAGCAAGGTCGGAAGCCACTTTTTCATCGTCGGCAGACCCATGTCCCCAAAGCATCAGACAACGTTTCATTTGGTTGGCAGCCAAACCCATTAACTCATCTTTCTCCGCTCCCTCTTCCATTGTTTTGAGTTGTTCAAAGAGATCGAATAGCATTTTGCCATAATGACGCACTGGTATGCGTGACATTGGATAGTCCATGGGTTTTGGACGATGGGTGATGCTGTTTGCCTGTGACACATCATAAGGATAATCAATGTCCAATTCAAAGCCCGCCATCAAAGCCAAATGATCCCAAAGTTTCTGAATGTGGTCGGCGTTACCTCTGTTTTGTTCGTTCATGGTGTCCATGATAGCCACAATGGTTTCTGCACAACTTTGTCGTTCCTCCTTTGTTGGGAGTGTTTTGCAGAATGCCACCATTTCTTGTATTTCTCTTCCGTATTCTGGGAGGATGAGTTTTTCGCGTTGGGTGTTATAATCTAATCCTTCGATATTCATTGTTTTTGTTTCTTTTTTCGTCTTCGTGGTGATGCTTACAATAAAGGTTTGGCTATTTTTGCCACAAAATCTTTTAAGTACATCGGTTCGAAATAGGCAACGTCTTCATAGGTTTCCGTGGCAATTCGTTTTTCTGCCAGTGGCATCATGTTTTTCGCCAACGGTTCAATGTTTTTGATCAATTTCGCATTGGGGTGGTTGATGATTTCCATACATTTTTCTGCGCCATTGCCAAAGAAATAAACCTTGCCTTTGTCAAGATATGCTTTGTAGGTTGTTTCGTCTACAATGTCTGCCTGAATAGGACGTACTTCGCGTAGTGAGCGATCGAAAACTTGCGCATAAACCTCCATACGGCGTGCGTCGATCATGGGTATGAGCAATGCGTCTTCTTCTATTTCTTCACTGCCTAAGAGCACAGGCACGCACAAGAGCTCGAGCGTTGGAACGCTGATGAGTTTTAAGTTGGTGCCATAGCAAATGCCTTTTGCCATTGACGAGCCTATGCGCAATCCTGTGTAGGACCCAGGACCACTACTTACAGCCACTGCGTCCAACGGAATAGCATGACTGTCGGCAAACGAAAGAGCTTCGTCTACGAAAGTGCCAAGGAGTTCGCCGTGGTTGCGACCATTTTTATCGGTTTGTTCATAAATACATGCTCCGTCTTCCGAGAGGGCAACCGAGCAAACATTCGTACTTGTTTCTATGTGTAATATGCAAGACATTTTGTTTCTGTTTGTCTTTTAAAATATTGCTTTCATAATCTTGCAATGTTATCTAAAGGTAGGTTCTGAAAATTCTACGCAGAGCGAATATCCTACAACGATAATTTATAGAACCTGTCTTCATTGCTTGGAAGTAAAACCACGCAATCATAGACAAAATTGCAACGCATTGTGGCGAAAACCTCAAAGCGGTTTTTTGCTTTGCAAAGATACGGTTAAATTTTGAATAATCTTTAGCTTATGGATAACAAAATAAGTAAAGTTAGATTTTATTTTTATTTCTTTCTTTTTAGGCATGTTTTCCGTTGAGAAAAGTGTTGTTTTATAGATCTTTTTCAAGTATAGTATACTTGTATTTCAAGTGAGGCTCATTTGGTGGCTAACTGAGCCTCACTTACATTGCAACTGAGGCTCAGTTGAAATGTTGCTATTTTAGCCACACTTCACACCTATAAAATAAAGGCGATGTAGCCCTATTTCATCCACACTTTGATGCTTTCTGTTTCGGTTTTTAAAACATAAGTACCAAAGGGCAGCGTGAAGTGTGTTTCGCCCAAGATGCCAGCACGTTGCGTGGCTGCAAGTTGTCCGTTAAGGTAGTAACATCTAATGGTTTCGTTTGTTTTTAGTCCCTTGACGTGAAGCGTTTGTCCATCAGTGGTAATCGAAATATTGCTATTTTTGTCAGTCGAAAGCCCATCAATGCCGAGGTTGCGTATTCCCTCGTAGTTCACTTTGTCTTTCTCTTTGCCATTCAAATCATACATCCTCCATCCCTTTTGTCTTGCAATTCTGACATCGTTTTCATAGCATGCGTTACCTTCATTGCTGTTTTTCGAGTCGATGACAATGAAAAGTCCGTCCTCGCCTTCTGTCTCGGGTAACGAAGCGATGGTTTGTTGCATGGCTTCTCCGCTGATATTATTGCCGTAACACTGCAAGTTGCGCAAACGAGGGTTATGTGTTAAAATGAGCGATGAAAGGCGGTTATTGCTGCATTGAAGGGTGGTGAGCTGTGGATTGTTCGATAGGTTGAGTGTTTCGAGCTGGATGTTGGCGCAATAGAACGTTTCTAAGGCTGTTTGTGCGGAAACATCCAAGGTGTTGAGTGGATTGTTGCTGCAAACAAGGTGTTGCAATGCTGTGTTCCGACTGCAATCAAGTTGGGTTAGTGCGTTGTTATAGCAAACCAATCGAACGAGCTTTTTGTTCTTTGAAATATCAAGCGTTGTTAGTGCATTGTTGGCGCAGTAAAGTGTGGTTAGTTCAGTGAGTTGGCTCAAATCGAGCGATGAAAGTTGGTTATTTTCAAGACTGATGCCCTGCAAATGGTTAGAATTAGAAAAGTCGATATGCTTGATGTGGTTACGATCAGCATAGAGTTGGCGCAGCGATTGTGCCATTGAGAGGTCTATCGAAGTAATGTCTTGATGCGAAATATTGATGATTTCGAGGTCGCCCGTAATCGTAATAGTGCCGTCTGTGGTATTGATGGTATAAGCAACGAGTGCATCGTTTTTCCAACAGCTCGAAACTCCGGTGATTTCCACTTCAGAATGGGCATAGGTATAGATTTCAATGCTTTCACCACTTTTCTTGTTTGTCTTCAAAATGAGTTTGTTTTGTGATACTGACTGTGTATTGTTTGTCGCAAAAATCGACAACACACAAAACACGAGCATACAGCAAAGGCTTAGGTTTCTTTTCATTGTTTCCGTCTTTGGAGAGGTCATTAGATGCGTCGCCATAAGGCTTTTACGTTGCAAAAATAGTTAATTTTTCTTGTTTCTCAAATCTTTTTATTATTTTCTTGTTGTTTTTCTTTCCATTTGGCAACTTTTATAAGCTGCCAAATGGAAAGAAGATTAAAACTCGAGTACCATTGTTTGGCGGGGCAACAATGGTATGTTGTTCGTTAAATCAATAGTTTTTTGAGTTGTGATATCGATTGCTTGGCGATGCGATCCAATGATTTCTGCATAGCGTTTCACATCCACTTCATTCTCAGTTTTTCTGCCGTTGATAATCGTTAGAACGTTCTTCGTCTTGTATTGGCGTGCCAGAACATAGACACCCTTATAAGGGATGAATTGTGTTTGCGACCCTTTCGTGATGGTTTCATTGTTTTTGCGCCAGTGGAGGAGTCTTGCTGTCCAATCAAACATTTCATTTTCGGCTTCTGTTCGTCCTTCACGTGTGAATTTGTTCGCCTCATCGGTAGGGAAACCACCTGGGAAATCCTTGCGAACATAGCCGTCCGAAACTTCTTTCGTGCCATTCATCAGAATTTCCGTACCATAATAGAGCTGTGGTGTGCGATTCATTGTGAGCAAAAGAGCATAGGCTTGTTTGAGTGCCGTAGTGTCTTTGCCATTGCCAAGAAATCTGTCTGTGTCGTGATTTTCGATGAATGCCATCACGTTTTTAGGATTTTCATAGAGATAATCATAGCAAAGTGAATTGTAGATGCGGTTCATTCCTTTCCACCATTCATCTGTTTCTTCTTCCTTTGCTTGTGTGATGCGGTCGTAAAAAGCAAAGTCCATTACACTTTTTAAGTAACTGTTGGTGGCAGAGAGCTTGCTATCTTTTTGCCATGCAGCCGTGTAGGCAGGTTCGGTAACCCATGTTTCGCCTACGGTATTAAAATAGGGATATTCCTTGTCAATTACTTTCATCCATTGAGCCATCGCCTCTCGGTCGGCATACGGATAAGTATCCATACGTATTCCATTGATACCTACGCTTTCAATCCACCATATCGAATTTTGAATTAAGTATTTCAGCACATGCGGATTGCGTTGGTTGAGGTCGGGCATAGAATTTACAAACCATCCATCTACGGTTTCTGCCAAGTCTATTTTACTTGCGTAAGGATCCATTACAGGTGTAAGTTTATAGGAAGTTTGCAACCCATAGTTGGGATTGTTGAACCAATCGGGTGCAGGTAGGTCTTTGTTCCACACATGGTAATCTCCACAATGGTTGAAAATCATGTCCATCACCACTTTAATACCTCTTTCGTGGCAAGCTTTCACCAATGCTTTATAGTCATCGTTTGAGCCAAATCGAGGATCAACACGGTAATAATCGGTAGTGGCATAGCCATGATAGTTGCTGTGTTGTGCCTTGTCGGCAGGGCGGTCGTTTTCCAGAACGGGTGTAAACCAAAGTGCTGTAACGCCCAGTTGGGTGAAATAATCAAGGTGTTGCAGAATACCAGCAAGGTCGCCACCATGTCGAAGGCTTGGTGCTGAGCGATCAACAAGTTGGTCGTGCATTCCTTTCAATGCGTCATTCTTGGGGTCTCCGTTTGCAAATCGGTCGGGCATGAGCATATAAAGTACGTCGGTGTTGTCGAAGCCCTTTCTTTCTTCACCCTTCATTTCACGTTCTTTGAGTTGGAACTTTGCAATGTGGGTTTGCTTTCCGTTCTTGAATGCTATCTTCATGTCGCCTGGTTGTGCACCCGCTATGTTGAGATAGATCAATAAATAATTAGGAGATGCAAGGCGAACGATGGAATCTACCTTCACATTGGGATAATCAATACTTACCTCCGATTGCTTGATGTTCTTTCCGTAGACCATCAATTGCAATGTAGGATCTTTCATTCCAATATACCAATCAGTGGGATCTATGCGCTGAATGTGGGATTTGGATTGTTTATTTTGGGCTTGCAAGTTGATGGATAATAGTGTAGCAAGCAAGCCAAGTAGGAATGTTTGTTTCATTGTTATATTCTTTATTTCTCTTTTTAGATTAAGATATGTTCTAAAAATGTTCCGCAGTTCATTTCTCTCAATGCCACTGCTTTGTTCTTAGTGTCGTTTCTAATACCCGAATTGAATTAAAAGAAAAGAGACCAGCAAGGTTTGTCGGCTCTTTTCTTGTGAAATATTGAAGATCTGTTTGTTGCTTTTAGTCGTGGAGGATGAGGGCTGTTTGACCATCAACCATTACTTCTCCACCTTCCATTTCGCCTATACCTGCTTCATTGATTTCACCGTTATTGGCAACGATGGTGTATTTTCCAGCTGGCAGGTTCACTGTTTTGAAGTCTTTGCTACCATTGAGAATGACGTAGATATTTTTCCATCGGTCGCCACCTGCATGATTTTTGAGTCGGAAACCAACTACACATTCTTGCGTTGGTAGGAAATCCAGATGCTTGCGAACCAAGTCTGCACTGCCAAGACGGAACGCCGGATGTTTTTTCCTTAAATCAATGAGTCCTTTGTAATAAGCAAACACCTGCGGATAAGTCTTGAGATTGTTCCAATCGAGGTGGTTGATTTCATCGGGTGACTTAAAAGAGTTGTGCACCCCTTGCTTGTCGCGCAGCATTTCTTCACCTGCCAACATGAAAGGTATACCTTGCGAGGTGAACACAGCCGTCTGTGCAAGAAGGTCGAGACGTATGAGTTCATCCGTGTCATACGCTGCTTCGGGGATGGAACTTTTAATTCTGTCCACCAAACACATATCATCATGACAACTTACGTAAGACACCATCTGTGTAGGTTCGCTTGCCCAAGGTTGCTTTGTGTAGTTCACCTTACTGTAATCCAATTGCGGATGGGCGATCATACCTGCTATTCCTGCTTTTATACTTTCTTCATGACCACCTATTCCACCTAAGAATGCAGCTTGATAATTGTCCGAGAACGGTCCACGCAAAGCATCGCGCAATTCGTCCGAGAAGGCTGCGATGTTGGGCAATTGCTTGATGTTTGCCTTGAGTGCCAACTTTTCCGCTGGATAGGCACAAGTTCCTGCGCTCCACCCCTCTCCGTAGATAAATACGTTAGGATCGATGGCTGCCAATTCTTTGCGTATGAGGTTCATTGTTTCAATATCGTGAACGCCCATCAAGTCTACACGGAAACCATCAATGTGGTATTCCTTCACCCAATACTTCATACTCTCGAGCATGAACTGGCGCATCAATGGTCTTTCAGATGCCGTTTCGTTGCCACAGCCTGAACCATCGCTGAGTTTACCATCGGCTGTATAACGATAGTAGGCTTTGGGGAATGTGCGATGGAAGTTGCCATTTTCTACATCGAACGTGTGATTGTAAACCACGTCTAAAATAACACGAATACCTGCTTTGTGCAGTGCTTGCACCATTTTCTTAAACTCCTTGATACGCACCTGTGGTTGGGTGGCATCCGTGGCATAGCTTCCTTCTGGTACGTTGTAGTTCAATGGGTCGTAGCCCCAGTTGTATTGTGGCACGTCAGGTTTTGTTTCGTCCACCGATGCAAAGTCATACGAAGGCAGGATATGCACTGCATTAATGCCCAATTCTTTCAGATAGTTGATGGCTTTTGGTTCGGTGAGTGCCAAAAACTTTCCTTTATAGGTGAGTCCTGAAGACGCATCAATGGAGAAATCACGATGGTGCATCTCGTAGATGATGAGGTCTGCCAAGTTTTTGGTGGTCAGTCGGTGGTCGCTTTCCCATCCTGCAGGGTTGGTGATTTGCAAGTCGAGTACCGCTCCTCTGTGTCCATTCACACCCACAGCCTTTGCAAATACACCTGGTGTCTCGCCCTGTCCGATGTCGAATGTGTAGAATTTTCCGCCTAAATCGCCTGCGATGGTTGCCGTCCAAAGGTTGCTGCCACTTTGTTTCATCTTCACTTTCTTCACCGCCTTTCCACCAAGCCCAGCCTCGTAGAGGCGAATGGTGGGTTTTGTGGGGGCATTGAGCTTGAAAGTAGTAGCTTTTGGCGAGTAGCTCACTTCATTGAAAACCTCCTGCGAATAGCCATTTTGTGCCATCAATAAAGCACAAAAGCTGGCTACCAAATAATGTTTTGTCTTCATTTTATGTCTTGTTTTTATTTCTTTCGGATAAATTTTGTGCATCAATATTGGGCGAATATACTAAATTTTCCCCATCTGCACAACAAAATTACGTTATTTTAGAAATCTTAATGTTTTAACCCAAATCGGTCATTTAACTCAAATTGATCATTAGACCGTGAGTTTTTTCTTTTTATCTTCTTTATTCACTTCCCAATCGCTTGCCCCGCTTGTCGGCTTCTTCTTCAGCGTTTTCTCTTGAAGTAGCCCGCTACATCTGCGATAAAGCGCTGAACAATCTGCACTGACAATTAGATGCAAGCAATTTGCTCTCTAATGACCGAATTGGGTTAAACCGCCTAAGTTCCTTTTTATTTTATTTTTCAACTTCCCAACTGCTTACTGCTTATTTTACAAGTGAGCCTCACTTGTGTTTCAAATGAGGCTTACTTGTGAGCTAACTGAGGCTCACTTGCTTTGCAAATGAGCCTCAGTTGCGTTGTAAGTGTAGTACATTTACAAAAGCCTTGCAAGTGAAGAGTATTTCATAATAGCTCTCGAACGACTCAAAAGGCGATAGAACTCGCGTGCTGAATTTTTTACATAGCTTTGTTTCAGTGTGTGAATGCAACCCTCCATATTGCTTTTTGCACCTTCTAAAGGGATACCTACAACGCCCTCTTCGTCATGAATGCTGGCTTCTGCCAATACGGTAACGAGCTTACTTTGACGAATGAGTTTCAAAAGAATATTGACATCGTTCATCTCCAAAGTGATTTTTAATTGGCTATCACCTATCATCATATCGTTGAGTGAATTGCGTGCCTGCAAACCCATAGCTGGCATAGCAAGGTCGTAGAGTTCAAGTTCTTTGAGCGTAATAGATGAATGTTGGGCAAGCGGATGACGTTCATTGACTACTGCGACCAATTCGTTGCTGAACAAGACATGACTATCAATGTGTTCTTGCTCCGAAGTGGGGCGAAATGCCAACACAAAATCCACTTCCCGATGCAAAAGCATCTCCATCAGTTCGGACATCGTTTTGTAGAACACATTCAGTCGCACGTTGGGATATAATTTTTGAAACTCAACGACAGTTTCGGTGAGCAACGGACTGAAAGTGAACGTCACACCAATGTTGAGGTCGCCCACCAAAACACCTTTCAGATCCTGCATCCGTTGTTCGCATTCGGCAGCATTTTTCAAAAGTTTTTTTGCCAACACCAAGAGTTCGCTACCCGCTTCCGTCAATGCCACTTCATGGCTGTTGCGCTCGAAAAGCAATGTATCGAACTCGTTTTCGAGTTGTTTAATTTGTTGTGAAAGTGTGCTTTGAGTTATAAACAAAGCCTTTGCAGCCTCCGAAAAATTCAGAACTTCAGCCACTTTGAGAAAATACCTAACTTGTCTTAATTCCATTTCAAACCATTAATCCGTATAGCGTGTTACTTGATAGGAAATCTTATTGAGCAAAAATATCGGTATCGTAGCTCCTAAGACCATTCCGAGGATATCAAACGTACACGTCATACCATTTGATGTGCAAAGATACAAATAATGATTGTATTGTGCTTCATTGTCCACCGATAAACTCATCACTAATCCTTCCACAGCCCGATAGGCATACATGCCTGGGATCATAGGAAGAAGTGATGGGAAAGAAAAGGTTTCTGGCGGACATTTCACCCTCCGCGCCATGGCAACAGCAAGAAAACCAATGACCAAGGCGGCAACAAAACTCGATGGAATCAGTCCGAATGGACGATATTCGTTGTTCATCATCACAAAACGTGTAGCATGGCCACAAGCCGAAATCACAGCACAATATACATAGGCGTTCTTCGGTGGATTGCTGATGCTGGCAAAGCCAATACCCGCTAAAGCTGCAAAGAAAGCATCTTGTAAAATACTAAAAATGAAAGACATATACAGACGTGCTAAAAGAGTTTTAAATTCATCAACAAAACACCACTTGCCAAACCTACAGAAAGACAAAACGTGAGCAACAACGCATTCATAAACCTACTGAAACAAACTAAATATTGTCCACCCATGAGGTCGCTGATGCTGTTAATATAAGGTACGCCTGGAATGAGGTAAAGCACGCAAGTTGCTAAAGCAACATCGGGCGTGTCGCTAATGTGAAAAACATAGCCCGTTGCACCTATAATGGAAGAAAAGAAGGCACACAAGAAAAAGACTACATTCACATTTAAATGCTCATCGAGCAAGATTTGTTTGAGTCGAAAACCCAGCAAAGTGGCAAGAAAAACAATCGCCATTGCCCAAGCATCTCCACCGAAAATGCGGCAGAACGACATGTTGGCTACAGACGTGAGGAACAACACCAACCACGGATTGGTCAATGGTGTGTTCGTAATACGATTAAACTCGTTTTGTGCTTCTTCAAAAGTGAGCTTCCCATCGGCAATCTCCCAGCTCAAAGTACTCAATGCCGTGTTTTTATAAAAGCTAATGGGCTTGTGTGGATGTTTCTTTATATAGATGCGAGAATGGCAATTCGATTCGTCGTTTAAAGAAAAAGTAACGTGATCGGGACTAATGACCAGTTCGCCATCAAGATTCCACGCCTTCGCCATTCGGTCTACATTCTTTGTTATGCGTGTGCAGGTGGCACCACACCCATAGAGCCATGCAGCATATTCTGCAATGAAAGAGCTTTGCAGGTCGGTCATAGAGGGATGGCTGTTAGTCACTTTCATCCTCCCAATCATACACAGAAAACTCGTCGGAAATTTCAAATAACTTCTTGTTTCCTACTTCCTTGCGACTGTGAATTGCATCATGCAAAATGAAAAACACACTCAACAAAATCACAACCATCGTCCAAATTAAAACTTGATGTTCCATATTCTTTTCATCTTTAATTCATTTCTGGTGCAAAGGTAAGGCAGATTTATCACTCCGAAAACAAACGGCATCACCTTCTAACGATAGTGCCTATCGCAAAAAAAAATAGCAAACACGACTTGCGCATTTGCTATTTGCTTTTTATCCTAAATTGGTCATTAGACCGTTAAGGCTTTCTTTTCATTTCATTTCTTTACTTCCCAACGGATTGCATCCGCTTGCCGGCAGATTCTTCTGCATTTTCTCTTGAAGTAGCCCGCTACATCTGCAAGAAAACGCTAAACAATCTGCACAGACAATCAAATACAATCCCTTTGGTCTCTAATGACCGAATTGGGTTTATTATATCCCACTTACCTCTTGATAAAGGTGAGCTTAGAACTTATTCATTGAATATTAAGGAGTTGATTACCGAATAAAGAGCAATTCTCTGTACTTTGGTAAAGTCCAAATTTCATCACTTACAATCATCTCCAATTTGTCAATTTGGTAACGAATCATCTCCATCTTTGGCACGATGTGGTCGTGATAGGCAATGGAGCGGTCACGCTGACATTCTATTTTGTTTGCAACCTTGCGCGCCTGAACAAGTTCTTCAACGCCAGTTTCAATGAGCTGTGTGCGTTCTGCAATTTCTTTGAGTATAGCTGTATTGCGAGCGGAAAGCACACGTCCTTCTTCTTGACCAAAAATCTCCATCATCGACTTCACATTCTTTGCCAACTGACTTTGATAATGGGTTGCTACAGGGATGATGTGGTTCATTGCAAGGTCGCCCATCACACGTGCTTCAATTTGCACTTTCTTTGTATAGGTTTCCCATTTCACTTCATTTCGCGCTTCTAATTCTCCTTTCCGCATCACGTTCATGGATTCAAACATCGCCACCGACGCTTCTTTCAGATAGCTATCGATGCACAATGGGCAGCTTGCTTCACAATCCAAACCGCGTCGCTGTGCTTCTTCTTTCCATTCATCGCTGTATCCGTTGCCATCAAAATGAATAGGACGACAAGTCCGAATGTCTTCTCTCACAACATCAATAATCGCCGAATGCAACGCTTCTCCTTTCTCAACAAGTGCGTCTACACGTTGTTTGAAATTCACTAAAGCTTCTGCCACAGCCGTGTTCAGTACAATCATTGCCGAGGCACAATTGGCTTCTGACCCAACGGCACGAAACTCAAAGCGGTTTCCAGTAAAAGCAAAAGGTGAAGTGCGGTTCCTATCGGTGTTATCGATGAACAGTTCGGGGATTTCTGAGATGTCGAGCTTCACCCCTTGTTTGCCGC
Source organism: Prevotella sp. (assembly GCA_022779305.1). GTDB lineage: Bacteria > Bacteroidota > Bacteroidia > Bacteroidales > Bacteroidaceae > Prevotella. Next base: position 5,332 of record JALFSW010000065.1, on the reverse strand, counting down.
TGACGTCGAAGAGTGCCTCTTTGTCGGCCTTTTCGATGTGGTCAAGCAAATCGGTGAGCTGTTTTCCAAGGAAAGAAGAAATGATGGCAGGTGGCGCTTCATTTGCACCTAAACGATGGTCGTTGGTTGCACTCATTACAGACGCTTTCAGCAAGCCGTTGTGTTTATGCACAGCCATTAGCGTTTCAACGATGAATACGACAAAACGGAGGTTGTCTTCCATCGTCTTTCCACTCTGATGGAGCAACACTCCCGTATCTGTTGAAAGGCTCCAGTTATTGTGTTTGCCTGAGCCATTAACCCCTGCAAAAGGCTTTTCATGCAAAAGCACACGAAAACCATGCTTGTTGGCAATCTTCTTCATTAAGAGCATCAAGAGCATATTGTGGTCAACGGCAAGGTTGCATTCTTCAAATATGGGGGCAAGCTCAAACTGTCCAGGTGCAACTTCATTATGCCGGGTTTTGCAAGGAATTCCCAACTCAAGCGCACGAAACTCTAAATCCTTCATAAAAGCCTGCACACGTTCGGGGATGGTGCCAAAATAATGGTCGTCCATTTGTTGGTTCTTTGCCGAATCATGTCCCATGAGCGTTCGCCCAGTTAGCATCAGGTCGGGACGAGCGAGGAAAAGGTCTTTGTCTACAAGGAAATATTCTTGCTCCCATCCTAAATTCGTTTGCACTTTTTTTACGTCTGGATAAAAGTAATGGCACACGTCCGTTGCGGCTGTATTCACTGCACGGAGCGAACGAAGTAGGGGGGCTTTATAGTCAAGTGCTTCTCCCGTATAGGCTATGAAGATGGTGGGGATGCAAAGTGTGTCGTCGATGATGAAAACGGGGCTTGTCGGATCCCAAGCCGAATATCCTCTGGCTTCAAAAGTGTTGCGAATCCCACCCGATGGGAACGAACTTGCGTCTGGTTCTTGTTGAACAAGAAGTTTTCCAGAAAACTCTTCTATCATTCCTCCGTTGCCATCGTGCTCCAAGAAAGCGTCATGTTTCTCGGCAGTACCTTCTGTCAGTGGTTGAAACCAGTGAGTGTAGTGCGTTACACCATTTTCTTCTGCCCAGTCTTTCATGCCCTTTGCCACTGCATCGGCAATTGAGCGGTCGAGGCGCGTACCATTATCTATAACGTCGATGAGCTTATCGTAGACCTCGGCTGAAAGATACTTGCGCATCTTTACACGATTAAAAACATACTTCCCATAGATTTCTGCTGGGCGTTGCATGGGTGTAATAACTTCAAGTGGACGTTTCCTGAATGCTTCCTCAATAACTCTAAATCTTAAATTTGCCATTTCTTTTACCTTTTTGTTATAAAACTTGCTACAAAAGTAAACATTTTTAAGCACCCCACCAAGAAACACCTTTCTTTTTGTCATGTCTTTCTAAAAAACTGACCAAAATCAATCTGGCGCACAAAAAAAGAGTGGGCATCTGTTCACACAGATACCCACTCTGCCACTTAACTAAATAACTCAAAAAATTACTTGACTCAATTTTCATTAACCTGCTTTCGTCACGAAAACAAACTAAATCATAAATTGTTAGACTGTAACTTACTAATAACTATTATTTCTGCTTTAATCAAATAGCTTGAATTGACTTCGCAAAGATATAAACTTTCTCGCAATTGTCAAGTTTTTTTTCTATTTTTTTTACCGCTGAACGCTAAAAAAATTTTTCAGATTGCTTTTATTAGTATCATTATGACAATTATTTCGTAAAAACTTCCGACAAATGGACAGTTTTCAAAATTGTATTTCGCTTTCATTCGTTGTGCTTTGATAATTCCTTCTTACATTACAAGGGGAAGCAATGAAACGTGCCTATCTTTCAACCGCTAAAAGATTTTGATATAAAGATTTTTCTAATGTAAGAGAAAAAAAGTCGGAATAATACATCTTTCGGTTGGTGTGAAAGAATGCCCAAATTCAATAAGTATAGATTTTACATTTTGTCAAACCTACACTTATTTGTTTCTTTCACTATTTGTACGATTTTTTGACAATGAAAATGTAGTTTGTAAAGATTTTTCGCCAACCACGAAAGGATTGACAAAAGTCAATTCCATTGATGCAAAATAATAAAAAGCAGGTTTTTGAAAAGATGCGAAGGAAAGATGCGAAAGATTTGCAAGAGATGTTGTAATTTTGCAGTCGAAAACATTAAGGATAACAAAAATAACAAGAGAGCTGTATAGGCTCATTAAAATTTTAAGATTATGATGACTACATTTTTAGTTTTAGGCATTTTAGCCGCAGTGATAGCACAAGCATTCTATGTTAATCGTAAACTCAATGCTTAGTGCTTATCAAAAGAAAGAAGAGAGAATTATAAGGTAGGGAACAGTATAGATCCCTTTGATGTATTTTTGCTTTTTAGTGTGGATAGATTTTACTTTTGAGTTGAATGAAAGAAAAAGCAAAAGATAACGCATAAAAAACAAAAAGAGACAAAGATCTGTATAACAGATTAAATCTGTGGGATGATTGTCTTTTAGACGCTTGTTTAGCGAGTTTTTTTAGAACACGCCATAAATAAAAAAACATCGGGTTCACCTTGTGTGAAGTTGATGTTTTTTCGTTTCATACTCTGAGCGAAAATGGGGGACATTTGAGATGAAAAGTGAGTGAGCTACACTTACGATGCAACTGAGGCTCACTTGCGTTATAACTGAGGCTCACTTACTGTGCAACTGAGGCTCACTTATTATAGAACTTAGGATTAATGGTAGTCTCAATTATAGGAAGATACTAAACTATTGTCTACAAAAAACTCGCTCAACAGAAATCTTTCTTGTTGAGCGAGGGATATGGTAAATTTTCTACTTAACCTAAATAATTTCTATGAAAATCTTAAAGTTTCGTTCCTAAGCCGATTTAAGAATTAAATATCGCTTCATAAAGATGAAAGAAATGGAATCCAATCATTCCTATTGCTAAGAAATAGACCCACTTTTTATGCTTTTCGGCAAACATCTTATAGATAGCCCAAACTGCAAGGGGGCAAACAAGATAGATGAGGAGTTTTATATCTATCAATAGCCCAAGGGAGGTTCCCACATAAACACTATTACAAATATCTCTTAAATCCATCTTATTCTTCGATAAGGTCATTAATGCAATCTGCAAACGAAATTCGACTAGTTCTCTTTTATCTCTTACATAGTACGTTTTTTATTCTATGTCTTATGATAAAGACGATTTACTTATATCGTATCTCTTGTTCTGGCTCTATGCGTGAAAAACGATTCAGTCCATTGAGTTTGTAGAGTGTTTCGACAGATGTATTGTGTCGTTCTGCTATCGACTCAAGTGTTTCACCACGTGCAACCCTGTGATAGGCAGCTCTTCCTTCGTGTTGAGCGTTGTTTGTTTTGGGTTGATAAGCCGAGTAATCGGTGTTGAGGTTTTGTTGTTGGTTTCTTATTTTTCCAGCATTGCTTCTGCCTTTGCCTTGTATGTTTTCGCGAGAATATCCCGGACTTGCAGCCACGCCACGAAGTGCCGATGCACGTGATGATTCTCTATCAACAGAACTTCTTCGATAGGTGTAGAAATCGCCTGTTACGTCTTGATTTGGGAAGTCGAAAAGCAATGCAGGATTGATGGCTACACCACAAAGGCGTGTTTCAAAGTGTAGGTGAGAACCCGTAGAACGTCCCGTGTTACCGCCTAAACCAATGGGTTGCCCTGCCCGTACAATTTGGTTGGGGCGCACAATTTGTTTAGACAAGTGACCGTAGTAGGTTTCTAAGCCGTTATCGTGGCGTATAACGATGTATCTTCCATAACCGGCAGGTTCATTGTCGACAATGCGTACCTTTCCAGAAAAGGCTGCACGGATAGTATCGCCAATATAGACCTTTATATCGAGACCTTTATGTGCGCGTCCCCAGCGGCGTCCGAAGTTACTAGTTATTACTCGGCTGGGCGTCGGCATATGAAAACCACGAAGGTCAATCTTAAATGTTTCGGGGAGAGCACCAGAACTATGGGTTTTGGTTGTGTTCCAGTCGTTGTATAAAAGAGCGGAAGGCGACTCGTAACTTTCCACTTCTTGAAGTCGATTGATAATGATTGTGTCGATGCTTGTAGTTCGGCGATCAACTGGTGCTTGTTTAGCGAGCAAATCTTGCGCGCTTGCCGAGGAGACGGCAAACGTAGATAATGCTGTAATCGTAAATACTTTAAATATTTTCTTTAAAGCCATTGTCTGTTAATCTGTTTTGGTTTAACCACTAAATTTAAATTATTTAGGACAAAATCCTAACATTACTAAAAGCCTAATAAGACCTTATTGGCGCAAAAATGTACCAAATGTGAAAGAGCTTTTTTGCTTGTTTTCTTTCATGAAAAACCCTAATAGTCGAACAATACAAAAGACCTACTAATAGGAGGATACGTTGCAAAGATAAGAAAAAAAATAGAAACAGCCTGCACGCTTAACAGTTTTTTTCTTTTTTTATTATCCGATTTTATTACATTTTCTCAAAGATCGTATTTTGAAAATAGTTATAAAATCGGGCATTTCAGCAAATACCTATAAAAATTACTTACGAAATTGCCGTCCAATCAATATTAGAGTTTCTTAACTCTTTAAGGCGTTTCCAAAGCAATTGATGTTCAGGTAAATTGCAATCGGGATCTATCGAAATAATCTTCTGAGCTTCCTCGCGTGCAAGTTGAACGAGCTGACCGTCTTTTGCAATATTGGCGATCTTCAAATCGAATGCCATTCCACTCTGCTGCGTACCTTCCAAGTCACCGGGACCACGTAGCTTCAAGTCTGCCTCAGCTATTTCAAATCCGTCATTCGTCTCGCACATAATGTCGATGCGCCTTTTTGTTTCCTTCGTTAGTTTATGATTAGTCACGAGAATGCAATAGCTCTGCTCCGCACCACGCCCCACACGCCCACGAAGTTGGTGGAGTTGCGAAAGACCAAAACGTTGTGCATCGAGGATGATCATCACACTTGCATTGGGAACATTCACCCCCACTTCGATAACCGTAGTTGCTACGAGGATTTGTGTATCACCATCGGCAAAGCGCCGCATCTCTTCCTCTTTTTCCTTGTCCTTCATCTTGCCATGAATTTGGCTCAATTTAAACTCAGGGAAAGCCTCTCGAAGTGTTTCGTAGCCCTGTTCAAGATTTTTAAGATCGATTTTTTCGCTTTCCTTTATGAGTGGAAATACGATATAAATCTGCCTTCCCAAGCCTATTTGTTTTCTTATTCCGGCATACAAGCTTGTGGTTTGGGTATCGTATTTGTGGATGGTTTCAATGGGTTTGCGCCCTGGCGGGAGTTCGTCGATA
>JALFSW010000035.1 GCA_022779305.1 Prevotella sp. | reverse complement strand
CAGACCGTTAGGGTTTCCTTTTTCTTTTATTTTTCACTTCCCAACGGCTTGCATCTGCTTATTGACTGCTTCTTCATTGTTTTCTCTTGAAGTAGCTCGCTACATCTGCGAAAAAACGCTAAACAATCTGCACGGATAATCAGACGCAATCACTTTAATCTCTAATGACCGAATTGGATTATCGGCATCGTTCTTTGTTTCGGAGGGTAAAATCTTTCCACGATTTGAATAGTTTGCCTTCACTTTCTGGTCGGTTTCCTTGTAAGTAATGGCAGTAGGCGGCAGCCAATGCGTCCGTGGCATCCATGAACTGTGGCATGTCTTCCTTCTTGAGGTTGAGTAACTTTTGGAGCATCATTGCTACTTGCTCTTTCGATGCAGCTCCATTGCCAGTGATTGCCATTTTGATTTTCAGCGGTGCATACTCTCTTATCGGTACATCTCTTTCTATGGCGGCAGCGATTGCTACTCCCTGTGCGCGCCCTAATTTTAGCATTGACAGAATGTTTTTACCGAAAAAAGGAGCTTCGATTGCAACCTCGTCGGGCAAATATTCTTCAATGATGGCGGTTACGCGTTTAAAGATTTTCCCCAGTCTGAGATAGATATCTTTTTCCCTCCGCATATCGATGACGCCCATAACGATGAGACTTGCCTTGTTGTTCTCCACTTTTATAATGCCATAGCCCATTATGTTTGTCCCTGGGTCGATACCAAGGATAATTCTCGTTGGTTTTGAACGCATCGTGAACCTAACGATCTAAATAAGGATTGTGTGCCAATTCAAACCCAATGCTTGTTTCAGGTCCATGACCAGGGAAAACACGAGTTTGGTCGGGTAGCTGACAGAGTTCTCGCAGGCTGTTGATGATTTGGAACATGTTTCCACCTGGCAAATCGGTTCTGCCCACGCTTCCTCTGAAGAGTGTGTCGCCAGTGAAAGCAAGGTGCTCGGTTGGATGATAAAAAGTAACGCTTCCCTGTGTGTGACCAGGTGTTTCGATGATTTGAAGTCGTTGGTTTCCAAAGCAAATTTCTTCCTTTTCGGCAAAGAAATGAGCGGGCTCGGGGAACGTGTTTTCTATTTCCATATGCAAAAGGAGCATAGCCTGATCGGGTAGGGAGTTCATGAGCTGTGTATCTTTGCAGGAAACCGATGGTCGCAAACCAAATTCAGCATAGATGGTGTCTATTCCGAAGTGGTGATCGATGTGACCATGGGTTGCTAAAAGATGTTTGAGTGTGAGGTGGTTATTGCGTATGAACTGTACAATTTCTTTGCGTTCGTCTTCAAAGAAAGCACCGCAGTCGATGAGTACTGCCTCTTTGGTTTCGTCCCAAAGTAGGTAGCAATTTTCTTCTAATCGGTTGCAGATGAATTTTTTAATTTCAATCATAATTCTTTTATTTTTCCTTAGGCTGGTATATATATAAGGTGTTTCTCCTTAAACCAGTCTTCTTCAAACCATGTTGTGAGTTGGGTTTGCTCTGCAATTTTTTGAAATGGTTTGATTTCTTCTTCCAAATGTCCGCCTTTTAAGACGATGACACCATTCCCAATGGCGTTATGCTGATCCGAGGCAATGTTTTTTCGGACAATCTTCATGAGGTCGGGTAGAGGCATAACAGCACGCGAAACAATGAAGTCGAACTTTCCTTTTTCTTCCTCGCCTCTTCGGTGTTGTGGCAAAACGTTCTCAAGTCCAATAGCTTGTGCCACTTCGCTGACCACTTTGATTTTCTTTCCCGTTCCGTCGATCATTTTAAAGTTGGCTTCGGGAAACATAATCGCGAGCGGAATACCCGGAAATCCCCCACCAGTACCAAAGTCGAGCACGTTCGTATCGGCCTTGAAGCGAATAAATTTTGCAATGGAAAGCGAGTGAAGCACGTGGTGCAGAAAGAGATTGTCAATGTCTTTTCTGGAAATCACATTGATTTTCGCATTCCATTCTTTGTACAATGTATCAAGTGCTTCAAATTGTCGGCACTGTAAATCAGATAGATCGGGAAAATATTTTTGTATAATTTGGATCATTCTGTCCCTTGTCTTAACTACTTTCTGTCTGTTGATAATCTGCTGGCAAAGTTACGAACTTTTTCGACAACATCCTCTATAATTCTCTGATTTTATTTCTTTTAACCTAATTCGGTCGTTAAACTCAATTCGGTCATTAGAAGCAAAGTGATTGCATTTGATTGTCTGTGCAGGTTGTTTAGCGTTTTCTCGCAGATGTAGTGGGCTACTTCATGCGAATACCGATGAAGAAGATGCTGATAAGCGAATGCAAGCGGTTGGGAAGTAAATAAATAAGCTGAAAAGAACCCCTCACGGTCTAATAACCGATTTGGGTTAAATGGATGGTTGATTTAGATTATGATAGTGCATAAAATTTCTTTTTTATTCGATTATTCAATCGCTTTTGCGTAACTTTGCCTATACAAATAGAAACAGAAAATACGAAGCAATGATAAGAGCTTGTTTATTTGATTTAGATGGTGTGGTCTTCGACACAGAGCCGCTTTATACCATTTTTTGGGCAGCCATAGGCAAGGAATATCACCCTGAAATCGCAAATTTTGCACATCAAATCAAAGGTCAGACACTGACAGAAATTTATGAAAAGTATTTCAGTGGGATGGATGTCGAACAGCATAGTATCACACAGCAACTCAATGATTATGAAAGGAATATGACCTATGTCTATGTGGAGGGGTTTGAGGATTTCATCCAACATTTAAAGGCTGAGAAAATCTTGACAGCCATTGTTACAAGTTCTAATCAAGAAAAGATGGAAAGCGTTTTCAAGCAGCGACCAGAACTGAAAGACTATTTCGATATTATTCTCACATCAGAACATTTTGCAGAGAGCAAACCATCGCCCGATTGTTACTTGAAAGCATCAAAGGCATTCGGCTGTAAACCAGATGAATGCGTGGTGTTTGAAGATAGTATCAATGGGCTTATTTCTGGGAAAATGTCTGGTGCACGGCTCGTTGGGCTGAGTACAACGAATACGGAAGAGGTGATAAGTCGTTACACGCCTTATGTCATCAAAAACTTCTGCAATTTTCGTTTAGAAAGTGTTATGGAATAGTTTCTTTGCTTTTTATACTCTTTATTCTTCACAGTATTTTTAAATAAAAAATGGGTTATCTCAAGATAGAAAAACAAAAGGTTACGGTCAATACGATTCGGCAAATGAAACTTGCTGGAGAGAAGATTGCGCAGATGACAGCCTATGATTATACAACGGCACAAATTCTCGATCAAGCTGGTTTGGATAGTATTCTTATTGGCGATTCGGCTTCAAATGTGATGCAGGGCAATGAAACGACCCTACCCATAACGCTTGAAGAAATGATTTATCATGCACGGGCAGTGGCGCGTGGGGCACAGCATAGTTTGGTGGTATGCGATATGCCGTTTGGTAGTTATCAAGCGAGCGTTGAAGAGGCTGTTGGAAATGCGATTCGGGTGATGAAAGAAACGGGTGTGGATGCACTGAAGTTGGAAGGTGGGGTGTCGATTATAGATAAAGTGAAAGCCATTATTGCGGCTGGTATTCCTGTGATGGGACACATTGGGCTCATGCCGCAGAGCATTCATCAGTTTGGTGATTATGGGGTGCGTGGCAAGGAGGCTGTAGAAGCAAAACGAATGATTGAAGATGCCTTGGCGTTGGATGCTGCTGGGGTGTTTTCTATGGTCTTAGAAAAAATTCCAGCCAATTTGGCTGAGGAGATTACTCAGCAAGTGAAAGCTGCTACGATTGGTATTGGGGCTGGTAATAAGACTGATGGTCAGGTGCTTGTCTATGCTGATGCTTTGGGTATGTCGGACGGATTTTCTCCAAAATTCCTCCGCCGTTTTGCGGATATGCGAGCTTGTATGACGGGTGGTGTCATGGAATATATCAAGTCGGTGAAGTCTTCTGATTTTCCCAATGATGCGGAGTCGTACTTCTAACATTACACATTTTTTGATAGATAAAGCCTTATATAAACAGAAGCCCGACTATTGCAGTCGGGCTATTCTTATACCTGTGTTATACGATCTGTTCATCAAATATTGGTAGAGTGTTTCTACGGGTTCTACAACTTGCCTACCATTCTTTTTCAAGCTCGATGCGTTGAGCAAATAAAGTTGGTCCTCTTTCCAAAGCGCAAACCCCAGATGGGTGGTGTCTAAGTTTTTCTTGTTGGTTACTAAGGCGATAATGTCGCCATTTTGAATGACACCTTTGAGCGATATAGGATTTTTCAATATAGTTTTTGGAATATATCGAACGATGGTTCCGTTGGTTTGGTCTTCTAATTGTTTGATTTTTGCAATGCGGTCGGGCGAGTTTTTCAACATAAAATAAAGTTGAGAATTTTCGCTCATATAATTAATTTTCAACTGTTGGGTTGCTGTGAATGGGAAGCCATTGCACACAATTTCTTTCAAAATACCTTTCTGTGTATTATCGGTAGCCCACCAATGGTAATAATGCAATCGATTGGTATGACTAAGGACGCTATTTCGGTATCTTACTCGGCAAAGATTGCGTACGAAGTCTTGAAAACTTCCTTTCTGTTCATTCACGCATAGGCAGATGGCGATAACGTTTTCAAGATAGGTTGTGCAGTCCATCTCCCGCAAATTCACCACAAGTTTTTCGTCTTTGTTCTTGTCGAGGGTATGTGCAATATAGGGTGTGCCAATGAATTTACGAGCAACGGCAATAACAAGAGCCTCTTTGGAAAGGCGGTTGTGTTGTGGCAGGAACTCGGCGAGCAATCTTTCTACTATTTCTCGGTCTTTTTTGCTTGCTTGCACTTCATATTCGAACCCACTTTGGGAGTTGTTTTTAGTTTGTTTTTCAGTAGTCTTATTGGCTTTTGAGGCTATCTTTTCACTGCCAGTGAAGCCTAAAAGCAAACTGATACAACCCATTATACATAATAAGGAGATTTTCATTGTTTCTTTTTCTTTTTTCGTTGTTTTGCTTTTTTGTCAAAATTAAAACCTACATATAGGTTGATATTACCAAAAAAGTTGTTTGTGGAGAAATGATCTTGTCGATAGTTATAGGCATGGAATATTGAACTTGCGCCTGCATACCATCTTGTGTTGTTCCAAACAAGTCCCAAACGGTAGGTAGCATCAAAATTGATGTTCTTGAAAGAAAATTCTCTGAACGAGAAACGTTTTCGCTCCACCTCGCCAATTTGTTGTTTGTAGGCAGCACCGATAGCTATCGAACCAGACAAAAGCCAGTTGCGAGCGAAGACCCAGTTATAAGCATAGCCCCCCGTTATAGAAAAATTTTTATACTTAATCTTTCCGAATGTGAGCGTGCTGTCAATGATTGATTTGGTGATATCTTTCCCAAGATGTTCTTCCATCAAATGATTGAGTGATGCCCAATCTACGGAAAGCGTGTGTTTGGTATATCCTATGCCCAAAAGAACACTTCCAACAGACCGCCTTTGCACAGTGCTTTGACTGAAAGCGGCAGGATAAGAAAAACGTCTGTGATTGAAAATATAATATACATTAAAACCTTTAATGTTTGATTGTAACCCATTGAAAGCCTGTCCTTCCATAGGAGAGGTGTTAATGTTTTGTTTTGTACTGATGTCTCTTATCAAATAGTCGCTCCCAGTTTTACGATAATAAAGGTCCACACCTACCATTGAACTGTAAATACTGAAGTCGTATTCTTGACGTTGACTTTTATTGGTCTTGAAATTGAGATGTCTCACATCAAAGGTGTAGCCCAAGAACACCCAACGCCAACCAAAATAAGGACCAACCTTGAATGTGGTTTCTGGCGCAAATGATATGCGCTGTCCATTCTTGCTTGTTATTTGATAGAGTTCATAGGAATTGGTGTTTTGCAACATTACTGTGAAATTGTAATGTTGTGGTTCTATGTAGGTTGTGTCTATTTCATTAAACTTATACTTTCGTTTTTTATAAGTGGCTGAAATCCCTTCAACAGCCGTAGAATGGCGCACTGAACGCATCCATTTCACTGTATCGGTGCGAAATGAATCAACTTGCTCAATGCTCCAAACAGATAATTGACAGAAGCAAATGAAGCAAAAAAGGAGATAAAATCTTGCGTTTACTGCGGTCATTATGGCTTGAAAAGTGATTAGATTTTACCTAAAATTCTGTCTAACACCCAATTGGTGGGTGTGGCACTGATGCTCGTACAATCGCATTTACCAAATCCTTGCAAATCGGCTATGACCGATTTAATGATAGGCAATTGAACATAAGTTGGGTTTTCCACCTGAATTTCTTCTTTTCCATTGCTCGTGTGAAGCGTGATGGGTGCATAATCATAAACCGAAAAAGCAACTCTGCCTTTTGTTCCGAAGATTTCTATGCGGTCTTCTCTAGCGCTCTCGTGTGCTGCAAAACACCAAGCTCCACTGCCATTCACACCATTCTCAAACGTAAAAACGGCATTTACCGTGTCTTCTAAATTATAGAGGTTGGCTCTGTTGGCTTTGTAGCCGTGCGCTTTGATGATAACTCCAAAGAAATATTGCAATAGATCAAGTTGATGTGGTGCTAAGTCATAAAAATATCCACCTCCAGAAATATGAGATTGAAGTCGCCACGGAAGAACGTTCCCGTGTTCGTAATCGAGTTCACGTGGAGGAACAGCAAACCGCACTTGTACAGTTAAAACTTTTCCTACAACACCGCTATCTACAATTTCTTTCACTTTCTTAAAATAGGGAAGATATCGTCGATAATAAGCCACAAAACAGGGGACACCCGTTTCTTCTGAAACACGATTGATACGAACGCAGTCATCATAGGAAGCTGCTAAGGGTTTTTCGATATAGCATGGTTTGCCTGCACGCAAAGCCATGATAGCAAAGGTGGCGTGCGAGGAAGGAGGCGTAGCGATGTAAACGGCATTTATCTTTGGATTGTTGATGAGCAATTGTGCGTCGGTATACCATAGGTCAATGTCGTGTGCTTCTGCATAAGTCTTCGCTTTCTCTGCCGTACGACTAAAAACAGCCTTTACGTTCGACCCCATAACCTCACGAAACGCCAAACCAGACTTTAAATTCGTTACTTCTCCACATCCGATGAAACCCCAATTAATCTCTTTCATACCCTATTTGTTTGCTGCAAAATTACGAAAAACAAATGAAAAGCGAAATTAATAATTCAATTTTATTTAGTCGCTTTTTCGCCATGGCAATGTAAAAACTTCGTTCCTCGTTTTTCCACCAGCTCATTTGGCTTAGCAAAAACGTTCACTTGATGGAACAAAAGTCGAGCTTTGGGATAGATTTCTTGTGTGGAGATAACCGAATTTCATTTTTTTTATGTAAGTTTGCAACTGAGAAAGGCGGCAAGCATTATTTCTCTGATGTAATGAAAACATATTAAAAAGAAATAACTATAAAAAAGTCAAAAACTATTTTGAGCTATGGCAACAGTAGACGACAAGAAGATTATCTTCTCAATGGTTGGAGTTTCTAAAGTCATTCCACAAAACCAAAAACATATTCTTAAGAACATTTATCTGTCATTCTTTTATGGTGCAAAGATTGGTATCATTGGTTTGAATGGTGCAGGAAAATCTACGCTGATGAAAATCATTGCAGGTATCGAACAACCCTCGCAAGGAGAAGTAGTTTTCAGCCCTGGTTACTCTGTGGGTTATCTTCCACAAGATCCTCCGCTGGATGAAACTAAGACCGTTAAAGAGAACGTTCAAGACGGTGTGAAGCACGTTTATGACGCATTGAAAGAATACGATGAAATCAATGTGAAATTCGGCTTAGAAGAATATTATGGCGATCCCGATAAGATGGACAAGCTGATGCAACGTCAGGCAGAAGTACAAGACATCATTGATGCCACCGATGCGTGGAATATGGATTCAAAACTTGATCGAGCAATGGCTGCTTTGCGTTGCCCCGCAGGCGATTTGCCTGTTACGCATCTTTCTGGTGGTGAACGCCGTCGCATTGCTTTATGTCGCCTTTTGTTGCAAAAGCCCGATGTATTGCTCTTAGACGAACCTACTAACCATTTGGATGCAGAAAGCATAGATTGGTTGGAGCAACATCTTCAACAATACGAAGGAACGGTCATCGCCGTAACCCACGACCGATACTTCCTTGATGATGTGAGCGAATGGATATTGGAGCTCGACCGTGGTGAAGGTATTCCATGGAAGGGCAATTACTCTTCTTGGCTCGATCAGAAGACAAAGCGCATGGAGCAGGAAGAAAAAACAGCTTCAAAGCGCAGAAAAACACTTGAACGAGAGTTGGAATGGGTACGTCTTGCACCAAAAGCTCGACAAGCAAAGGGTAAGGCTCGTTTGAAATCTTACGAACAGATGCTCAATCAAGAACAAAAAGAAAGAGAAGAAAAATTAGAGATTTTCATTCCAAATGGTCCACGTTTGGGTAACAAGGTTATCGAAGCGCAACACGTGAAGAAAGCCTTTGGTGACAAGATCCTTTTCAACGACCTCAATTTTATGCTGCCGCCCAACGGCATTGTGGGAGTGATTGGAGCTAATGGTGCAGGAAAAACTACGCTCTTCCGCATGATTATGGATCTGGAAACGGCAGATGGTGGCACGTTTGAAGTGGGAGAAACTGTTAAATTGGCTTATGTAGACCAGCAACACAAGGACATTGATCCGAAACGTTCGGTTTATGACGTAGTAGCACAAGGCAACGAAACCATCAGAATGGGTGGTAGGGATGTGAATACACGTGCTTATCTTTCACGCTTTAATTTCTCTGGAACCGATCAAAACAAACTCTGTGGCGTGCTTTCCGGTGGTGAACGCAATCGCTTGCAACTCGCAATGGCACTGAAGCAAGAAGGTAATGTGCTGCTATTAGACGAACCAACGAACGACATTGATGTGAACACATTGCGTGCATTGGAGGAAGGTTTGGAAACATTTGCAGGTTGTGCTGTGGTGATTAGCCACGACCGGTGGTTCCTCGACCGCATCTGTACCCACATTCTCGCCTTTGAAGGCAATGGCGAAGTGGTGTTCTTTGAAGGAACGTATTCTGAATACGAAATCAATAAAGCACGCCGATTAGGCAATGAGGAAATCAAAAAAGGACGCTATCGAAAGTTGATGGAAGATTAAACTTTGTACTTTACTGATTATAAATCCTATTAAAGGTGTGGGGCTATGAAGGTTCTACACCTTATTTTGTGTAGTACAGTAAAAAAAAACTGAAATGTTGTCAGTTCTCGAATAAAATGCTTACTTTTGCAGTAATAAAAAACAATTATGAGGCACTCTTTTTTATTTTTCCTCTTGATGGTATTGACAATAACAATGGTTTCCTCTTGCAAAGAGAAAGAAACCAACGACCAAAACATCATTACCAAGATGGTTCCCAAGCCTGCACCTCCCAAAGGAACGCAGCAGTTGTCGAGTTTTGAATATAAACGTGTTGTAGAATGGATCGGCAGTAGTTATACAATTCGCATCAAAAGATTTGCCGATAAAACTTTGCCCACAACTACTGATGAGGATGGAAAGAAATATTACGACAACAAAATTACGCTTGAAATTCTTCGAAAAGACGGTACCACTTTCTTTCATCACACTTTTTCAAAAAGTGATTTCAGTGCATTCACCAACAATACTTACGGAAAGAATGGAATACTTATAGGTTTTATGTACGACAAGGTGGAAGGAAATACTATTAAATTTGGAGCAAGTGTTGGTTCGCCCAATCCTAATAGTGATGAATATGTGCCAATTGATGTAGTCATTAATAATATGGGTGAGATAGCAATCAGCAATTCTTCTGCACTCGATTTAAATAGAGAAGAAATCAATCCAAAGAAAACAGAGGCAGAATTAGCTGAAGAAGATGGAATGTAATCACGTAAGGGGGGGATACAAGCTGTTACGCGAGTTCGGGATAATATTAGTATACAAACAGTTCCAATTGCCTTGTCTTTTCCACATGTACTGGCAATGCCTCTGTCTGCAAACACCTTTCCATAGAGTACCTTGGCGAAGACAGACCACACTCGATCGTTCCTGTCATCGACATTCGACCCTGTAAGACAGAAGGTTATAATTTCTCCTCTATTGTTGCACAGCAAGTGTAGCTTGAAGCCGTGGCACCATCCCATGGTACCTTTGCCGTTCTTTGCAAGTCCTTTGAATACCTTGTTAAAATATCGTCTGACGTTGTGGCATACGGGAATCATTGTACTGTTTACAAACGTAATTGCAGATTTTTTGTCAGTTCGGCATTCAAATTCTTGTTAAACTCATCGATAATACAGAAAATTTCTATAACTTTGTCCTTGGTAATCATTACTTAATAGTTTTGTAACTTGTTGATTTTTACCTATAAAGATACAAAATATTAGTGAGATTACCAACTTTTACAAGGATTTTCTTATCCCGAACTCGCGTAAGCTGTTAGGAAGTGAATAAATAAGACAAAAAGAAAGCTCTCCCAGTCTAATGATGAAGTTTGTGGGATTTTAGAAAATGCCTTAAAAAGGGAAAGACTTCCGCTAATGATGAATTTTGGGTTAATAAGATGCCAAACACGGAATGCCCATTGCTATTACCCTGTCGCGAATGGCGTTGAGTGTTTCAGGAGAGGCTTTCCGAAGATTAGGATCGGGTGTTTCGCGTGCAATCGTGTAAATCATCACTTCGCGAGGCGCAATCTCTTTCACGGCTTCAAGCCAAGGGTGAATATATTCATCGCCCGTATTGTCTACATCTTCTCCAGTGGCAGAATGGCCTGTCATAAAGAGCGTTTGAATGATTACTTTTCCTTTGAAAGCCTTTAGACGTTCGATGATTTTTCGTGCGCTATACGAAGGTTGTAATGGGCGATCAACCTTTCGGATATATGCGTCATCAATGGTATCGAGTTTCAAGATGTTGTTGTCTACTTTCAACAATGCTTCTATGATTTCTGGTCGATGAATGAGCGTAGAGTTGCTCAATACAGAAACCTTTGCCGAAGGACAATATTGGTTGCGCAAACGAATGGTGTCATCAATAATGGCAGGGAATGAAGGATTGGTAGTGGGTTCGCCATTGCCCGCAAAGGTGAGCACATCGGGCAAGACACCTTCTGTTTTCATAACTTTTAGTTTCTCTTCTAACTTTTCCGCAACTTCTTCACGAGATGGGAAAGGAAGGTGGGCTTTAAAGTCTTTATTAAACCCACATTCGCAATAGATGCAATCAAAATTGCAAACTTTTCCATCAGGAGGTAATAGGTTGATGCCCAGTGAAACACCCAAGCGGCGACTGATTACAGGTCCGAAGACGGGAGAGGGGTAGAGAATGGTACTCATTCGTGTTTTTGTTTTTTCTTGTTCTGTAGTGTTGATAGAAATAGCACAACAAGACAAAGGTAAAACAAAAGTTTGAGAAACGAAAGCGAATAAGCTAAAAAAGTTGAATGTACCAATAATTAACGCAAAAGCACTTGTTTTTGGGCATTTTTTTTCGTATCTTTGCAGCGATTTTGGTGTATTTCACCTAAGTTAAAACAAGACAATGGCAAAAAGACGAAATATTGCAGGCAAACCACGTAGTTTGCAGGTTGTTACCCTATGTATAAGTACGGCAATGGTACTTATACTTCTTGGTATGGTAGTGCTTACGGTCTTCACAAGCCGTAATTTGAGTGCCTATGTAAAAGAAAACCTCACCGTCACAATGATTCTCCATCCAGATATGACGAACGAAGAATGTGCGTCAGTCTGCGAACAGGTGGATGGTCTGCGATATGTGAGTAGTTTGAATTTTGTTAGCAAAGAGATGGCTTTGAAAGAAGGTACCAAAGAGTTAGGCGCAAACCCTGCTGAATTTGCAGGAGAAAATCCTTTTACGGCAGAAATTGAATTGCAACTCAAGGCAGACTATGCCAATAACGACTCTATTGCATGGATAGGAAAAGAGTTGAAAACGCTTAAAGGCGTAAGCGATGTTACCTATCGGCAAGATTTGGTGGAGAGTGTGAACCAAACTTTGAGTAAGGTTGGTTTAGTGTTGCTCATCATTGCCGCTTTGCTTACCATCGTTTCGTTCTCATTGATCAATAACACGATACGCCTAAGTGTCTATGCACAGCGTTTCACGATACACACGATGAAACTTGTTGGTGCATCATGGGGCTTTATTCGTGCGCCTTTCTTGCGTCGTTCGGCTTTCTTGGGGATTATTTCTGCCACGATTGCAACGATCGTTCTTCTCATTGGTATGTCGCTTCTTTATCAATATGACCCAGAAATCAAGGTGGTTTTGGACTATAATGTGGTGGCAATCACAACGGTTGTGATGTTCAGCTTTGGGGTGCTCATCACGTTGATTTGTTCATGGATTTCTGTAAACAAATTCTTAAGAATGAAGGCAGGCGACCTTTATAAAATCTAATTGACAACAAGAGACGTAAAAGCAAAACAAAAAATGAAAAAAAATAATTTTGCATTCAAGCCCATTAATTACATATTCTTAGCCATCAGTGCTAGCATCATCATTGTGGGTTTCGTGTTGATGAGCGGTAGTGGATCTACAGATAAGGCTTTTAACCCTGATATTTTTAGTGTGAGACGTACTAAAGTAGCCCCTGCGGTGGTGTTTGTAGGTTTCGTATCTGTCATTGGCGCAATTCTTTATCGTCCTAAAGAAGAAGCAACCGACGAGGAAAACGCAGAATAAGAGAACCACATATTTTCTGTCGGAGATTGCCTGCAGGCGTATTTGGTCGGTAGAAAAAGAACGGAGTGGATTAGGAAATTCTTTATAGATAAAAAGCTGCTCCTATTGTTTGAATTATGCCCTCTATTGAGGCATAACTAAAAAATACCCAATTCGGTCATTAGCGACCACAGGGATTGTTTCTTTAGCTTTTTTTACAGATGTAGCGAATTACTTCCAGAGAAAACGCTGAAGAAGATGCCGGCAAAGCGGATGCTAGCGATTGGGAAATTAATAAATAAAATAAGAAGGAAACTCGAATGGTCTAATGAGCGATTTGGGTTTAAGAGAACAATATAGAATCAATGGATTTAATTCAAACCATCATCATTGCTATCGTTGAGGGATTAACAGAGTTTTTGCCCGTTTCATCTACGGGTCACATGATCATCACGCAAAACCTCCTTGGTGTGGAACAAGGTAACGAGTTTGTGCATGCTTTCACGTTTATCATTCAGTTTGGTGCTATTCTTTCCGTAGTTTGCCTTTATTGGAAAAGGTTTTTTATGCCGAATGCAGAGACCTTACGACTCTATAAGCTATTAATAATAGGTGTAATCCCTGCCGTTATCATAGGCTTGGCAGCAAAGAAAAGCGGCTTGCTTGATTGGTTGCTCGACTCTGTTTGGGTGGTAGCTGTGATGCTGATAGTGGGTGGTGTGTTTATGCTTTTTTGCGATAAACTCTTTGAAGAAAGAAACAAGGCATTTAAGGAAGGGAAGAAAGAAATAGAAGTTACCCCTCGCAGGGCTTTCTTCATAGGTCTTTTCCAATGTATTTCTGTCATACCAGGTGTCAGTCGGTCTATGGCAACCATCGTTGGCGGGATGGCAAACCGCCTCACACGCAAGCGAGCTGCTGAATTTTCATTCTTCTTGGCAGTGCCAACAATGGCTGGCGCAACACTCCTTGATCTTTTAGACGTACTCAAAGGTGATAGTAACTGGGCTACGAGAGAAAATCTTCAGCTCTTAGCTGTGGGTTGTTTGGTGTCATTCGTCGTAGCGTTTTTTGCGATGAAATGGTTCGTCGGCTTTCTCACGAAATATGGTTTTAAGGCTTTTGGGTGGTACAGAATTATTGTCGGTGGTATCATTCTTGCTATGTTGTTGTCTGGCATGTCGCTCAATATGGTTGACTAAGTTTTGCTGATTTAGTACAAAAGTCGATAATTTCATCTGGTTTAGCAAGGAAAGTAAGCCTATCACGACATCTTGCAGATAAACAAAAAAAGAAATGAAGATTAACTTTAAAGAAGGATTAATTATCTCCATTGATAAGCCTTATGGGATCACGAGCTTTAAAGCATTAGCTCGTGTACGCTACTTGTGTAGCCAAGCCTATGGAGGTAAGGTGAAAATAGGGCATGCAGGTACATTAGACCCCCTTGCAACAGGTGTGTTGATACTTGCAATCGGCAAGATGACGAAGCAAATCGAACAATTGCAAGCACACACAAAAGAATATATTGCAACGCTAAAATTGGGTGCAACCACGCCTAGTTACGACAAGGAACACGAAGAGAACGAAACTTTCCCCACCCAACATATCCATCTCGAAGGCATCAAAGAAGCAATCAAGCAATTTGTGGGCAACATAGAACAAGTACCTCCGACTTATAGTGCGGTGAAAGTGGATGGGAAACGTGCCTTTGACTATTGCCGAAAGGGGCAAGATGTGACGCTGAAACCTAAGAAAATTCACATTGAAGCAATTCATATTTTGGACTTCGATCCAATGCAAATGACACTCAAACTGCACGTTGTTTGCGGAAAAGGGACCTACATTCGAGCTTTAGCACGCGACTTGGGAAAAGCTCTTGAAAGTGGTGCCTACCTTCTTTCGCTTCGTCGAACACGTGTAGGGGAAGTGCGTATAGAAAATTGTGTGGACTACGATAATTTTGAAACGTGGCTCGCACAGCAAGAAATAGAAAAAGACAATTAAGAGATAATGAAGCTATCACAATTTAAATTCAATCTGCCTGCCGATCAGGTGGCTCTCTATCCTCATACATCAGAACAAGTATTGCATCGTTCGGATGGGACAAGTCAAACTTTTAAAGTAACCCGAAGAGATGAATCGCGCTTGATGGTGTTGCATAAAAAGTCGGGAACTATCGATATGTTCAATAAAGAAATAGACGGCACACCCACAGAAGACGACTACATCCGCTTTAAAGATGTTGTGAACTATTTTGATGAAGGAGACACTTTTGTGATGAATGACACAAAGGTTTTTCCTGCACGTTTGTATGGAACGAAAGAGAAAACCGATGCAAAGATAGAGGTGTTTTTGCTCAGAGAACTCAATCAGGAAATGCGTCTGTGGGACGTATTGGTTGAACCTGCACGCAAAATACGCATTGGTAACAAACTCTTCTTTGATGAAGCGGGTTCGATGGTGGCTGAAGTGATTGACAATACAACCTCGCGCGGACGCACTTTGCGTTTTCTCTATGAGTGTTCTCACGATGAATTTAAAAAGGAACTTTATGGACTGGGCGAAGCACCACTGCCACGTTATATCATTGATAATCGTGAAAAAGAACCAGGAGAAGAATTTGCACATGCAACGGAGGAAGATCAAGAACAGTTTCAAACAGTCTTTGCCAATGATGAAAAAGAAGGGGCTGTAACTGCACCAGGAACGAATCTTCACTTTTCACAACATCTTTTGAAGATGATGGAAATTAGAGGTATAAAGAGTGCATTCGTCACTTTGCATTGTGGGTTGGGTACTTTTCATGATATTGAAGTGGAAGATCTGACGAAACACAAAATGGATTCAGAGGAGATGCACATTTCTGCCGAAGCATGTCAGTTAGTGAATGATACAAAACGAGCAGGACATAAGATTTGTGCGGTGGGCGCAAGCGTTGTTAAAGCTACGGAAACAGCCGTTGGCACAGATGGAATGTTGAAGGAATTTGATGGTTGGACAAACAAATTTATCTTCCCTCCATATGAGTTCAGATTTGCCGATGCGATGCTCGTTAACTTCTATCACCCTTATTCTACACTTTTGATGGAAACTGCAGCCTTTGGAGGTTACGATCTTGTGATGAAGGCCTATGCTGAAGCTGTGAAAAATAACTACAAGTTTGGATGCTTTGGCGACTCGCTTCTTATTCTTAATGATTAAGCATTTGGGTTATTGATGGTCAATAGGTATGCAACGACATAAACTTTATTTGGGTTTGGGTTCAAATCTTGGCAATCGCAAAGAATTAATGACCAAAGCCATAGAAGAAATTGGAAAGAGGATTGGTGCAGTAGTGCGCCAGTCTTCTTTCTATGTCACTGAACCTTGGGGATTTCAAAGTGACAATGCGTTTCTCAATGCTTGCATATACGTAGAAACTTCGCTTTCACCTTATGCTGTACTTGAACTTACGCAAGCTATCGAACGAGAATTGGGTAGAGTTAGAAAATCGAAGGCTGGTATGTATTCCGACCGTCCTATCGACATAGACATCCTACTCTATGATGATTTAAAAATGGCAACTCCCAACCTCATCATTCCGCATCCGCTTATGGCAGAACGCGATTTTGTAATGAAACCTTTAAAAGAGATTTTAGAAGCAATGAAGCCATAAATGTATCGTGAAAATTTGTTACATATACAGCCTAAAATACTTCTTGTTTCTTAATTCTCCTGTAATTAATATGAGAGGAATAAGACAAACTCCTTAAAAAGATGCAAATTTGGTAAAAATTATTGATAAAATGTTTTGTTCTTTTAATAAAAACTCGTACATTTGCATCGAAGTTAAGAATGATATTACTTCCATGCATAGACACCTTAGGGTAAAGAAGTTCTTTGAGAGAATGTGAAATATAAAGAAGTCAAAATCCGATTCTATTAGGTTTAAAGCTTTCTGCCATTAAAAACACCACAGAAAGCAAATATTTCTGGCTAACTTAAAACGGCTACTGTCTCACATAAACAAGATCTCTAAATGGTTTTTAGGGATAAGAGACAGAAAAATCCTCAACTAACTCCTCTAAGTGTTATCAGTCAACAAAACACTCTTATTATAAACATAAAACTATTGATAATAGAAAGAGGAATTTGCGGCTGAAAAAACATTATTATTGAAGAATAAAATCGGTGACGTTAATTTTATAGACGCCACTGATTTTTTATAAGAATTTCACTTTCCAATACTTTTAAAGTAGTAATAGGGTAAATGCCTATGTGAAATTTTTAGGATATGCCTAAAATAAAGTACAAGATTTTTCGTTTATGTTTGAAGAACGTTTTTGCTGAGCCCAAATGAGTAATGGGAAATACAGTATGTGGTTTTTCCATTGGTCATGGCGAATAATCGTTCTCTGAACGCTCGCTTAAAGCGAGTAATCGTCTTTCAACGCTTGGCACAGCAAGAAAACGACTAAATGAAATTGGATACTTTTAAAGAAAAGAAAAAACAAGAAATGGAAAAACTTCCACTTAATGACCCAGCAATGCTCATGTCGGCTATCAATTGTTTGTTACGCGATAATATGTTTCAGACGTTAGATGAAATCTGCAAACATTTCAGTGTGAAGAAAGATGAGTTACTTCAAAGAATGGCAGAGGCTGGTTTTGAATATTCTGAAGAATTACGTAAATTTTGGTAAACTGCCCATATACAATATTTATGGATACAGAAGAATTTGAAAAGTTATGGCAAGTTAACAAGGCAAAAATTCTTGCCAATGATGAAGAGTATCAGCACATTCTAAGAACTTATATGGGCTGGGGCTGGATGGACTATCTTATATTGATAGGTGGGTTTGTTATTTGTGAAAACTTTTTTGCATCCTTATCCCTTCATATTGTGTTAGAATATGTGCTTGCCTTGATTGGGATGGTTGTCATTTGGTTGGGCTTTCGATTGATCAAAGGATGGTTAGGTGGTCGTAAAACACTTGCCGAAGTGGAACTGCAAGTGAAAGAACGCTATCGGAAAAGTCTTAAGAACTAATTCATCTTCACATCCATACTGCACTGCAATGTCTCTTTTGCATCCGTCTTATTTCAACTCTAAACGGATGTGATACAGCCCACTATATACATTTGGCAGATGCGTGAACGAAAGCACAACAGCCAAAGGATCGCCCATCTTGTTGTGTTCAGGGTCTTCCAAGACAAAATTACCATTCATCGTCCGAAAATCTTTATTGCCCAGCACTCTGTATCCTTTCTTAGTAGCCTCCTCGGCTATATTTAGCATTTCTTCGGACGAGGAGGTGTATAGATTGATGCGTTGCAGTGTGAAGCGACGATCGAGTGCAACTCCGAAAAAGCCTATTTGTCGTGGAGCACTCCCGCTAACTACATCTTCATGTCGTTCTGCATCATAATACATGTTATGACTATATGCCAATTCCTTTTGTGCACCATAGCCAATGATTGTTTGTGCAAGTGTTAGTCCATAACTTCCGCCGATTTCATCGAAAAAATCCATATTGTTTGTGCGCTTCTCTTCATCGGTGAGTAGTTCATAGAGTGTTTGGAAGCTAAATTGTTCAGCTTTATTGCGAGATATTTGTCCTGAAGATGGTTGATGAATTGCTTGTTTTTCGATAGTCTGTATTGGTTGTGTATCAGCAGATTTAGAAATATTTAAATCTTCATTCACCTTTCCAAGCAAACTATTGGCTTGCGATATGATTAATTTTTCATCTTCCTTATACTTCACACAAAAAAGGTCGATTTTTGTCTTTGGGTCAATGTATTTATCAGCACCGCCTTTGTATTCATTGAGTTTCTGCCCCTTTTGCCAAACCGTGGTATATTCTAATTTTCCCCATTCATTATAGGTGTAGCTCATTCCATCTAAAACGCCATCTGTGTAATTGAGTTTTATACCCACTTCTCCGTTTGGAAAGAACGAAACAGCACGCCCATTGGCTTTTCCATCTTTGTAAGTCATCACGGATTCAACTTTTCCTGATGGATAAAATGTGCGACACACGCCTGTCAGTATCGTTTTCTTGTCATCCCTTCGATCAACTTTTATATAACGTTTTTCGGCTTTCAAACGTCCATCCATATAATAGTCATAAAACATTTTTTCGCCCTTTTCACCGACAGCAAGTACTCGATAAAAAGCCGCTTTGTTTTTTGCATCAACCCCTTTACTTTCTTTATCATAAAAGAAAGCACTTTGTGGGATACTGATATTTGAGCGTACTTGTGCTGACACACCCATCGAAAGACAAGAAAATAGTACGATTGTTAATAGCTTTTTTATTGCTTGATGCTTTTTCATTTTCTTCTTGGATCATATTTCTGTTTTGCACTGCACATTGGGCAATAGCCTTTAATTACATAATTGGCAGCAAGCGAAACATATTCGTTGGGCAACGCTATAGTTGGAACGGGTATTTCGTTCAGACACGTTGTTTGTTGGCACGTCTCACAATAAAAATGCACATGACGGTCATCATATACTTCGTGGCTCACGCTGGTGCATAGTTCGTAGAGTAAACCATCGATACCATTGTCTATTTGATGAACAAGATGATACTGACGAAACAATGAAAGCGTTCTAAAAATGTTCGACCTATCAATCGTTTGCACTTTTGCCTCTAACTCTTTTATAGAAATGGGAGATGATTGTTTTGCCAGCATTTCGATAATGAGTATTCGGTTTGCCGTAGGGCGAATTCCGTGGAGTTTCAATAGCTCGTTTGCATCTATTTTTTTCATATTTCCAAATCCTCTAAATTCAAATTAGGATATTTTTCTTTTAATCTTTTTATTTTTTCTATTACTTTTATCTTAAAATCTTTATAGGTTTGCGATTCTGGCGAGAAAGGACGATGAGCAAGTGCAGTTTTTACTGGTTTCCATTCTGCAAGAAAAGTCTTTGCTGCATTTGAAAAATGGGTTTCAACAAAACGTTCCCAAATGTATTCAATAGCTTGCTCATTAGGGTGGAGCATGTCGGGTTTATAAAAACGATAATCTCTCAATTCGTCATTGACGATCTCATAGGCAGGAAAATAAGCGATATTTGTGGCTTTTTTCTGTAATAATTGCTCAATGGAAAGGAGCAAGGCTGCCTTTGAAAGTTGACTACGATGATAGCCATATTTGGCATAGCGAATCGGACTTACGGTGAAAAGAATCTTTATTTCAGCATTCTTCGCTTTTAATTTTTCAATGATTTCAGCCAAAAAAGATTCACATTCATCCGTCGTTAGTTCCTTTTCTACAAAGTCGCTTTGAGGACGCTTTTGGCAATTATCAACGATTTCATCGGTATTTCGGTCTATGTAAACATGATTGGTGCCCAAAGTGATGATTGCAGTTTGGAAACTCGTGTCGATTTTTTCAATGGTGTGAAGTACCGAAGCTGGGTTATACATCACGCCATAGGGATTCACAAGTGTGTTAAAGCCCTCTTCCTTGAACTTCTTCCCGATGTTATCAGCAAAACAAGAACCCACGAATAATATATCTTCGCATGGTTCTATTTGGAAAGAAGGACTTTCGATGTCTACAATTGTTCTAAAAATCATTCTTGCGCGCGTTGTGTCTATTTTGTAATTATTGGGTAATTTGATAGCCGTTTTATGCCTGTTTGCAAGCCGTCAGATTCACTTGAGTACGATTTTTTATCTCGTCTTAGTGTCAAAACTTGATAGCAAAGGTACTAATTTTTACTTGCAATGTGCGATTTTCGCACTTTCTTTCACGCTCATTTGGGCTTATTTATGTTTTTTTGTATCTTTGCAAAGTATAGAAACTAATTTACAAACAACTTCTGTATGAAAAAAACAACACTTATTTATTCGTTTTTGGCTGTCCTTGCACTGACATTAAACAGCTGTAAAGAGAACTATTCAAATGGAGAGAAAGTAGGAAATCTGATAGAGTTCACATCAAAAGGGCTTTGGTGGGACTCTTGGGAAGGCAGATTAAATATGACGCAAACGGGCATGAACACGAGTGGCGCACCCTTTTCATTTTCTTTCGACAATGACAGAGACGACCAAGATTCGCTCATTGCATTGATGAAGCAAGCCCAAGTAGAAGGGTGGAAACTTAAACTGAAATACCACGAAGTATGGGGACTAAAAAACTTTTTCAAAAATCGTGGCGAAACCAAGTATTTCATAGATGAAGTCATCGTGCTTGATAAGGATTTTGCGAATCCTCTAAAACGTCAGTTTGGAACAAATGGTAATACTGGACGTGTTGTGGATACGATTTATGTAGTCATTGACAAAAGCCAAATAAAACCAAAGAAATAGTATACAGAATTACACATCAGCAATAGCGATACACAAGAAAACGCATTTATGGCGTTTGTGTATCGCTATTTGTTTTTTCTGTTGGATTTAGTAAAATGCTTTTCTGTTCTATTTCTTCATTTCTAAAGGCTTCTTTTCATCTGCCCAAGCAATGATTCCACCTTGCAGATTAATTGTCTTGAAACCTTCCTTCGACAGAATCGAACAAGCCATAGCCGAGCGTTTACCCGACCGACAATAAACTGCGACAGGACGTTCTTTATTGAGTTGCGCCATTGCAAGTGCTACAAAGGCTGTGTCCTGCACATTGATATTGGTTGCACCATGAAGATGCGACTCTGCAAATTCGGCTGGTGTGCGTACGTCTATGAGTTGAAAAGAATCTGTTGCAAGTTTCTTTTCAAACTCCTCAACGTTCACATTTTTAATATTATTATTCACGGGCGCAGAACCGCATTGTGCCGATGCACCCGCCGTAATACCTAAAAGTCCTAAAAGTGTTGTTTTAAATTTACCCATTTTTTGTGATTATTCATTATTTTCCAAAGAAATGTTTGATAGTGAACCATGGACGATAGAGTAGCATTCGAGGACCTGCCCAGCGCATCACTTTCTTGATTTCTTCACGCTTTGCCTTTCCATAGCAATGTATCGTACAAGCTTTACACGCAGGTTTCTTTTCACCCCAATAACATTTATCGAGCCGTTTTTCGCAATAATCTGCCAATTCTTTATAATGCCCATCAATGATCTTTTTCCCCTCTTTGTGCTTAGCATAAAGGGCAATCATTTCTTTGACGATGATTTTTTCTTTTTCTATTCTTGACATTTCAAAGAGCTCTTATGTGCACTTCATTGCAAAATTCCGAAAAAATCTTGAAACTTGCAAACAATATGTAAGAAATCTGGTTGGTGAAAATATTTTCCGTTGTGATAAAAGTTCCCAAGTTTTCCGATTTGAAAGTTGTAGTATTTTCTATAACAGCCGAAGCATTTCGTTTAGATATTGTTTTTATTTGTTTAAATGCTTTTAGCGGCTGCGATGAGAAAATTTCTGCCTATTTCCTTTGAAAATAATAGGCCGAATAGCTTCCACGGGCGAATGTTTGAGTTTTTTTGCCTTGTTGCGAAAGCTGTTGATAAAGTTGATAGGCTTCTTGATAGTACAGAGGTCGGAGACTATCTGTTGGAAAATAAAGTGGTAGTTCGGTTGCAAATTGCTTTAATTTTCGATCCAAAAGATAACCTATGAGTCTGTAATTAGCTGATTTCTCAGTGGCTTTGATGAGAAGACTGTCGGATATCAGTGAAGCATGAATTTTCCCAGGTCGCATCACTTGACTACTGCCTATT
>JALFSW010000032.1 GCA_022779305.1 Prevotella sp. | reverse complement strand
CCGTAGTCTTTCTATTGGCGGCGGTGGTAAGGGAGGAAACAAATACAACATATAGTAGAAAAATACATCTGTTTAAAAAGTGGAACAAAGAGAAAAAAGAGAAAAAAGAAAGATAACTTACACACTTTTTAGGACACTACCTTCAAATCGTACGTTTGCTCTGTTGATTGGCAAAAAAATACTAGGTGCACCAGTGTTTATGTGTAGTATTAGTTTATCAAGATTATTCATCAGATGCACGGTTTGTATGTCCCTACAGCGTAGACTATAATTAGCGATAATAGTATTGGTAACGAACCGATATACGCCCGTTTGCGATAGGAATATTGATATAAAACGAAATTTTAATTAAAAGTGCTTAATTCTAATCTCTTTGAATAGCTTTATTTCTTATAAATTTCGTAACTTTGCACAGAAAACTTAATAACTATTTAGAGTTTTCTGCATAAGGAAAAGGCGTTTATGTGGGAACTAGTGATAATAAGCGTACTATGAGTAATAGGAAGACTTAGAAAAAACTAGGACAATAGAAACGAGCTCTCTCCTACGCAGATCAAAAAACAATAAAGATTGATTAATCGATAATTATCATTTAAAATCATAGTTTATGAAGATCAGCAAATATTTGCTTCTCGTATCCCTTGTGGGTGCGATTTTAACGAGTTGTGGTGGTGGAAAAAATTCGCTCCCAACTAGCGATGAGTATCCAGTGATGACCATCGGTGCGGCAAATGCCGAAACGAAGACCACCTATCCAGCGACACTCAAAGGTATTCAGGATGTGGAAGTTCGCCCAAAAGTGAGCGGATTTATCACGAAACTCTATGTGCATGAAGGCGAAGCTGTGAAAGCTGGTCAAGTGCTTTTTGTTGTAGATAACGCTACGTATCAGTCGGCCGTTCGCCAGGCAGAGGCGCAAGTAAACTCGGCACAAAGTGCTGTGAACCAAGCTCAAGCTGGCGTTGTTCAAGCAACGGCATCGCTCAATTCAGCACAGGCACAAGCAGCGACTGCCCAATTGACCTATAACAACAGCAAGAACCTCTATGCAAGTAAGGTCATTGGCGATTACGAACTTCAAACGGCAAAGAACGCCTATGAAACCGCACAGGCAGCTGTGAACCAAGCCCGCAGTGGCGTAACAGCCGCTAAAGCATCGGTGAAGCAAGCTGAAGCTGGTGTGCGCCAAGCACAGGCTGGTCTTGCAACAGCGAAAGAAAATTTGAGTTTCTGTTATGTGAAGAGCCCAGCAACGGGACTCGTAGGCAGTCTACCTTATAAAGAAGGTGCGCTCGTAGGTCCATCTACCCAGTTGCCCGTAACAACGATCAGCAACGTAAGCACCATCGAAGCCTACTTCTCTATGACTGAAGCCGACGTACTCTCGCTCAGTCGCCAGAACCACGGTCTCAGCAATGCAGTGAAGAGTTTTCCAAGCGTGAGCCTTCGATTGGCAGATGGCAGTGTTTATGCTCATGAAGGAGCGATTGTGAAAACCAGCGGTGTGATCGACGCACAGACAGGTAGTATCAGTGTGATAGCCCGTTTCACGAACCCCGAAGGTTTGCTCAAGAGCGGAGGAAGTGGTGAGATCATCATTGCCAAAACAAATAGCAAAGCAGTGGTTATTCCACAAGACGCTGTAACACAGGTGCAAGACAAGTTCTTCATCTACAAAGTAGATGCTCAAAATAAGGTGCATTACACGGAAATTACCGTAAGCCCACAAAACGATGGTGTGAACTATGTGGTAACGGGCGGACTGAAATTCGGTGAACGCATCGTAACAAAAGGTCTTACCACGCTGCAAGATGGTGCACAAATTAAGCCCCTTACTGCCGCAGAATACGAACAGGCACTCAAGAAGGCCGCTGCACTGGGCGAAAAACAAAGTTCAGCCGCAGGTTTTATGGATGCAATGGGCGTAGGCAAGAGCGACGAAAAGAAATCAAAATAAGGAAAGGCAATAAGGTAAAAAGCATGAAAAAGCCATCAGCTGGGCGACATTTATAAAGTAATGTACAACCCAACGGATGGCAAATCATCTAAAAGAAAAAAACGACAATGACATTTACAAATTTCATAAAGCGTCCCGTATTGTCTACGGTTATATCCGTCTTCTTCCTACTTCTGGGAGGAATCGGATTGGTATCGCTCCCTATCGAGCAATACCCAGATATTGCGCCTCCAACAGTCATGGTGCAAGCAACCTATCAGGGAGCTGACGCACAAACGGTGTTGAATTCCGTTGTTACGCCATTGGAAGAAAGTATCAATGGTGTGGAGAACATGACCTATATGGAATCATCGGCAGCCAATTCTGGAGCAGCGTCGATCACTATTTATTTCAAACAAGGCACCGATGCCGATATGGCAGCCGTCAATGTGCAGAACCGCGTTTCGCAAGCCCAAGCCCTGCTACCAGCCGAAGTGACAAGAGCTGGTGTGACGGTGGGAAAACGTCAGAACTCAAACGTGATTATCTATGCGCTCACTACAGACGATGGTAGATATGACGAAGAATTCCTGACCAACTATAACAATATCAATATTCTGCCACAATTGAAGCGTATCAATGGTGTGGGTAATGTGCAGACGCCAGCAATGAAGGACTATTCTATTCGTATCTGGTTGAAGCCCGAAAAGATGGCACTCTACGGCTTAGTGCCCAGCGATATCTCGGGTGTTTTGGCAGAACAGAATATTGAAGCAGCCCCAGGTGCGTTTGGCGAACAAAGCAACATGAAGTATGAGTACGTCATGCGCTATAAAGGTCGATTGCAGTCAGTTCAGGAATATGAGAATATCATTATCTCAAGCGGTACCGACGGACAAACACTTCGTCTGAAAGACGTGGCAGACATTGAGTTAGGTGGATTGATGTATAACGTTACGATGGCATCGAATGGTAAGCCAACGGTTATCGGTATGGTGCAACAAACTTCTGGTTCAAATGCTACACAGATTGCCAATGATGTCAAAAAATCGATCGATGAAATGGGGAAGAACATGCCAGCAGGTATGAAAGTTGTAATTGTAAGCGATATTACCGACTTCCTCTTTGCAGCAATGGAAGAAGTGCTCTTCACGTTCGTTCTTACACTGGCATTGGTATTCCTTGTGGTTTACATCTTCTTGCAAGACTTCCGCTCAACCCTCATTCCTATGATTGCCGTTCCAGTGGCGTTGGTGGGTACGTTCTTCTTCCTTTGGATATTTGGATTCTCCATCAACCTGCTCACACTCTCTGCCTTGCTCTTGGCAATTGCGATCGTGGTGGACGATGCCATTGTGGTAGTTGAGGCTGTCCATGCGAAGCTCGATTTAGGATATAAGAGTGCGATGTCGGCAGCCATTGATGCGATGAACGAAATCTCGGGTGCGATTATTTCTATTACGTTGGTAATGGCAGCCGTGTTCGTACCCGTATCTTTCATGAGTGGAACATCGGGAACGTTCTATCGTGAGTTTGGTGTAACGATGGCGATTTCGATTATTATCTCGGCGCTTAATGCGCTCACCTTGTCGCCAGCTCTTTGTGCTATCTTGCTCAAACCCCACGATAAAGATCACGAAGCAAAGAAACTCTCGCGCATTGATCGCTTCCATATGGCGTTTAATACGCAGTTCAATAAGATGAATGAGAAGTATCAAAAGACGGTGGAAAAGGTTATCAATCATCGCCTTATCACCATCTCATCGGTCATCGTTGGTTTGTTAGCTTTGGTTATTACGATGTCTACCACGAAAACAGGTCTTGTTCCTGATGAAGACACGGGTATGCTTTTTGCGACGATTTCGTTGCCTCCAGGTTCATCATTGAATGAAAGTCAGAAGGTTGTAAAGCAAGTAGATGCGATGTTGGCAACCAATCCATATATTGAAAACCGTAATCGCATCACGGGATATAGCTTCTTGGGTGGAGCTGGGTCGAACCAAGCAATGTTCTTCATCAAACTCAAACCTTTCCACGAACGCAAATACGGACTCTTCGATCGGGTTAAGTCGGTGTTCGATGGTGCAGGCATTGCTGGCTTGTTCATCGATCCCACGTCATCAACGATGATGCTTGGTATGATTTATAAGCAAATTTCAAGTATCAAAGGTGCACAAATATTTGCTTTCGGACCTCCGATGATTCCCGGTTTCTCTATGATGGGTGGTTTGACGTTTACCGTTCAAGACCGCACTGGTGGTGACCTGACAAAGTTCTATAATATCACACAAGACTATCTCAAGGCACTCAACGCCCGTCCTGAAATCGCAACGGCGATGACCTCTTATGCACCGAACTATCCACAATACATGGTGGATGTTGATGTAGCGAAAACCAAAGTTGCAGGTACGTCGCCCGCAGCTGTCCTCGCAGTGTTGCAAGGCTATTATGGTGGTTTGTATGCATCGAACTTCAATAGCTATGGTAAGCTCTTCCGCGTCATGATACAAGGTGCACCAGCGAGTCGAATGAACGAAAATAGTCTGACTAACATCTATGTGCGCACCACTGGTGGCATGGTTCCCGTGAGCCAGTTCTGTACGTTGCGCAAGGTCTATGGTCCAGCAAGCGTCAATCGTTTCAATCTCTTTACTGCTATCTCGGTCAATGCGACTCCAGCAGATGGATATTCAACTGGTGATGCGATCAAAGCCGTAGAAGAAGTGGCTGCCGAAAAGCTCCCACAAGGCTATTCTTATGACTATTCGGGTATGACCCGCTCAGAGCGTGAGTCGTCTGACTCAACGGCAATCATCTTCGCCCTGTGTATCGTCTTTGTTTATCTCATTTTGAGTGCGCAATACGAAAGCTATCTCCTGCCATTGGCGGTGGTACTCTCTATTCCTATTGGTTTGGCAGGCGCATTCCTCTTTACACAAATCTTCGGGCATAACAACGACATCTACATGCAGATTTCGCTCATCATGCTCATCGGACTTTTGGCAAAGAATGCCATCCTCATTGTTGAGTTTGCCCTTGAACGCCGCCGAATGGGTATGGCAATCAAGTACGCTGCCATCCTCGGTGCAGGTGCTCGTCTGCGCCCAATCCTCATGACCTCGTTGGCAATGATCATTGGTCTCTTGCCACTGATGTTTGCAAGTGGTGTGGGTAAGAATGGTAACCAAACCCTCGGTGCTGCAGCCGTAGGTGGTATGTTGATTGGTACATTCTGTCAAATTATCATCGTGCCTGCCCTGTTCGTTATCTTCCAATATCTGCAAGAGAAAATCAAGCCTCTCGCTTTTGATGACGAACACAATAAGGATGTAGAAAAAGACTTAGCACCCTACGTGAAAGCCATCACTGCTGAACGTGAAAAAGGAAATAAATAGAAGAACAATGAAAATAAAGAATATGTTTATTATGGGTTTTGCAGTGTTGTCATTGACAGGCTGCAAAAGCCTATATGGTGTCTACGAACGTCCAGAAGTGAAAACCGACGGCATCGTTCGCGATCCCATCAACGACCAAGCTACGTTGCAAGGCAGCAATGATTTTGGCAACCTCCCATGGAGGAGTGTCTTCACCGATCCACAACTCCAAACCATCATTGAACGCACGCTAGCAAATAATCCCAATTTGCTCAACGCAGCACTCAATATCGACATTGCCGAGCAACAACTGCGCACTGCTAAATTAGCTTATCTTCCTTCATTAGCAATCACCCCACAAGGCTCTGTTTCGCATTTTGGCACGAACACGAAAGCGACGCAATCCTACACATTGCCCCTCACGGCAAGTTGGGACATTGACCTCTTCGGTCGTTTGCGCAATGAGAAGAAGGCTCAGCAAATGGTGCTTTTGCAAGCAAGAGACTATCAAGTATCGGTGAAAACCAATTTGATCAAGAATGTTGCCAATTTGTATTACACCCTCTTGATGCTCGATCGCCAAAACGAAATCGTTACAGAAATGGCGAATCTTACCAAAAGCACGTGGGAGATGATGCAAAAGCAAATGGAACTAGGAAAAGCGCGTTCGGTGAGTGTGCAGAGTGCTGAAGCGGCTTATTATCAGGTAGAAACCCAACGTGAAGACATCGTTCGGCAAATTCGTGAAAGCGAAAATTCGTTGAGCCTTCTCATGGGCGAACCCGCACACAGCATCTCGCGAGGAACCCTCGCAGCGCAGACCTTGCCATCGAACTATTCTGACGGTGTGGGAGTGGAATTGCTCAGCAATCGTGCCGATGTGCATGCCTATGAGATGGCGTTGGCACAATGTTTCTACAATGTGCAGGCTGCACGCAGCCGTTTCTATCCTTCGCTCACCATTACCGGAACAGGTGGATGGAGCAATGGCAGCGGACTCGTGAACCCAGCAAAACTCTTGCTCAATGCTGTGGGAAGTCTCACGCAACCTATCTTTATGAAGGGACAACTCACCGCTAATCTGCGTGTTGCAGAAGCACAGTACAAAAAGGCGTATAACACGTGGCAAAATAGTGTCCTCACGGCTGGAGCGGAAGTGAGCAACGCCCTTGTTGCCTACAATGCTGCCGATGCGAAAAACAAACTTGAAGAACGACGCATTGACATCCTGCGCACCAATGTGGAACACACACAGATGCTCTATCAGCAAAGTTCAAGCACCTATCTTGAAGTGCTCACAGCACAACAAAACTTGCTCAATGCAGAAATCTCACAGGTGCAAGAACAGTTTGCTAAGCTTCAAGCCATTGTAAACCTCTATTACGCTTTAGGCGGTGGAGCCAATTAATTGAGTTTTAATCATTTAATAAAACGACTATGAGTAGCGAAATCAGTTCAAGAGCTGAGGTTTCTCCAAGAGCGAGAATCGGTAACGGCTGTAAGATATATCCCTTTGCCTACATCGAAGAAGATGTGGTGATAGGCGACAATTGCGTGATTTACCCCTTTGTGAGCATCATGAATGGTTCACGCATCGGCAACGGCAACACCATTTATCAAGGTTCGGTCATCGGTGCTTTGCCACAAGACTATGATTTCTTGGGCGAACGCAGCGAATGTGTATTGGGCGACAACAATATCGTGCGTGAAAACGTGGTTATCAATCGTGCCACACACGAAGGATGCCAAACGGTTTTGGGTTCGAACAATTTTTTGATGGAAGGTGCACACATCAGCCACGATACGAAGGTGGGTGATGGTTGTGTTTTTGGCTATGGTGTGAAGATTGCTGGCGATTGCGAAATTGGCAACCGTGTGTTCTATTCGCCCAACGTTTTTCAAAAGGCAAACACACGTGTCGGTACGGCTGCCACAATTCAAGCTGGTACCACTTTTGGTCGCGATGTGCCACCTTATATCATTGCCGGTGGTACGCCCATTGCCTATCATGGTGTGAACGCATCACTGTGTAGCGCAATTGGGCTTGAACCCAAAATCATCAAGCACATTGCCAACGCCTATCGTTTGCTCTTCCACGGACAAACATCGGTCATCGATGCCCACGCCCAAATCAAACAGCAGGTGAAAGAATCGGATGCTATCAATGAAATCTTACGTTTCATCGAAACCACCAATCGAGGAATCATTACAAAGCTATAAGGCAGAAAAATCTAACTATAAAGAAAGGTATGTCAAGTCGGCATACCTTTTTTTATCCCAATTCGGTCTAATGACCGATTTTGGTTAATAGATGACCAATATTTACTTGCTTTTCAATTGCAAAGATAAAGCAAAACTGATGCTCATCCAAGACCATATTCCAAAAGCTCTCCATAAAACTTCTAAACGAGAATTTAGGTTATTCCAAATTATGACTTACGCCATCCAGCCTATTTACTTTTTATCAAAAATTTACGAAGGAACTATATTTGTTGGTAGCACCAGTTTTCTTAAGATAGTTCATCGGATACGCGAGTTCGGGATAAGAAAATCCTTGTAAAAGTTGGTAATCTCACTAATATTTTGTATCTTTACAGTTGAAAATCAATAAGTTACAAAACTATTAAGTGATGATTACCAAGGACAAAGTTATAGAAATTTTCTGTATT
>JALFSW010000003.1 GCA_022779305.1 Prevotella sp. | reverse complement strand
AGGGGGCTTGGATTTCAAAAAAGAATGCGGAATTACCTATATAAAGGCAATTCCGCAAGGATTTATAGGCTATTTAAGTTTTACCGGACAGCAATATTTTTTATTGAACGTTTTTCCTCTCTCTCTAAAGAACTCTACCTTCTTCTCGATAGGAATAATAATAGCCATCGGTTACGATGATGTGGTCAAGGAAGTGAATGCGCATACAATCGCAAGCCTTCTTCAAACTTTCCGTGATTTTGTCGTCTTCGCGACTGGGCTGTGTTTGATTGCTGGGATGATTATGGCAAAGCACTATTGCTGTTGCATTTTTGAGCAATGCTTCCTTGAGAATGATGCGCACATCAATAGACGTTTCCGTAATGCCACCATGGGATATTTGTTTTTCGGCTATGAGTTTCAGACTACGGTTGAGTAACAGTATTCGTGCTTGTTCAACATCTAAGTCTTGCATCTTCGTGTGCATGAAACGATAGATTTTCATTGCCGAATCGAATTGTTCACGTTCTACGACGCCTTCGGCTTGACGACGTTTGCCCAGCTCGCAAGCTGCAAGAATGGTCATTGCTTTTGCAAAGCCTATACCTGCATAGGATTGCAGTTCTTCAATACCCATCTTCCCAAGAGTGTTGAGGCTATTCTTGCAATCGTTCATGATGCGTTGCATCAACGAAACGGCACTTTCTTTAGGCGTACCAGAACCGATGAGAATGGCAAGCAATTCGGCATTGGAAAGTGTTGATGCTCCAAGGCGTTCCAATTTTTCTCTCGGGCGGTCTTCGGTGGGTAGGTTTTGAATCTTCAGTGTGTTTTTTAGGCTGTCTTCCATTCGTTTTAGATTTTATTTATAGAATGTTTTTTCAAAGGCCGAAAACTCGTCTTGCTTTCGCACACAACGTTTCCACCACGCTTCCAAAAAACCACATCCATAGCCTAAGAGCTGCACATAGGCGGCAATGCCTGACAGCAAATTGGCTTTTGGGTTTCGGAAATAGGTCAGGCTGTAAAGACTGTTGAGCAAATAATAGGCTGCAAGCATTGCAAGCGGAACGAACGTAAACCACACGTTTCCCAAAATAGCTCCAATGATACACAATAGTAACAAACCACCAACACCAAGTGTGAAAACCATTGGAAGGAGATGAACAAGTTTCAATGATGATGGATATTTCTTATAGAGGTTGATTCGTGCGATGCCCGAATTATAAACCTGTCGGAAAAACTTTCTGAAGTCTGTGCGCCGCTTGTGCCACACCCATGCTTCTGGAAATAATCGACAACGCTTTCCAGCCTTGAAAATACGAATAGAAAAGTCAATGTCTTCGCCAAAACGCATTTTGGAAAATCCGCCAAGTTCTGTATAGACATCACGACGTATGCCCATATTGAAAGAGCGTGGATAAAACTTATCGAGTTTTTTCTTTCCACCTCGAATGCCCCCTGTGGTTAGGAAAGAAGTCATCGAGTAGGAAATGGCTTTTTGTGTGTCTGTAAATGACTCGTGAGCACAGTCGGGTCCGCCAAAAGCATCGGTTGGCTGATGCTTCAGTTCGGTTGATATGGCAGACAAGTATTGCCGAGGCAACACAACATCAGAGTCGAGAATGAGCAAGAAATCGCCTTGCGCTCGTTCAGCTCCATAATTGCGACTCTGCCCTGGTCCTGAGTTGGGTTTGTTGAAATACTGCAAACGAAGTTTATCGCTATATTTCTCACAGACCGCCTTACAAGGAATCTGCGAACCATCTTCCACAATAATGACCTCAAAGTCGGTTTCTTCTTGATGAAGAAGACTTTCAAGGAGTTCGTCTACTTCATCGGGACGATTAAAAACAGGAACAATGATGCTGTATTTCATATCAAACTACTCAGTTTTTGCAGGGTTATCGCCTTTCAATGTCATAAATCATAAAAGGTAGACAGGGCAAGAGACGTTTCTTTGTGGAACAAAATCTCTTTCCTCATCTACCTTTTATATTCTTTTCTTGTTATACTTCGCTTTTCGGTACAACTTATCCGTTCACACGTCCTAAGTAGCTACCATCGCGCGTATCAACTTGAATTGTTTCGCCTTCGTTGATGAACAAAGGAACACGTACTACTGCACCCGTTTCGAGTGTAGCTGGTTTGGTGGCATTAGTAGCCGTGTTGCCTTTCACGCCAGGTTCGCTATGGGTGATGGTCAATGTTGTTTTCACAGGCATTTCGGCAGAAAGAATAGTACCATCGGAAGTGTCTGTAACCACTTCTACAACATCGCCTTCTTTCATATATTCATAGCCCGTGATTTGGTGTTGAGGAATGGGGATTTGTTCAAATGTTTCTTGGTTCATAAAGATAAATCCCGTAGGGTCTTGATACAAATACTGGTAAGGTCGGCGTTCTACACGTACGTCCTCAAGTTTAAAACCTACTTGGAAAGTGCGTTCCAAAACGCGACCATCTGCCACATTCTTCAACTTTGTAATCATCACCGTATTGCCTTTGCCGGGTTTTCTGTGAAGGAAGTCAATACAAGTCCAAATCTTTCCATCAAGTCGGATACAAGTACCAATCTTGATTTCTTGTGAGTTAATCATAATTTATTAATATATAATTTATTATTTATTTTCTTTGCCTTACCCGCAGGTTTGCGGTGCAAAGATAAGCAAAATATAGAAAAAAACATAAATAATTGCCTAAAAAAGCCCGTTTTCTTGGTTTATTCAAAAATATTAAGTAATTTTGCAGCCTATAACGGCGAGTTATGTCTTGTCGTTTCCTTACAGCGAATAATAACAATAAAAGAAGCATAAAACAATGAAGAGAACATTTCAGCCACACAACCGTCGTCGTGTAAACAAGCACGGTTTCCGCGAAAGAATGGCAACTAAGGACGGTCGCCGTGTATTGGCAGCTCGTCGTGCAAAAGGTCGTAAAAAACTAACTGTATCAGACGAACATCACGGCAAGTAAGCATTTGCTTGCAGAGAATAAGACGAAAAGCGGAAAGAAGTAGAGAATATTCTTTGCTTCTTTTCGTTTTTTTGTTACCTTTGCGACTATAAACATTATATAATTATTAAGTGACGATGGCATCAAAGCGTTTTTTCCGCAATATTTTTAACACCTATTTGTGGGGCAACATCCTTGCAATGGCGATCCTTGTGGTCTTGTTGAGCTTGGGTGTGCGACACGGAATAGATTATTACACACATCAGGGAGAAACGATTGTTGTGCCAGATGTGGTGCATAAACAGTTGGACGATGCACAAGAAATTATGCAAAAAGTGGGATTAACAATTGTGGTTTCGGACACAAGTTATGTGAAAGAACTCCCCGTGAACTGCATTCTTGAGCAAACGCCCATTGGCGGGAAACGCATCAAATCAACACGTGTCATCTATGTAACGATCAATGGCAATAGTGCGCCCACACTTCCGCTACCCGATCTGGCAGATAATAGTTCTGTGCGTGAAGCGCAAGCATTGTTATTGTCGATGGGGTTCAAAGTGGGCGAAACACAATATGTTTCAGGTGAACGAGATTGGGTCTATGGTGTGCTTGTAAACGGAAGACGAGCACAGGCTGGCGAACGCATCCCTACGGATGCGTTGGTGGTTCTGCAAGTGGGCGATGGTACACGAGATGCCAACGATACGCTTTCAAAACATCCCGTTCCTGTTTTTGAGGAAGTGGAAGTGGAAGTGCCAGAAGAAGAATACGAATGGGTGGAAGTGCCTGTAGATGAAGATGGAAACGAACTACCTGCACAATCCGATCAGCACCCTCGCATCGTACCTTCAGTGCCTACACAACGCAACACCGACCCAAGCGTCCCTAAACCATCAAACCCATAACACGCTATGATAGCTGAAGAAGAACTTTTTGAAGACGAACTCATTGAGCAAGAACTTGATACACCTATCACCAACGAAGATGGCGAACTTTATGAGCATTTCAGAGTTGAAGTGGACAGAGGGCAAGATGCTACACGCATAGATAAATATCTCTTTGAGCGTATGCAGCATTCGAGTCGCAACCGCATTCAGAAAGCTGCCGATGCAGGGTCTATCCATGTTAATGGGAAGCCCGTCAAGAGTAATTATAAGGTGCGCCCGGGCGATGTCATCACTCTCATGCTTGATCGCCCTAAGCACGATAACACGATAAAACCAGAAGAAATACCGCTTGACATCGTCTACGAAGACGACCAAATCATCGTGTTGAACAAACCCGCAGGAATGGTTGTTCATCCAGGTGCAGGCAATTTCCATGGCACATTGATTAATGCCATCGCATGGCATTTAAAGGATTTATCAACCTTCGATCCCAACGACCCAGAAGTTGGACTTGTGCATCGCATTGATAAGGACACCAGCGGTTTGTTGCTCATTGCCAAAACGGTAGATGCCAAGACGCAACTCGGCAAACAGTTTTTCAATAAATCGAC
Source organism: Prevotella sp. (assembly GCA_022779305.1). Classification (GTDB taxonomy): domain Bacteria; phylum Bacteroidota; class Bacteroidia; order Bacteroidales; family Bacteroidaceae; genus Prevotella. Next base: position 5,775 of record JALFSW010000003.1, on the reverse strand, counting down.
ACAACGAACCTATAATGCCCTTGTCTGGGGAAACTTTACGGAAGATGAAGGACGCATAGAGGGCAACATCGGGCGCGATCCAAAAGACCGACTACGCATGGCTGTCTTTGCACCTGAAACAGGAATAGGAAAGCATGCCGTTACGCATTATCGTGTATTGGAGCGTTTTGGCTACACCACGCTCATAGAGTGCCAGCTCGAAACGGGTAGAACGCACCAGATAAGGGCGCATTTGAAACACATCGGCCATCCGCTTTTTGGCGATGAACGTTATGGAGGAACAGAGATTTTGCGCGGGCAACGCTCTAGCACATACAAGGCTTACATTCAAAACTGCCTAAAACTCTGCAACCGACAAGCCCTCCATGCACGAACCTTGGGATTTGTTCATCCGACAACGGGCGAAGAAATGAACTTCACGAGTAAACTGCCTACCGATCTTGAAAGCCTCATCGAAAAATGGAGAAACTACATCAACGGAAGACAAGAATTGGTTTAACCCAATTCAGTCATTAGAGACCAAAGTGATTGCACCTAATTGTCTGTGCAAGTTGTTCCGCGTTTTGTCGCAGATGTAGTGGGCTACTCAAGAGAAAATGCGGAAGAAGATGCCAACAAGTAGCTGCAAGCTATTGGTAAGTGAATAAATAAGACAAAAAGAAAACCCTCACGGTCTAATGACCGATTTGGGTTTAACATCTCTTTTGTGATTTCGTGCATCGAAAAATGTACGTGAAAAAGCATAAGAAACAGAAATAAGCTCACACGCATTAAAGCATATAAAGATGAAAAAAACAAAACGAACCATTGCCATTGTTTGTGGTGGCGACTCTTCAGAATACGGCGTTTCGCTTCGTTCGGCACAAGGGTTGTATTCTTTCTTCGACAAAGAAAGATATGATATATATATCGTTGAAATTAAAGAAACAAAATGGTATGTCAATCTTGAAGATGGTTCCACTGCACCAATCGATAAAAACGACTTTTCATTTGAAAAGCAAGAACAACGCATACACTTTGATTATGCCTACATAACCATCCACGGAAAACCTGGAGAAAATGGTGTTTTGCAAGGCTATTTCGACTTAATTCATTTGCCTTATTCAACTGCCGGTGTGCTGGTTGAAGCACTCACATTCGACAAGTTTGTACTCAATCGTTACCTCAAGAGCTTCGATATTCGTGTGCCTGATAGTATTTTGTTGCGCAGAAATGATACGTATGACGAGAAAGAGATTGAAAGACGACTGGGGATGCCTTGCTTTGTGAAACCAGCTGCAGACGGAAGTAGCTTTGGTGTTTCTAAAGTGAAGAATGCCGACCAACTTGCACCTGCACTGCGAATGGCTTTCATGGAAAGCGATGAAGTGATGATCGAAGGCTTTTTAGATGGTATGGAAATTTCGCAAGGCGTTTATAAGACGCATGAAAAGGCGGTGGTTTTCCCTGCAACAGAAGTGGTTACACACAATGAGTTCTTCGATTATAACGCAAAATATAATGGAGAAGTTGAGGAAATCACACCAGCAAGAATGCAAACAGAAACAGCTGAGAAGGTGGCAGCACTGACAAGTCGCATCTATGATATTCTGCAAGCCAATGGTATCATACGCATTGACTATATCATTACGAAAGATGCCGATGGCAACGATGTCATCAACTTGCTCGAAGTGAACACAACCCCCGGTATGACGGCAACGAGTTTCATTCCTCAACAAGTTCGTGCGGCAGGCTTAGACATCAAGGAGGTGTTGAGCGAAATCGTAGAAAATCAGTTCCTGCAATCGTAACATTTCTTGTTTTTTAAAAACCAACAACTTGAACCCATATCCCGATAATGATTCCATCACAATTTGACGACATTCGCCCATTTATTGCCGAAGAACTTCCCATGGTCTATGCACAATTGCTTGGTGATGAAACGTTTCTCAAAGTAGTTGCGGCAGTATTCCCCAGTGTGCCGATTGATGCTATTAAAGAAAAAATGTATGCTTGCAAAAGCCTTTTAGATTTTCAGAAAGCGTTTTTCTATGACATTGTTCAAATGATAATGGCACGTTCTGGTAATGGTTTCCAAATGGAAGCACCAACGTTGCAGCGTAACGCCAATTACACATTCGTGAGCAATCACCGAGACATTGTGCTTGATTCGGCAATGCTCGATGTGCTCCTGATTGATAATAAGTTTTCAACCACTTGTGAAATAGCCATTGGCGACAATTTGCTGAAAGCAGAATGGATAAAAGCCATCGTACGACTCAACAAGAGTTTCATTGTGAAACGCGGTCTCCCAATGCGCCAGATGTTGCAGGCAAGTAGGACGCTGTCCGATTATATGCACTATGCCATCAAGGAAAAACAAGAAAACGTTTGGATTGCACAACGTGAGGGACGTGCCAAAGATTCTGATGACCGAACCGCAGAAGCCATCCTGAAAATGATGACGATGGGTGGCGAAGGAACGACCGTGGAACGCTTGAAAGCACTGAACATTGTCCCACTGTCGATTTCTTACGAGTATGATCCTTGCGATTATCTCAAAGCCAAAGAATTTCAGCAACGCCGTGATACGCCCGATTTCAAAAAGGGAGCGAACGATGACCTCGTGAGTATGCAAACGGGCATCACGGGATACAAAGGAAACGTGCGCTATTATGCAGCAGCGTCGATCAATGCATTTCTCGATGAACTTTCGCCCGATTTGCCTAAAACAGAACTCTATCGCATGATCGCTGAACATATCGACCACGAAATTCATCTGCATTATCATCTTTTCGCCACAAATTATATTGCGCTCGACTTGTTGCAATCATCCACCGATTTTTCCGACAAATACTGTCAAGAAGAAAAGGCACACTTTGAAACCTATCTGCAACAGCAAATCGACAAAATCGATCTTCCTGAAAAAGATGAGGCTTATCTTCGAGAACGCATACTGACGATGTATGCCAACCCTGCCATCAACCATCTGCGTGCCATCAAAGCATAAATAGACAATTATTCTTGATTTAAAGAATTACAGTAGAAATGATGATAGTACTGCTTTTCTCCATACTGGCATCTATTATAATTGGAATATTCATATTTCGCTTGTATCTTGGTAATCAGGTAAAAAAAATGTCTGAAGATATTGCCTTATCAGCTGACATTTCAGAAGAATTAAACCAAGCTTATCAAGGCAAGATCATAAACGAATCAGAAAAGAGAGGAATCCTTAGCCCTTATGAAGAAGACTATCAACGTGCAGCGAAACTCTGTTTATGGCTTGATAGGTTTCATGTGAATGCGACCAATGAAATTATCAATCTTATATCGTTGTTTGAAAACATTGAAAGCATTGTTGAAAGACATAATAGTCAGGTAGAAAACGAAATACTAACAAAAAACAAGTCCTTCTTCGATACATGCCTTAAATATCCTTTAGACCAACAGCAACGCAAGGCTATTATTGCTGATGAGGACAACGTGCTTGTAGTGAGCAGTGCAGGTAGTGGCAAGACATCATCTATTGTTGGCAAAGTAAAATATCTCACAGAAATCAAGAAAGTGAACCCCGAGAAAATTCTTCTTATCAGCTACACACATAAAGCAGCAACAGAGCTGACCGAAAGAGCTGATGCAAAGGGATTGCGGGGTTATACGTTCCATAAACTGGCGTTGGATCTGATAGGTAAGACCACTGGGGAGAAGCCGAGCATTTGTGACAATACGGATGCTCTGTTTATCAAGATATACTATCGTTTGCTCAGCAAGAAGAAATTCCGTAAGAGCATACTTGATTATTTCGTTGATTATGATCAAGATTTGGAAGACTGGGAGAAACGCAAGAAGCAGAGACAACAGAATCTTGCAGCGGCAAAGGCAAGAACTATCAAGGCTATCTTTCCTGACATGGATGGCAATACTTTCAACGTGCGTAGCGAACAAGAAAAGAAAATTGCATTTGCTTTGACTGCACTTGGTATCAAATATCGTTATGAGGAACCATACGAACATCAGGTGGCTGATGAAACATATAGTCAATACTGTCCAGATTTTTCTATCTATTATGAGAAAGACGGCAATCCGTTTCGATTGTATTTAGAGCACTTCGGAGTCGATGAACACAATCTCGTCCCTACGTGGTTTGCAGAGGATAAGGGAATATCATACGATGAGGCTAACAAACGGTACAACGATGGTATCACATGGAAGAAGACCGTCCATGAGAAGTATGACACAAAGATGATATGCACATCAAGTGCCGACTTCTATGCTAAAGATATCAAGGAAAAACTAAAGACGTTGTTGAAGGATGTTGGTGTTCCCTTGCATGAGAAAACTGACGAGGAGCTATATGAACTTATACTGCCCAAGGAAAGTAATCAAGAGAAAGCCTTTATCCGTTTGACAATTACGTTCATCACCTTGCTGAAATCAAGGTGCGAAAAGATAGAGGATGCTCTCAATGATGCTAAAGAAACTAATGATGAGAGAAATGTTTCTGTCATCAATAATATCCTCAAGCCAATGTATAAGGAATATGTTCATGAACTTGAAGAAAGGAAACAGATAGATTTCACGGATGCCATCCTCATGGCTACGAAACTATGCAGGGAAAATCATCCAGACAGTTACGAATACATCATTGTTGATGAGTTCCAAGACATATCAATCGACAGGTACAAATTCCTGCAAGCGTTGCGGGATGGATCTAAGCCAGCAAAGCTATTCTGTGTCGGTGATGACTGGCAGTCGATATATCGTTTCTCTGGAAGCGACATGACATTATTCAGTCAGTTTCCTGAATATTTTGGAGCTACGAACATACGAAGGATAGAGACTACTTACAGATTTGGTGAGCCATTAGTGTCGTTGTCTTCCGCTTTCATTCAAAAGAACAATGCACAGTTGAGAAAAGACATACATCCATTCAATTCGTCCACAAAAACGGGACTGTTATTTCAGGAATATAATCGTCCCCAGTATGTTGATACCTTGGAAAAAATGATAAACAGCATTCCAAAGGAAAAATCAATCTTCTTATTAGGACGCTATTCATTCGATGACTATTACCTCTCTTTCCGCTATAAATGCATTAAGGAGAATGGTAATTTCTACTATGTGATTGGCGGAAGAAAGATGGAGTTTCTTACTGTTCATAAGTCAAAGGGACTTGAGGCAGACTATATAATACTCCTTCAATGCAACAAAGGAACATTCGGATTTCCCTCTCAGATTAGTGACGCCCCCGTACTGCAATATGTTTTGTCTGATGCTGACAAATATCCGTATGGTGAGGAACGACGATTGTTCTATGTAGCCATTACTCGTGCGAAAGAGAAGACCATAGTCATGTATGACAAGAATTACCCTTCTGTCTTCGTTGACGAGTTTCTACATCCAGAGAAAGTAACAGCTGAGAGCTATGCTGTACACAGGAATGCAAAAAAGCGTTGGACAAAGGCTGCAGATCAGTATCTGCTTGACCTTCATCGCCAAGGTAAGAGCATCAAATATATCTCCTATAAGATGGGACGCAGCCAAACGTCAATCATCATGAGGCTAGGAAAGCTGGGAGTGACATAGTTTCGATTGCCAACATAAAACCATTGAGCTCCCGACTATCCATATCCGGAGAAGATACGTAAAGAGATAAACCCAAATCGGTCATTAGGATTTCTTGGTGCTGTATGGCAGTGAGAAATCCTTTAGCTTTTCCCATATAGAAAGAAAGGATTGTCGAGTCTTTAGCGACCTCGCCAAATACAATATGTGTTTGTCCTTCGTCTTGGC
>JALFSW010000082.1 GCA_022779305.1 Prevotella sp. | reverse complement strand
ATTTCACTTTTTATTGTATCTTTGTCCAACACAGCGTACATAGCGATATTGTTATGAATGAGTTTGGTCACCCATAATATAACAATTTTAGCTATTAGTACGCTGTTTCTCATTTGAGAAATTAGTTTAAACCACTTCAATATATCATTGTGGTTCAATGACAAACTAAACAACATTACACTAGATAGGACATTCTATACATCGTTATTTTAACCCAATTCGGTCATTAGATACCAAAGGGATGCAAGTGGGAAGTGAATAAATAAGATAAAAAGAAACCACTAATAGTCTCTAATGACAAATTTGAATTTAATACTTAACTCCCTTTGAAAAGATGACACATAAAAGAGCAAAGGGCATTTTTAAATAAACGATTGATTTTCAAATCTTTATTAAACCATTATGCAATGTAAACAAAAAAACTTGTAAAAAAATTGCTGAAAAGTTTTGTCATTCTAAAAAAACATAGTAACTTTGCACTCGCAATTCAGAAATGGGGTTCAACTCAGACTGAATGTGCGGGGTGTAGCGCAGCCCGGTAGCGCGCCTGTTTTGGGAACAGGTGGTCGCAGGTTCGAATCCTGTCGCCCCGACATTTTATTGGTTTATAATTTTAGATTGAATATTATTTTGCGGAAATAGCTCAGTTGGTAGAGCACGACCTTGCCAAGGTCGGGGTCGCGGGTTCGAGTCCCGTTTTCCGCTCTCTTTGACAATTTGGAGCAAGCAAAAGAGAATCTGTTCTCTACAAAAATGCCCAGGTGGCGGAATTGGTAGACGCGCACGTTTCAGGTGCGTGTGTTTATAACGTGCAGGTTCGAGTCCTGTTCTGGGCACATTGCTTTTTTCATAAGTTTTTGAAGAAAATTTAATTTGGAGAGGTGGCGGAATTGGTAGACGCGCTACTTTGAGGGGGTAGTGAAAATTGCTTCGTGGGAGTTCGAGTCTCCTCCTCTTCACTTTAATCATCACAATAATCAAAAGTATACTAATTATTTCTTAAATTTATTTGCTGGTGACAGTAGATATCTTTAAAGTATCACACTTTAAGTGGAATGCATTAGATTGTAGTGATATAAGAAAAGAAATTTCACTTAATTTGCGGAAATAGCTCAGTTGGTAGAGCACGACCTTGCCAAGGTCGGGGTCGCGGGTTCGAGTCCCGTTTTCCGCTCTATTTTTAATTTTAAGGCTTATTCTAAGAAGAAATAGAAGTTTTTTTGGATCAAGTTCCAAGTAAAAACATAAGTTTTAGAATAGTTGCAATAAGAGAAACATACTATTACAGCAATACAAAATCGATGAACCTATATTTAAGATATTTCGATAACGAAACATTGGTATATAATGTAGATCAAGCATTAGATTTTCTTGATTCAATTCCTGAAATACGTCTTACAGCTGAAATGGAGGAAGACATACGTATGTATGCCGAAAGCGATGTGTTCTATCCTAAACGCTATAAGGTGCGTCCACGCGTTTACTTCATCATTATCAAAACAGAAGCACGCACGATGCTCGATTTCAAGGAAAAGAAGGCACTACGTCCCAATAACCAAATTCAGCGTAAGGAAAATAGTGCAGTGATGCACCTTACGCAAGAAAGAGATGGATGGTATGAAGGCATTTTCGATTTCAAACGCGTTGTTTACATTCCCGTTACGGGAAAATACGAATACCGAGATACGCAATTTGTGGCACGTTGCAAAGCTATATCGGGATTGGATTGCTACAATCGCATCATTGATTATTTGAGAGATCGAGTAGATTCTCGCAGCCAATTCCCATCGGCAAAGGGTAAGAACTTTAAGTTCCATTATCTCGGAATGTGGAAATAAAAAACGAAGTGGCATATGAACAAGGTAATGCTGATCGGAAATGTGGGTAAAGAACCAGAAATTCACTATTATGATGCCGACCAATGTGTGGCTTCCTTTCCGCTTGCTACAAGAGAGAAAGGCTATGTTTTACCCAATGGAACGCAAGTACCCGACCAAACAGATTGGCACAACATTGTTTTGTTCAAAAACTTGGCGAAATATGCCGAGCGCTACATTCACAAAGGCGATAAAATCTACATAGAAGGACGCATAAGGTACCGAAATGTAGATGATAAGAAAGGAATGCGCAGACAGATAACAGAAGTCTATGCAGAAAACTTGGAGTGGCTTGCTGCTTCACGCCGACATGAAGAAAGCAAGGTTTCAGAAGGAGAAAATGAGAAACCTGCTTCGGATGATTCAAACATACCTTTTTAAATGGATAGTTTTTTAGATTTAATTTCAAAATACATAGAGATCCAAACACCCACTTTGGGGGTGTGCTTGGCGGCTGTCTTAGCCGCCTTGTTGCTTTTAGTATCTGGATTTGCGAGTGGTTCGGAAATCGCTTTTTTTAGTCTGAAACCGAACGACCTTGACAAGATGGATACAGCAAAGAGCAAGACCGATGCCAATATCGAATTACTGCGAAACGATAGTGAACGAACGCTTGCAACAATTCTTATTCTCAACAATTTGGTGAATGTTACGATAGTTATGCTATCTTCTCACATTCTTTCCCATATCTTTATCTTCAAAGAAACGTGGATAGAAATCTTGTTTGTAACCGTCTTGCTCACCTTTCTACTCCTACTCTTTGGTGAAATCATGCCAAAAGTTTATAGTCGGCTTGACCCTTTGCGGTTTTGTCGGAGGGCTGTAAGAGGAATTATGTTTGCTCGAAAACTGTTTTGGATGATTGAAAACGTCTTGTTACGGAGTAGCAAGATAGCCGATAAATTAGTGAAAAAAGAAAATCGCCAATTGTCTATTGACGAACTTGAACAAGCATTGGAACTAACCAATAAGAATGAAATTCAAGAAGAAAAAGAGATGCTGAAAGGCATCATTCGCTTTGTAGACAAGACAGCAAAGGAGGTGATGACCTCACGACAAGACATTGTTGATTTGGATTTGCGCTCGAATTATGCACAAGTCATACGCAGCATCGTAGAAAATAAATTCTCGCGCATCCCTGTCTACCAAGATAGTAGCGACAACATTCGAGGCATTCTCTACATCAAAGACCTCCTACCCCACATCTCAAAACCATCTAACTTCCGCTGGCAAAGTCTGATCCGCCCACCCTATTTCGTGCCAGAAACAAAGAAAATAGACGACCTCTTGCGAGAGTTTCAAGAAAACAAAGTACACATTGCCATCGTTGTTGATGAATACGGAGGCACTAGTGGGTTAGTTACAATGGAAGACATTCTGGAAGAAATTGTGGGAGAAATCAATGATGAATTTGATGACGAAACAGCACATTTCACACAAATCAGTCCTTCGGTTTATCTCTTTGAGGGGAAAACACCTATCAGCGAATTTACACGTGTCATTGGGAAAGAAGAAGATTTCTTTTCTGCCATCGAAGGTGATGCCGACTCTTTGGCTGGATTGGTATTGGAACTTAAAGGCGATTTCCCTACGCTGAACGAATGTTTAACGTATGAAGATATTGTTTTTCAAATCATTGGGATAGATAATCGACGCATCACCCGCATTAAAATTACACTCAAAGATGCTCATTAGCTTGCAAACCATTCAGCCCAACGTGCGATTAGGACTTTACACCATCGGCGGAGGAAGAGCCGAAGAACGCAGAGGGGCAGCCGAATTGTTGAAATGTATGCTCGGAAAAGCGGTAGACATCCAACACAATGAAGATGGGAAACCATTCATAAAAAACCACCATATCAGTATTTCTCATTGTAAAGGCTACGTTGCCATCCTACTTTCAGATCATCACGAAGTGGGAATCGACATTGAGTTACGCTCCGATCGCGTTTTAAAAATTGCATCACGATTTCTGCGAGAAGACGAATCATACGACAAGACAGATGACATTTTGGAAGCATGGTGTGCCAAAGAAGCTATTTATAAATTGCAATCTGCTAGTCATTTGGGCTATCAAGAAATGAAAGTAGACGTCAAAAAGAAACACGTACTTGATTTAAAAAATGCTCAAACCATTCCTTATCAAACTATTTTCTCAGAAGATTATTGCATGATCATTGCCGTACAACCATCCAACGAGAATATATAGTACGTAAAAAAGAAAGACAGTGCATTCGATGAAAGAATATTTGTTTTTCTCAATTATATTTGATACTTTTGTAAATCTATTTTCAATATCACTATGATAAGATTTATCAGAAATTCATTGAAAGCCATTAGGAACTTCTTCCCATGGTATATCAGACTTTACAAAGGGAGAGCGTGGTACACCAAAACGCTATTGGTGATTGTATCTACCTTTCTATCGATTTTCATTTATTTTGGAATGGTGGACATCAACTTCCTTTGGCTCTTCGGAAGTTCACCTGGATTTAAAGAAATCACCGAACCACCCACTTTTTCAGCATCAGAGATTTACAGTGCTGACTCAGTGGTCATTGGTAAATTTTTTAAAGAAAACCGTACACCCATACGCTATGAAGAAGTAAATCCTAAATTTTGGGATGCACTCATCAGCACGGAAGACGAACGCTTTTACAGCCATATCGGTATTGACCCAGAAGGATTAGCAGGTGCTGCAAAAGACGCTCTCACACAGCGAGGCGCACGCGGTGCATCAACCATCACACAACAACTGGCAAAAAACATGTTTCAAGTGCGAAATAGTAGTGCGGGGGTGCTCGGTTATGTTCCTGGACTTCGAATGCTCATTATGAAGACGAAGGAATGGATCATTTCTTTGAAAATCGAAAAAATCTATACGAAAAAAGAAATTCTAACGATGTACGCCAACACCGTAGACTTTGGCAACAACGCCTATGGCATTAAAACAGCTGCACGCACCTATTTTAATACAACCCCAGCCAAACTCACCACTGACCAAATTGCCACGCTCGTGGGAATGCTCAAGGCTACAACTTATTATAACCCCATCTTAAATCCCAAAAATTCGATTGGCAGGCGCAACACGGTGTTATATAACATGCTGACTCACAACAAACTTTCTCAAAGCGAATATGATAAACTTTCAGTCCTTCCACTAAATTTGGATGTACACATGGAAGAGAATTACGATGGGAAAGCACTCTACTTCCGGCAATACATCGCAGAATATCTTAAGGATTGGGCAAAAGAAAATGGCTATGATCTTTACAGTAGTGGGTTGAGAATATACACAACAATCGACACCCGTATGCAAAAATATGCCGAAGAAGCCGCCAAGAAGCAAATGCGCCGCATTCAAAAAGAATTTGACAACCATTGGCGTGGACGCGATCCATGGCGAGACGAAAAAGGAAATTTGGTTCCAGGATTCATCGAAGGCATTGCACAGCGACAACCATTCTATCGCAAATTGGTTGAGAAATATCCCAACCAACCTGATAGCGTGCTTTATTATCTCAATAAACCCCACACTGTGAAACTCTTTGACTACGATAAAGGTTTCATCGAAAAAGAAATGTCATCGCTCGACTCTATTCGTTATATGGTGAAATTCATGCACTGTTCAATGGTTGCTATGGAGCCCGAAACGGGTGCTGTAAGAGCATGGGTGGGCGACATAGATTTTAAAACATGGAAATATGACAAGGTAACGGCTGAACGACAACCAGGTTCAACTTTCAAACTCTTTGTCTATACAGAGGCAATGAACCAAGGACTGACCCCTTGCGACAAACGGAGAGATGAATATTTCTCTATGGATGTCTACGACAAGAAAACAGGCGAAACACGAACATGGACGCCTCGCAATGCTAACGGACGCTACTCAGGCGATTCGCTCCTACTGAAAACCGCCTTTGCACGCAGTGTGAACACGGTGGCTGTGAGATTGGGGCAAGAAATGGGCATCAAGAACATCATCCGAACTGCACAAGATATGGGCATCAAAAGTCCACTTGTGAACGAGCCGTCATTGGCATTGGGAAGTAGTGATGTTAATCTTTTGGAACTTGCGAACGCCTATTGCACCATTGCCAACGATGGGGAGCATCGTGAACCAATTGTGGTAACAAAAATATTAGACCAAAAAGGCAACGAAGTATATGTTGCCCCCAATGAAAGCAAGGAAGTTATTCCCTATAAGAGTGCTTTCTACATGCAGCAACTCTTGAAAGCTGGCAAGAACGAAGCCTACGGAACAAGTCTTGCGCTTTCTCAATATACAGACGACAGCACCACAGACTGGGGCGGGAAAACAGGAACAACCAATAACCACTCTGACGCATGGTTTATGGCAGTAAGTCCTAAATTAGTTGTCGGAGCATGGGTTGGTGGCGAATATCGCAGCATCCACTTCCGCACAGGTGCACTTGGACAAGGCTCAAAGACCGCATTGCCCATCTGTGGTAGTTTCATTCAAGCAGTGATGAACGACAGAGCATTCGCTAAATACAAAGCAAAATGGGTAAAAAATCCGAATTATGATATTCCAGCCGAAACCTACATGTGTGATCAACATTATACACCACAGCACAATGTGGCAGACAGCATCGAGATTTTCTATGGAGAAGAAGGTATAAACGATCCAGAAAATGGAGAATTACCAATTGAAAATGGAGAAAATCCACCGCATGAGGAAATGCCTATACCACCACCTACAGAACACGAAAATAATCGCATGCCCTCACCACAACGCATCGAAGAAAATTAAAATTAAATCTCAATTAAACGAAAGAAATGAAGAAATTACCGATATTCCTACTCTTGATAGTCATTATTGGACTCACATTTAGTTGCAAGACAGAAAAAGCAAAACCACTCATTGAAGCCAATAATGTGGATGCCGATAGTTTAACCGCAGGCGACACAACCGTCTATGGTGTGATGATTGATGGCGGCATGAATTCCATCGTCCTACTGACCGATGTTGGCGACACGTTGGTTTACATCCAACACCCCGATGATAGCATTGACGTGGTGAAAGGTGGAAAGCTCGAAGGTGATCGCTTTGCCATCATTGGCTACAAAGAATATGGCGACTTAATCCTCCGCAATGCCATCAATCTCACATCGCTCTTAGGCAATTGGACAAGCATCGATAAAGATTTTGAAATCAAAGAAGGCGGGAAAATTGTTTCCAACAACCACGCCGAACGCAATGCGTGGACGTCTTGGAAGATATACAACGGGAAATTGGTGCTATCAAAAGACACCTTTGAAATCCTAACGCTCAACGATTCAATGGCGTTGGAAAATCAAAATGGCATCTTTATGTTCAATCGCAAAACGAAACGATAAGCCTTGAATCCATTCAACGTACATATTCTTGGTTGTGGCAGTGCATTGCCAACACTTCGCCACAATGCCACGTGTCAGGTAGTCGAGATACGTGGTAAGTATTTTATGGTGGATTGTGGCGAAGGGACACAAACACAAATCCGCCGTTCGCGCATTCCTTTTAACAAAATTCAAGCAGTTTTCATTTCCCATCTGCATGGTGATCATTGCTTTGGACTTATCGGGATGATTTCTACCTTCGCTCTCACGGGACGCACATCGCCACTTCAAGTCTATGCACCACAAGCATTTGAAAAATATTTCCATCATTCAATGCGCCTCTTCTGCGAACACATTGATTATGAAGTGACGTTTCATCCACTCGATACCACCGCCCACACCCTTATCTACGAAGACCGCTCGCTCACGGTAACATCCATTCCCTTGGAACACAGAGTGCCTTGCTGTGGATTTCTCTTCAAAGAAAAACCCAAACTTCCCCACATCCGCCGTGACCAAATCGACTTCTATCAAATACCCATCAGTCAGATTAACAACATCAAGGCGGGAGCTTCATGGACAACACCAGAAGGAAAGGTCATTCCCCACGCCCAACTCACTACACCTGCCAAACCACCGCACAGTTATGCCTATTGTTCCGACACACGATACATGAAAAACCTCCATACATTCGTGAAAGAGGTTGATTTGCTCTATCACGAAAGCACCTATGCCAACGACCACAAGGCTAACGCACAACGCTACTTCCACAGCACGGCAGAAGAAGCAGCGATGGTAGCACGTGATGCCAACGCAAAACGTCTTCTATTGGGACATTTCTCTGCTCGCTATGATGATGAAACCCAGCTACTAAAAGAAGCACAAGCTATATTTCCTAACACCATGCTTGCCAACGAAGGCTCTGTTTTTAGTATTGGTGATTAAGAAACGTTTTCGTTAAGCCAGATGAGCTGATTGAAAAACGAGTAAGGAAGTTTTTACATTGCCATGAAAATAACCGTCCTTTAGACACTCGCATTAGCGAGTAATCGTTCTCAGAACGCCTGCGTTAGCAAATAATCGTTTTTCAGACGCTCGCATTAGCGAGAAAAATGAATAATAAGCTGACCTCGCGAAAGCAATTGTCGGTTGAGGAGTTTCCAGTCATAAAAGCACGCCGAAAAAGAAGAATGACTTACACATTTTGGAGAACACTACCATTGCGTGTCATCGTAAGTATATACTTATTCAGCAAGTTCTGAAAATTGGCGTGTCATTTCGTCCATCAGTGTTTCAAAATTATTGCTGTTTTTGGCTACACGTCGGAAGATTAACTCAAGATTTTCACCACTAATATCAGGTACTTCAGTGTGTAGGAGGGCTATCATTCCGTGTATCATCAGTCGATAAATAGTCTTTTGAGAAAGTCGGTCGGCTTCTCCGCCCTTTGCTTTTGCATAGGTTTGCATCTGCGTACGAACCAAGGTACGAATCGCCAAAGCCACTTCTATGCTTTCATCGCTACCTGTGTCTTCTGCATTTAAAAACTCGCTCATAGGTTGGAGATGTCCAGAAAGGAGGTTTTCGATTTGGATGCGATATTCCTCTACAACACTGTCATAAACCACCTTTGACCCACAGGCATAGCGCAACAATAATTTTGGAGATGTTGTTGATGAAAATTTCCGCTGCGCAAGGTCTTCTGTGGCTGCATCGGCATCTTTAAAATTCAATCGAACTAAGAGCGGGAAGAAGATGCCAAGCATCTCATTGGCAAGATGTTCGTAATTGTTGGAAATGATTTCTTTATAATGGCGTGGTTCTAAGGATTGTCCTTCTGGGAACAGCTGTTCTGCTTTTCCAAAGACATAAGACTGGAAAAATCCTCTGACCATTGTCCGAGCGAGGCGTGTTTTTTCTATCTGCGTTATTCTCATTTTGCTATTTTCTTTCATGCAGGAGGGTTAAAAACCTTCTAAATCGTAGTATTCATCATCGAAGTCATCATCAAGCACAACTGGTTTTTTATCTTTCTTCTTTGTCGTTGCCGTTTTTGCATCGTCTTCAAAGTAGATCACTGTTCCATCGGTGCTGGTCTTCTTCGTTGTCGCTGTTTTCCCTGCAGTTTTGTTTGTTATAGGCTGCGTAGGTTTAACTGCGGGCGTAGCTGGCATTTTCTTATCAGTTGTGCTTGTCTTTGACTTCGCTTCCATCTTCTTTTGTTGAACAGGCTGTGTGGTTTTACCGTCTGTTTGCGACTTATCAACCTTGACAGGCGTTTTGCTTTCCGTCTTTGGTGCATCAAACGGAATTTCAAATCCACCATTATTATCTGTTGAGTCGTCTTCGAGCGGAATATCCATACCTCGGTCGTCTTCCTTTGCAATAGGTTCCTTCTTTTGTGGTTGCGCAGGAACTTCGACTGTCGTCTTTGTTGTTGTTGGCTGTTGAGAAGCTGGTTGTTCAGTAGGAACAATAATTTCAGGTGCAGTAGGTTGGCTACTGGTTGCTGGTTCACCCTCTATCGGGATATTCATTCCGCCTTCGATGGGATTTTTCTCCGCATCCTCAAGGTCGAGATTCATTGCATCAGGATTGCGTTCTTCGATTTCCTTTAACAAATCGCGCTCACGAGGTTGCGTAATTTTTGCAGGTTCTGAAAGCAAATAATCATGCGTCACTTTGATGGTTGCAAAATGTTTCTCATAGAACGCTTCATAGTCTTTATAGCTGAAAGCTGTACCTATGAGTTCAAGGTTTTTCTCACTAATAATAATGGCTTTAGCATCCTTGCTTATTTGCTGGGCAACGTTCTTTGCTGCAAAGAGCTGTCGGGCATACTGATAAACTTCTTCATAAGAACGGAAACCTGAAATTTGCATACGATGAAGCCCTTCGAGATCATCTATTGAAATGTCAAAATTACGCACAATGAAGTTGGTGAAATTGAAACGTGCCATTTCGAAAAGCAATTTATTTTCACTGAGCGAATCAGGATGATAAACGAGGATAAATCGGAAGTCAATATCTCTATCAGCCGTAAATGCAGCTTGCTTGATGCTATCGCTATCGTTCATTACATCCGTGCGTTGGTTCCATACTTCTCCTAAATCGAACTTACCATTTCTTATCTTTTTCCCTGCCTTCACACCATTGATGATCATTCCTGCCATCTCGCTAATACGACTCTTGGGAAATTGTTCCACAACGGTATTCATTCTGTTGATGCACGCACTGACATTATTCTCATTGAGTTTGCTTAATCCACTGATGAACAAAAACTTATCTCTGTTTGCTCCCATCGAGAAACGCGTATCTGATATACGGGCATTGGCATCCACTTCGTTGAATCGATTTTGCTTGAAAGCATCATAAGTGGCAGCATAAAGCGAATCTTCTATCTGTTCGCCAAACTTTGCATTCTCTTTAAAATAAGGATCTGTAAGCAATGCTGTCCATTGACTTTGAGGATGGTTGGCTTTCAGTCGTGCGATGTAGCTTTCGGCTGTTTGCGTCTCATTCTTCCGCATATAGAGCAAATAGAGATGATAGAAAACATCATCGATTTGTTCATAACTTGGATATTGGTCAGTGAGGCGGCGCAGTGCCTTTTCAGATAAACGTAAATTGTCGAGTCGATCTTTAAAAATGACACCCGCTTTGTGCAACGATGCAGCAATAATTTTGTTACTTGCATCAACTTGTTCGGGCGTAAAAGGAATCTGCGCCAAATAATATTCTCGTTTATGGGGATTGTTTTGTGCCGAATCGGCAATGTTTTTGAGTGAATCACGTTTAATTTCTTCACGCTCGATGGAATCTCTCTGCGCCTCTGTGAGCGTTTCAAGCTGATTGTTTGCCATATCGCCTACGACTGTTTTATTGATACGGTTCCAATCATCCACGTTTTCACGTTTTCCCCAAAGGCGTTGGAAAGAAGATTTTCCTTGCTGCACAGCCATTGGGTTATAGAAATACCATGTAGCGTCTTGTGTGCTTCCGCCTATTTGTTTTTGTCGAGCATTGCCAAGCATATCAAATTCTTGCCCTCCATTGTCGGCTTGCTGTTTGGCTGCCGCAGCTTCAGCCTCACGATTGCGTTCTTCTTTTTCGCGTTTTTTCACTTCTGCAATAACCCTATCAATCGCTGCAAGGCGTTCTTTTTCTGGACATTTTGCAAGATACTGGAGCGAATCCTGCAAATGAATTGCATCTGTGTTAGGCGCAAGCTCATCTAAAATTTTAGAACGATAGGAAAGTTGCTCGTAGTCTTTCCTATCTTTGTCGAGCAATCCCAATGCTTCATTATAGCATCGACGTGCATCACCAAAGCATTCTTTATCCCAATAAAGTTCGCCCAACTTAAGTAAAAGCACACCTTTTTCAATCCCATTTCTGGTTGATTTTTTATTGCCTTCTTCGTAGGACGATATTGCGCTAACCGTATCTTTATCAGAAAGATAAATGTTTCCGATAGCGTAATAAACTTGATCAAGATATTCCTTATTCTTGTCTGATGCTGCCATACGTTTAAGCCGAGCCACCATCTTTTTCGATTGTCCTCCAGACATCACCTCCGTAGCGGCAATCTGTGCGTTGAATGCCAATTCATAGGGAGGATTTAAACCACTCACACGTTGGAACGCATTATAGGCTGCTTGTTTGTTTCCCAATGCGGTTTGTATTTGTCCCATGAGATACCACTGACGCGCCTTTTGCTTGCGACGCATTTCTTGACGAATGACACGTCTTAGATAGTTAGATGCTTTCTCAAGATCGCCCGTGTGGAGATAATAATCGGTCAATGTATGATCCCAATCTTTCATGGCTCGCCAATCGATAGAATCACGACGCATATTTCTGATGAGGTCTTCAGCCTCATAAAGCCATCCTGCCTCCACATAAGATTTTGCTAACCAAGCATTTGCCTTATCTCGAATGGCTGCTTGTCCTTTGTACAGACGACCCATATAGGCAAAAGTAGCAACAGCCTCATCAAACGCCCCTTTATGGAATTGCGATCGCCCCATGAGCATCCATGCTTTCCAAAGAAAAGGATTATATTCTTTGCGTGAGAGCCATTCGATGTCTTTTTCGGTTTTCTTTCGATTCTTGTTCCATTCTGGTCGCCGCTTGATGCTGTGGCGTGCAATGGCTTTCTCGGCTTTTTCGATAGCACGATCGAAGTTTGCCTTACCAATTTCTCGACTATTTTTGTTGCCCACTGGATAAAGTGGTAAGCGTTCGGTGTAATTATCCCTATTACCATTTTCTTTCTCAAGCGACCCTTCAATATAGGCTTGCGCACCATTATAATAGGTGTTATATTTAGCATTAAACGAGTGCCACCAGCGCGATTTGGCGGTGTTCTCTTTAGTGGAACAAGCAAAAAAGACTACTGCGGTTGCCACTAAAAGTAGTAGGGATATATTTTTAAGAATCTTAGAGCTCACGGCTATACAACGTTGATTTCCCTTTTTTATTGTGTTTCCCACCATCAGATATACGGCATATTCTAAATATGCTGTAAAAAGCAGCAAGATTATCTTTCACCGGTATCTATCAATTAATTTGAAAGAAGTTAGGCATAGTTAAAAGGGATGTATAAATCTATCTATTCTTTCATTTTTCTGTTAATTTTTTATAATTCCCCCTACTTATTCCACTTCCTTTTTCAGCAAAACGAAAAACTACCGTAACTTTGTATGTTGGATGCCTTTAGGCAAATGGCTGCAAGCACATTTTGCAGGTGTTTGCCAATGATGGCAAAGCGTGCGATGCAATAAGAATTAGTCACGCAATTAATTCATTTTTAACAACTTAAGAACAAAATGGGATTACTATCAGGAGTTTTAAGTCTAATATCTAAATTGCTGATAATCAGCGATAAAACGGTAATCTTTTCCCACTCCTATTCCCTCCAAAATGGGTAAAAAATGGTGTAATACGGTACTTTATTGTACTATTTTCAGCAAATTTTCAGCAAATTCTTAAAGCTTAAACTATGGCAAAATCACGTTTCCGTTTGGATGTACGTAGAGCATTAAAAGATGGTACATACCCTATTCAAATAATTGTTGGACACGGTACAAATATTTACCTCGGTACAGGTATTTATGCTTCTGCGGGTGAGTGGGATGCAAGAACACAACAATATATAGGAAAAGGTGCTCGACGCATTAATGCCGCCTTGGTGTCTATGCTTGCAATGATAACAAATCGTATCATGGAGTTAAAAGAGATAGGCATTTGGAACACTTTAACACGTGGACAAATCAAACAAATGCTTACTGACTTGGAATTGGAAAAGCCTACGATTGACGTGCCAACACTGTCTGATGTATTTTCATCAATGTGTATCGGGCGTGCTGATCGTACAAAAGCAACAACCAAAAGTACATTGTTAAAGATACAGGCGTTTGGTTATGACCCCACAAAGCTGCACTTTGAGCAAATAACACGCGTATGGCTTGAAGATTTCTACGCTTCTATGGTCGATTTATCCGTTAACACAAAAGCGGCTTACATGAAAACTATCAAGCGTGCTTTTAATTGGGCAAATGACCATGATATTACAACAAAGAATCCATTCAGACACTACCATATTAAGGTAGAAGAAACTCGTATGCGAGATTTACCAATAGATAAAATGAGACAATTAGTAAACTTACCATTACAGGGGCTTTACCCAGAATATCGCGATTTGTTTTTGCTCACATTTTATCTGATAGGTATCAATACCGTTGACTTAGCCGACTGTACGGCTGATAGTATTAAAAATGGAAGATTGGAATATAGACGACATAAAACTAACAAACTGTATAGTATTAAGATTGAGCCTGAAGCCATGGAAATTATTAACCGATATCGTGGAGAAAAACATCTAATAAGGTGCTTTGATAGGTACAAAGACTACAAAGCTTTACAAGGCTCTGTTAATAATGCTTTAGCTAAAATGGGGCCTGCGCTCCTTGATGATAATGGTAACTTTATTCTTACAGGCAATAACCGAAAAAAAATGAAACCTTTGCAAAATGGGCTGTCTCTTTATTGGGCACGTTATTCATGGGCAACGTATGCCGCAGACTTGGATGTGCCCAAGGACACTATCAGCGAGGCTTTAGGACACTCACACGGCGCAAAGATTACAGGTGTCTACATTAAATATAATAGGGACAAAGTGGATGCAGCAAATCGTAAAGTAATCAACTACGTCTTAAACAAAAAAGGTGATAAGGATTAACCCTACCACCCTTTTTATAGAGTTTAGCTACACGCTCGTTCCTCAACTACTATGAACATCTATCTTAATGTCGCTTATATCTTATCCAGCTAACAATGAACCGAACAAGCGGAACGACGACTATAATAACCAAGACCACGACCAGCAATGCGCCTAACGTCTGTAAGGCTCGTTTATACCACGGTATGGGTTTCTCCACTATTACGGGCACTTCGATGCGATCGGCATGTCGTGAGCTTGTGCTGTCGTTTGTTACGTTTATATGGTTACTCGCCTGCCGTATGGCTTCCGTATTGTCTGCCGTGCGGGTTCTCTCGATATTCCGATATACATAACGGGTTCTCTCTTCTCCTGCCTCTGTTAGTGTTATTACGATGCTGTCGTGCACTAACAACGTATCGTGAACCACTGCCGTACGTGTAACGATTAATGTATCGTGTGTCCTTACGCTATCCACCCTCAAGCGGATAATCGTGTCGGTCTGTGTTCGTTCGATGGGCACTACCACCCTACGACTACATGCCGCCAACAACACCACCATTAATCCCAATGCAAAGATACTAAATATTTTCTGCTTCATCGTTAATTCAGTGTTTTAATAATGTTACTAATTTGTCGCCATTATTTTACCTTATATTAATGGTTACCGACTTGCCGTCTGCCAATGCTGTCTGTAGAATTGCGTTCAGCTTCTCGAACATAAACTTGCTATCTGTTAGCCTACCCACCTGCGTGTTACGACCAACAAGAACACATCCCTCGGTATCCTTGTCTGTGTTACCGCTGTGGATGCGAATGGCTTCAAAGCCTTTCACACCCAAAAGTAGGGGCATCTGACGCTTGAACTTAGGCGAGTATGTGTAAGCCACACTATACGCCCCCGTTGGTATTGCCGTTGCGCCATTCTTCTTCACTTTTGCCACTTCCTCGGTTGGCATCAGTGAGGTCAACCCTCGGTCTACATCCTCGAGCGTGTCACAGAAGTACTTGTCATCTATGAACATCCGCCCTATCGTGTAACTTGCTTTTCTTGCAATTCTTCTTACTTCTATCTTCATTTTCCGTCCCCGTTTAAGTCTATTTTTATCCCTTTGCGCTTAGCGAGTTCTTCTGCCATATCAACGACTAGCTTCGCCTGCGTGTTCATTTGTTTTTTGGTCTTCTCGTCCGCTTTCTCTCTGACCGATAGCCATTCGATACTACAGAGGAATATCGCCCAGAGTATCGTGACAATGGGAACAGCTTCGAGTAGCGGAACTTTAAGTAAGCCCCACACGTGCGAGACGTGTATCATTATATCCATCCCACAAGTAATCGTTATCGACCCTTGATATAGGATGAGCTTCAGAACTGTCCTTGATAAGGCTGTAGAGGTGTGCGCCTCTTTCCTTAATCGCGCCTTATACCAGCCGCTTGCGAGGTCTACAGCCATCGCAACAAAAACGACAAAGGAACAAAGTGTAACCACAGCGAACAAGCTCTGCATGCCGTGGTCGGTAATCAATTGTTTAAAGTGTTGTATCATTTATTTTTCTTTTTAAAAATCACCAGGCGTATTATCGTTAGTTCGATAAAATCCATTTATTGATATATATGGTTCAACCTGCCCATTATAGACATACACACTTTCTGTCTTGCCTGTTACGGGATTGTAGACGGGTCTATTTCCGCCTTCTTTTACATCAAGAATAGGGTAACTATAGAACGTAACGGGTGCTTGGAGGATTAACACTTCCGTTGGCACCCCTATAGCAACACCCCATCTATTATTTGCGTTGCTAGATGTACGCAAATGTACTTTTTTCAGCGACTTAGGGAACGCAACCCACTTAAACGTCTGACTTCCTGGGTATATTGGCGTGTCATATTCCGATATTTCTTGCACCTTTGTAAAATATTCGAACTCGAGAAATTTTAAATCTTGCCCCCGTAGCTTTTCGAGTGCCGCCATAAAGTCCGCCTGCTCCACATTCCCAGCGTCAGCAACCGTTATATAACCTTTCCCCTCCTTATCGAAGTTCTTTAGTGCCCAAGCCTCTATCGTCTTGTCCTTGAATCGAATGTGTGCCACCTCTGGCGCATTCTGAGCAAGCATCCATGCCGCAAAGTCCAACAAGTCTTCGTTCTTCGGGTTTTCGTATCGGTTTGCTCGCCACACATCTATCATCTTCTCGCCTGCAAGTTCTCTGATATAATACTTGCTATCATAGGATTCTTTAGGCGTTGTGCCAGGTTTAATTTTGCCGCTCTTCCACTCTTGAAAAGCCGTCTCCAATTCGCCACTCGAACCACCAGCCCCCGCTGCGCCTTGCTCTCCTTTTTCGCCTCGTTCGCCCTTGATAGCTGCCATGTAATCCTCAAAGGTGGCGTCTACCCTGTCCGTGTACTTCTTCCACGTCTCGAATGCGTTCAGCCCATCCACACCGAAGCGGATAACATCGCTTTCCGCATTCAAGTTCTCGGGGAGCGTCTCTTGTGAAGAAGAACCCACAATTTCGAAAGCTGTTGGTATGTCGTGAATAACCACCATATAGCCCGTTTCTGATAACGCATTCTGCACCCTGTATTCAATCCGAATACCGAACACGCCCTTGCGTGTGTTCTCCTTAGCGTTAATCTGCAATTGAAGCGATGAACCACTTACCGAGAAGTTCTCCTGTCGTTCCTTGCTATCGAACACACCAGCCTTGAATATAAACACCTTGATGTCCTCCCGCTCCGAGAGGTTCACCTCTTGCCCATTCTCCTTAAGAACATAGGTCAAAAATAAATCCGTACCCACACGCTTTCTAATTGTGGATGTCTCATTTGTAAAATTACAGCAATTCATAACTCTTTACTTTATTAATATTAGTTAGACATATATTTTTATACTCTCTTACCCAAATCTAATAATGTTATATCAACAAGTCTTCCATCTTGGAAGAGATAATACGCCCTCGTGCGTGCCCTCCTCGTATCATCCGAGATTAGGGGGTTATCATTAGGCACGATGGCTTCCGTTATCTTCTGTGATATGTAATATCCGTCTGCGATGTGTGCAGCCGCCGCAGACATTTCCGCCGCTGTGGCAGTGGGCGACATCTGCTTAATGAATGTCTTCCCGTTGAACTCTGGCGAGGTCTCGCCCTTGGTGTGGTTGTAGATCTTCGTTTGGGCGTTGGGGCGGGCATATCCGCACGAGAACTCATAATACACGTTGTAGCCACTTGCCCCGACTGATGGTGCGTTTGCCACCGTTGGCGGTGTGCTGCCTACGTACTTTATAGGTTCTGTGGGCTTCCACGTATCAGCCACAGACGAAAGAGCAAAAAGTGTCTTGTCGATAACCCCAACCACGTTCCCGTTCTCATCCAAGTAACGCATCACAACCTCTTTATTCTCATTGTAGGCTATGTCGAAATAAGGCTTTTTGGCTTCGCCCACTTTCCGCCCTATTTGGAACTCTCCACCTGCAATATAAGAATACACCCCATTTTCGCCCATTGCGCTGAGGCTTGATGCTGTGATATGCCCCTTATCATCAATAAAGGCAACCTCCTTTCGGTCTGCATCAATCAACCGCACATTTCCAGCTTGCAACGTAATAACCCCTTGCTCGATGTCAATACCCGTACGTGTTAGCCTGCGCTCGAACTCTTTCGCATTTGGCGACCACGTAGTAGCAACGCTTCCCATCTCAAGCTGCGGCATCGTTACCATTGCTTCGCCATTCTTCGACAACCATACGTTCATCTCTATTGTGTCGCAATCCGTAGGTACTTGGAACGTCTCCACGTGCCTTGTCCATACTTTCGATTGCACAAGCGCAACCACACTCTTGTCTAATCGTTCGATGATGTTTCCCGCTCTCAATGCCTTTATTTCTAGTCTTATGTTGTCGCCAGCCTTAAATGTAGAGATAAATACGGGTGCACAATAGACGGATGCAGTGTAGGTC